>NZ_RYDP01000012.1:0-54254 GCF_003970395.1 Flavobacterium sp. GSP27 | reverse complement strand
ACATGTTCTTTTCTTTTTTGCTTGATCAAAAAAGAAACAAAAAAATCAAGCCTGCAAATCAAAAGCGTAAAAACGGTTGTATTTATTAACCTGACTGCCACTGGCAGTCCTCCTTTTAATTTCAAATGTTGTTTTTTTATGCTTTTTATTTAAGGACGGTGAAAAGGAGTGGTAACAAGAGTGTTCAGGGTTCAGTTTGAAGGTATCGGGACCTGAGTTAGCGATTTTTTAAGTATTTGGTGATTGACTGCGCTCGAACTGATACCCGGACTATTTTATAATGACAAAATATTATATACGTGAAACCCACAATAATTACAGGAGGAAATTTTTCGGATCACCGCGGTACGGTATCGTACGTCAATGATTTTAGTTTTAATGGCATTGAACGATTTTATATTATCAGTAATTCTGATGCGCATCCTGTGCGTGCTTGGCAAGGACATAAATTAGACTCCAAAAATTTTTATTGTTTGAGTGGTTCTTTCAGGATTCATTATGTAAAAATTGATGACTGGGAGCAACCTTCTAAAGATTTAACAATTGAGACCGTTACTTTATTAGCGTCAGAAAGTAAAATGCTGCATATTCCGGCTGGTTATGCCAATGCTATTGAATCCCTAGAATCCCATTCGAAACTATTATCGTTTTCGACTTTACCATTGCACAATGTTAGTGATGATGATGTTCGTTACGAAGCCAATTATTGGAAACTCAATGAGTAAAAATCGAATTTTTTTATCATTGTCTCAGCGAAGTGGTTTTGAAGAACGGTATATCCAAGAAGCTTTAGAAACACATTGGATTACTACTGGAGGACCTCATGTTGATGCTTTTGAGCAGGCCCTTGAAAATTACTTAAGAAATGAAACTCATGTCGGAGCTTTAAGTTCGGGTACGGCAGCGATACATTTAGGTCTGATTTTATTAGGAGTTCAAGCAGGTGATGAAGTGCTTTGTCAGAGTATGACTTTTTCGGCTTCGGCTAATCCTATATTGTATCAAGGGGCAATTCCTGTTTTTATTGACAGTGAAACGGACACCTGGAATCTATGCCCGATTGCTTTAGAAGAAGCTATTGTAGACCGAATTGCTACAGGAAAAACGCCTAAAGCGATTATTGCAGTGCATTTGTATGGTGTGCCGTATCAAATTGATGAAATTAGAACAATAGCGGATAAATATGGTATTCCAATTCTAGAAGACAGTGCGGAAGCATTAGGGAGCAGTTATAGGGGACAAAAATGCGGTACTTTCGGAGATATTGGAGTTCTATCTTTTAATGGAAATAAAATCATTACCACTTCCGGAGGTGGTGCTATTGTTACTCGAACGAAGGAGTTGAAAGACAGAGCTGTGTTTTTTGCGACCCAATCGCGAGATGATGCTCCGCATTATCAACACAGTGAAATAGGGTATAATTATAGAATGAGTAATATTTGTGCTGGTATCGGCCGCGGTCAAATGGAAGTTTTAGACGACCATGTGGCTTTGAGAAGAAAAATGCATGCTTTTTATGTTGATTTATTCAAGGATATTGCAACAGTAACCGTTTTTGAAGCTCCAAAAGATGATTGTTTTGCTAATTACTGGCTGAGTTCCATTGTGGTGGAACCTGATGCAGCGAAAGGAATTAATAGAGAAGCTTTGCGTTTGGCTTTCGAACAAGCTAATATTGAATGTCGTCCTTTATGGAAACCAATGCATTTACAGCCTATTTTTGAGAAGTACCCATACTATGGAAGTACAGTTGCTGAAACTTTATTTGAAAAGGGGTTGTGTCTGCCTTCCGGTTCTAATTTGACGAATGTAGACAGGGAGCGGATTGCCGGGGTAGTGAGAAGGTTTTTCGGTTTGTAGTTATCTGTTAGCTATTGTCAGTTCGAAACTGAAAGTTGATAAGTATGCAAATAACGGATATACGATCTTTGTAAAAGTAAACTTTTAAAAATATAGAGTATGACACAACGCCAAGCTTTACAGTTATTTGAAGAAAAAAAAGTGCGCACCCTTTGGGATTCTGAACAAGAGAAATGGTATTTTTCTATAGTGGATGTTATTCTTGTACTAACCGATAGTACAATCCCTAGAAGGTATTGGACGGATTTAAAAAAGAAGTTGTCCAAGGAAGGGAGCCAGTTGTACGAGGATATCGTACAACTGAAAATGCAATCTGCCGATGGAAAGTTTTATAAAACTGATGTGGCAGATACAGAGCAGCTTTTCAGACTGATACAATCGATACCTTCACCAACAGCGGAACCTTTTAAACTTTGGTTGGCACAAATAGCATTAGAACGTTTGGATGAAATGCAAGATCCTGAACTGACGATCGATCGCGCCTTAGAACAGTATTTGCAATTGGGTTATTCGGAAAGTTGGATCAATCAACGACTGAAAAGTATTGAAATCCGAAAAGAACTGACCGATGAATGGAAAAACAAAGGGCTGAAAGAAGGAATTCAGTTTGCAACATTAACCGATATTATTACCAAAGCTTGGTCGGATAAAACTACTAAAGAGTATAAAATTTTGAAGGGATTGAAAAAGGAAAATCTGCGGGACAATATGACTAATACAGAATTGATTTTGAATATGCTAGCGGAGGCTTCTACCAAAGATATTTCGCAAGCCGTAAATCCTAAAAGTTTTGAAGAGAGTCAAAAAGTGGCTCAACAGGGGGGCAATGTAGCCAAAGTAGCTCTCCAAGAATTGGAAGCTAGAACAGGTAAAAAAGTTGTAACAGGATTGAATGCAAAACAGGTTTTGCAAGAGAAAAATAAAAAACAGTAATCGATTTGCAAAAAAGAACGATCGAGAGATGATGCGCCGCATTACCAGTACAGTGGATAGGATGTAACTGCAGGATGAGTACTATTTGTGCTGGTATCGGCCGCGGTCAAATGGAAGTTTTAGACGACCATGTGGCTTTGCGAAGAAAAATGCATGCTTTTTATGTCGATTTATTCAAGGATATTGCAGCAGTAACCGTTTTTGAAGCACCAAATGATGATTATTTTGCTAATTACTGGCTGAGTTCCATTGTGGTGGAACCTGATGCAGTGAAAGGAATTAATAGAGAAGCTTTACGGTTGGCTTTCGAGCAAGCCAATATTGAATGTCGTCCTCTGTGGAAACCAATGCATTTGCAACCTATTTTTGAGAAGTACCCATACTATAGTAGTACAGTTGCTGAAACTTTATTTGAAAAGGGGTTGTGTCTGCCTTCCGGTTCTAATTTGACGAATGAGGAGAGGGAGCGGATTTCGGCAGTTGTCCATGCTTTTTTTAAACAACGTAACTAATTTCTAAATAAAAATTTCACGCAGATTGGCGCAGATTAAAAAAGCGCAGATTAGCGCCGATTTTTTAAAGATTTTAAAGAATCTGCGAAAATCGGCGTGGAGCTAGATCAGCGAAAATCGGCGTGTAAAAATATCCAGATATCCCCGTAAATAAAACATTGTTAAGTGGTACAATATTAAGTACATTTTTTTGTACATTTGTAAAAAAAATAATAAATTATGAAAGCGATAACAATTTCAGCATTAAGAAAAGGGATGAAAGAATACTTTGATTATGTTTCTCAATCGATGGAAGTAATTGTAGTTCCTAGAAATAAAGAGAATGAAGCGGTTGTCATTATGTCAATTCAAGAATATAATTCACTTTTGGAAACAGAGCATCTGTTATCCACCAAGAGTAATAGGAATAGACTTCAAGAATCTATTGGTCAACTAAAGGAAGGAGAAACAATTCCCTATTCATTAGATTAATAGAATTTACAAAATCATGAAATCGCAATGATTCTAAATCACAAACTGGAATGAAGAATGGCGATTCCTCCCGACAGCTATCGAGAACGACAAAAACAAATATTATCTTCATATGAATATCGAATTTACAAGTCATGGTTGGGAAGATTTTACCTATTGGATAGAAAATGATGCTGATGTACTTGATAAAATTAAAGAGTTAATAAAATCAATTAAGCAAAATTGTTTTAAAGGGATTGGAAAACCAGAACCTTTAAAGTTTGGGTTAAAAGGATTTTGGTCAAGAAGAATTACAGGTGAACATAGATTAGTTTATTCCATAAAAGGAACAAAAGGGATTGATCAAAAATGTATTATTATTCAATGTAGATTTCATTATGATGACAAATAATACGTTCTATTTGCAACTGCCAATAAAATAATTTCAAAAATAATTATAGGAGGAAATCATTCTGATACTAGAGGTACCCTTCGATTTAATAATTCTTTTGATTCAAAGGCTATAAAAAGAATTTATCTCATAGAAAATAGCGAAACCACATTTGTTCGTGGGTGGTAAGGACACCGCACAGAGCAACGGTGGTTTTCTGTTGTACAAGGTAGTTTTAAAATTGAATTGATTGCCATTGATAATTGGGAGAATCCTTCCAAAAGGTTAAAATCACTCTCTTTTATTATAAATAAATGCTGAAACACTTGATATTCTCTATATTCCTCAAGGGTACGTAAGTAGTATTCAAGCACTCAAGGAAGGAGCAAAATTATTGGTCATGGGAGATTATTTGTTAGGAGAAATTCAAGATGAATATCGATTTGATATTGATTGTTTTAAATAGAAAAGTTTCACGCCGATGCGTTAAAAAAATTTCACGCAGATTGGCGCAGATTAAAAAAATCTATACAATTATGGAATTTGATTCCGTAATTGTATAGATTTGTAGAATGATACGTAGAGAAGCAGAAAAAGAAATTATAGCTTTGGCAAAGCAGTTTAAAGCAGTTGCCGTGGTTGGACCGAGACAGTCTGGTAAGACTACCTTGGTACGGTGGATTTTTAAAGACAAGGAGTATGTGAGTTTTGAAAATCCCGACATTCGTTTGTTTGCTATTGAAGACCCAAGAGGCTTTTTGTCAAACTATCCCAATGGAGCAATATTTGATGAGGCGCAAAGAGTTCCAGATATTTTTTCCTATTTGCAACAAATCCTTGATGAATCAGTTGTAAAAGGTTTATTTATTATAACGGGTTCAAATAATTTTTTGTTGCAGGAAAGCATATCTCAGAGCTTAGCAGGAAGAGTGGGTTATCTTAATCTGTTACCACTGACTTTGCACGAAATAGGTGATAAGGAGCGTACTATTAGCCAGACTATTTTTAAAGGTTGCTATCCTTCGTTATATAATGACACTGTTGATACTACGCAGTGGTATTCAAATTATATTAGAACATATATTGAGCGAGACGTTAGGCTGATTAAGAATATAACCAATTTGGTGGTTTTTGAAAAATTCTTGCGATTATGTGCTGGTAGAATTGGTCAGTTGTTGAATATGAATAGTTTGGCGGTAGAAATAGGTGTTGATACAAAGACGATTAGTTCTTGGATTAGTGTTTTGGAAGCTAGTTTTGTAGTGTTCCGTTTACAACCGTATCACTCTAATTTTAACAAAAGAGTTGTAAAAATGCCTAAATTATATTTCTATGATACGGGATTAGCGTCTGCCTTATTGGGAATTCAAAATAGTGAGCAAATTGACGTTCATCCATTTAGAGGTGCGCTTTTTGAAAATTTGATTATTGTTGATTTTCTTAAAAGTAGATTTAATAAAGCCAAGACCAATAACCTTTATTTTTGGAGAGATAATTTAGGGAAAGAAATAGACTTGATTATTGATAATGGGATGGATATAATTCCTATTGAGATAAAATCAGGGCAAACAATAACCATTGATTATTTTAAAGGAGTTGTTTATTGGAATAAACTAGCTCAGAAAGAAGGGGGATATGTGATTTATGGGGGTGACTTGGTTCAAAAAAGGAGCAATTCTATTACGGCAATTCCATTTAGTGCAATAAATTCGATTGAAAATAAACTACTGTAATCTTTTATTGGTTTTAGTAGGATTCGTAATGATATAAAAGAATATCCCACAATGAAAATTGAGTTACCTTTATTGCGAGGTGTTGATTTGGGCTTTGTTCCAAAAATCAAACAATTGTTGGCTATAATCTCTGAATCGGTTCCTTTTATACCTAATGTGAGTAATTTAAGTGATAAAATTGGTATAAATAGAACTACTTTAATGACTTATCTACATTATTTGGAAGAAGTAGGTTTGACCATTAACTTGCAAAAAGAAGCTAAAGGAAGTGTGAAATTGCAAAAACCAGCTAAGATTTATTTAGAAAACACAAATTTAATGTTTACACTTTCTCCTTCAAAAGCTACTATTGGTAAGGCTAGAGAGACCTTTTTTGCAAATCAATTGGGGTATAAAAATAAGTTGAGCCATCACGAAAAAACTGATTTTTTTGTAAATGATTTATATTCTTTTGAAATTGGAGGAAAGGATAAGTCGATGAAACAAATTGAAGGTATCGAAAATTCCTATATCGCCGCAGACGATATTGAGTATGGTTTTCAAAATAAAATTCCATTGTGGTTGTTTGGCTTTCTGTATTAAGTAATAACCCTGGTATAATGTCGTATTTTAAAATCAGGATAAAATCATGTAAAAATTTGATTTAAAGCTGTTTTACTTAAAGTTAATTCTTTTGACTTTACGACTTTTAAACTTTCGACTTACTTATAATTAAATGATAGAATAAATAAAATTACAATTACAAGATGACCATTGAAAAAACAAATATAAAAGATTTAGTACTTATTACCCCAACAGTTTTTGAAGATTCGAGGGGTTATTTTTTTGAGGCCTACAATCAGGCTCAATTTCATGAACATGGGATGTCCTATCAATTTATACAAGACAATCAGTCTTTCTCCAAACGCGGGGTGATTCGGGGATTGCATTTGCAGATTAATCCTTTTGCACAAGCTAAATTGGTGCGGGTGCTTGAAGGAGAAATCCTTGATGTGGCGGTCGATTTACGCAAAAAATCAGCAACTTATGGACAGCATTTTAGTGTGATTTTAAGTGCAGCCAATAAAAAACAATTGATGGTTCCCCACGGTTTTGCCCATGGTTTTTCGGTTTTGAGTGAAACTGCTTCGGTGCTATACAAAGTAGATCAATTGTATCATAAGGAGAGCGAAAGAGGGATTCGGTATGATGATCCTACTTTGGCCATTGATTGGCAAGTGAGTCCTGATGAAGTTATTGTTTCTCAAAAGGATTTGGTTTTGCCGAGTTTTGAGGATATTGATTGGGAGTTTTGAAATTGGTGTTAGGTTTTGGGCGCTAGGTTTTAGGTTTAAAGTTGTGGTTATATCAAAATTTGGTTTTACATGTAAAGTTTGCAAAAGAGACGTTAAGGGCATTACGATTGTTGGTTTAACCAGTGGCAGTGCTCCGGAAAAGTTTTTGTTACAGAGTTAAAATATTTTTGGCGATTAAAGTAAAAAAAATTTAAATGGAACTAAAATATGGAAGAAGATATTCGATGGAAACAACGTTTTGGAAATTATCTGAAAGCACTGGGACAGTTGCAGAAATTCATAGCGAAAGGTAATTTGAATGAATTGGAAGAACAAGGGCTTATTCAAGCTTTTGAATTTACACATGAGTTGGCTTGGAATGTAATGAAAGATTATTTTGAATACCAGGGAAATACGACTATCACAGGGTCTAGAGATGCTACAAGAGAAGCCTTTCAAAAAGGATTGATTCAGGATGGGGCACAATGGATGGAAATGATAAAAAGTAGAAACCAATCTACGCATACTTATAACGTAAGTACAGCAAACGATATTAGAGACAGAATATTAAATCAGTATTACGATTTGTTTGTCTCTTTTAAAGAAAAAATGAAAGAATTTTAGAATGATACAATTTGGCTTAAAACAGAAAGATATAGACAAAATAAATCAGGTTTTTGCAAGCTATGAAGGAATTGATAGCGTTGTTATTTATGGTTCTAGAGCTAAAGGGAATTTTAAAGCAGGTTCTGATATTGATTTGACGATCATCGAGAATTCATTAACTTTTCCAGAGTTTTTAGAAATAGAGAATGCATTAGATGATTTATTACTCCCTTATAAAATAGATTTGTCTCTAAAACGAAAAATATCAAATGTTGATTTGCTTTCGCATATTAACAAAATTGGGAAATTGTTTTACAAAAGTGAGAATAGTCTAGGGTAACGATCGATTCCATTTAAGACTGCCTAAAGTCTTAAAAAATGTTTCATTGTTTAAAAATTTACCGTTAAAAGTTGTCAATTAGATTTTGAGTTAATTTTAATCATTACGTTTGAAAGCCAGATTAGCAAGGTAAATTTCTGAAGCTTTAGCTAAAAAATAAAGTTAGTTTGTAGATCAGTGGTTTATTAAATATAAAAGGGTAACCGGAATCTTTTATGCCAAATGTTTTTGGCGTTGAAAAAATAAAAATGAAAAAAATACTAGTTATTGGTGCCAAAGGGCAATTGGGTTCGGAATTAAAGGTATTGTCTAATAATTACTCCCAATTCGAATGGGTTTTTGCAGACAGAACGCAAGTGTCCTTGGATAATTTGTCGATTTTACAAAGTCAATTAGAAGAAATTACTCCAGATTTTATATTAAATTGTGGTGCCTATACAGCCGTTGATAAAGCAGAAACAGAACACGAATTAGCGGATATTGTTAATCATTTAGCGGTCGCCATTATTGCTCAATATACGAAAGATCATTCTGTAAAACTAATTCATATTTCTACTGATTACGTTTTTGACGGGACATCAGCTGTCGCATTGAGCGAGGAGGTCCTAACGCAACCTGTTAATGTGTATGGAGTAACCAAAAGAGCGGGAGAGTTAGCTTGTTTGAAAGCAAATCCCGATGCAATTATCATTAGAACTTCATGGGTGTATAGCAGATTTGGAAACAATTTTGTAAAAACCATGCAACGATTATTGCAAGAACGAGATACGATCAGTGTGGTTAACGATCAGATTGGTTCGCCTACTTATGCTGCCGATTTAGCTCAGGCTATGATGACTATTGTAACAGCACCAGACTGGATTGCCGGAATCTATAATTATTCGAATGAAGGAGAAATCAGCTGGTATGACTTTGTCCTGGCAATCCAGGAAATTGGTGGGTATACTTGTGAAGTGAAAGGAATTCCCTCAGCGGCTTATCCTACACCTGCCAAACGTCCAGCTTTTTCTTTATTGGATAAAAGCAAGATTAAACGAGTTTATGGTATTGTTGTTCCGGATTATAAAGAGAGTTTAGCTGTTTGTATGAAAGGTGGGTTATGAGTTAGGAGTTGTGTGAAATTTCCGTTTTGTCCCACCCCTAAAGGGAGCCGAAAATCCAAAACGTAATTTAAATAAAGCCTGTTAATTTTAAATCGGATTTTGTGTTTCTTTTTTGCTCCCTTTAGGGACAGGGAGAAACAAAAAAGAAACTAACTAAATTTTATTTTCCGCACTCTCTAGGACAGGGGAAACAAAAAAGAAACTGACTAAATTTTATTTTTCGCACGCTCTAGGCCAGGGAAAAAAATAAATTTCGGGAAGTTTTGTTAAAACGAATTAAAAATAAAATCTAAAAATGAAAAAAATACTAATCACCGGAGGTGCCGGTTTTATTGGGTCCCATGTCGTACGGCTTTTTGTAAAGAAGTATCCGCAATATCAAATTGTTAATTTGGATGCACTCACGTATGCTGGGAATCTCGAAAATATTGTTGATATTGAAAAAGCGCCTAACTATACTTTTATAAAAGGAGATATCGTTGATGCGCCATTCATTGATCAATTGTTTGCGGAGCATCAATTTGATGGTGTTTTGCATTTAGCTGCCGAATCTCATGTGGATCGTTCTATAACCGATCCGTTGTCTTTTGTGAAAACAAATGTTATCGGAACGATGAATTTATTGAATGCGGCTAAGGCTACTTGGCAAGGCAATTACGAAGGAAAACGTTTTTACCACATCAGTACCGATGAGGTTTATGGCAGTTTAGGTGCCGAAGGATTGTTTACGGAGACTACTGCGTATGATCCTAATTCTCCGTACTCGGCTTCAAAAGCCAGTTCGGATCATTTTGTCAGAGCGTATGGAGAAACGTATGGCTTGCCTTATGTGTTGACCAATTGTTCCAATAATTACGGGCCGTTTCATTTTCCTGAAAAATTGATTCCATTATTCATCAATAATATCATTCAAAACAAACCCTTACCCGTTTATGGTGACGGGAAATATACCCGAGATTGGTTATTTGTAGAAGATCATGCGGTAGCTATTGATTTGGTTTTTCATGAAGGAGTTAACCATGATACGTATAATATTGGTGGATTTAACGAATGGCAAAATATTGATTTGGTTAAATTGCTTTGCAAAATAATGGATGAGAAATTAGGAAGGGAGTCCGGAACTTCGGAACAATTAATTTCGTACGTAAAAGACCGTCCCGGACATGATTTGCGTTATGCTATTGATGCCAGTAAGATAAACAGAGAATTGGGATGGAAACCATCGGTTACTTTTGAACAAGGATTGGAAAGGACCGTAAATTGGTATTTGGAAAATCCAACCTGGCTGAATAATATTACTTCGGGGGAGTATGCAAATTATTACGAGAAGCAGTATAATTAGTGATCAGTTGTCCGTTTTTTTAACTGATGTAGATTTAACTATAGAAAAAACTTCCTTTGTAAGGTATTAGTTAAAAAAATAAATTATTTTAGATTAAAAATTATACCTGTGAAATTTAGTGCCTTTGTGGCAAAAAAATAAAAAATATATGAAAGGAATTATATTAGCCGGAGGTTCCGGGACCCGTTTACATCCGTTAACACTGGCCATGAGCAAACAAATGATGCCGGTTTATGACAAACCCATGATTTATTATCCATTGTCTACTTTGATGATGGCGGGAATCAATGAAATATTAATTATTTCAACTCCTCATGATTTGCCTAATTTCAAAAAATTATTAGGCGATGGGTCTTCAATTGGTTGTCAATTTAGTTATGCGGAGCAGGCCATTCCTAATGGATTAGCGCAAGCTTTTGTTATTGGAGAAGAATTTATAGGGAAAGACAGCGTAGCTTTGGTTTTAGGGGATAATATTTTCTTTGGATCCAATATGGATGAATTGTTGCAATCCAATACCAATCCTAAAGGTGGGGTCGTATTTGCGTATCATGTTTCAGACCCGGAACGATACGGTGTAGTCGAATTTGATGCTGATTTTAAAGCGCTTTCTATTGAAGAGAAACCGTTAGAACCCAAATCAAATTATGCGGTACCCGGTTTGTATTTTTATGATAATTCAGTAGTGGAAATTGCCAAGAATATCAAGCCAAGTGCTAGAGGGGAATATGAAATTACTGATGTAAATAAAGTGTACTTGGAAAAAGGGGCTTTGAAAGTAGGAATTTTAAGCAGAGGTACGGCCTGGCTAGATACCGGTACTTTTAATAGCTTAATGCAGGCGGGACAATTTGTTCAGGTTATTGAAGAGCGTCAAGGATTGAAAGTGGGCTGTATTGAAGAAATTGCGTGGAGACAGGGTTTCATTAGTGAGCAACAATTGAAAGATCTAGCCGAGCCTTTGAGAAAATCAGGTTACGGAGAATACCTTTTGGGATTGCTGAAGCATAAGTTGTAAGCATTTCGGGCGCAGTATTTAGACAAATGATGCAGTACGGGTAGTTATAGCTACAGTCCAAAAACAAAATTTCCGAATAATTTTGGCACAGCGAAAATAGATGAAATAAGGAAGTCGAAAGTTTAAACGTCATAAAGTCAAAAGGAGCATTATTGTAAAAAGTAATTTAATATCAATCTGTTGCGTCATTTTGTTTATTTTTAATACACGACAGTATATAATAGTTGTTACTGAGTTTCCTCTTCCCATTCAAAAAATAATCTGTGAAAATTGGTGTAATCTGTGTTAAAAAAGATTTTTTATGTGATTTACTTAAGCCGTTTGAACACAGTTCTTTGGTCTCCTTCCTCTAACATCTATCCAGACAAAACACCTCTATTTTTAATACACGACAGTATATAATAGTTGTTACTGAGTTTCCTCTTCCCATTCAAAAAATAATCTGTGAAAATTGGTGTAATCTGTGTTAAAAAAGATTTCTTATGTGATTTACTTAAGCCGTTCAAAAACAGCTTTTTGGTCTCCTTCCTCTAACATCTATCCAGACAAAACACCTCTATTTTCAATACACGACAGTATATAATAGTTGTTACTGAGTTTCCTCTTCCCATTCAAAAAATAATCTGTGAAAATTGGTGTAATCTGTGTTAAAAAAGATTTCTTATGTGATTTACTTAAGCCGTTTGAACACAGTTCTTTGGTCTCCTTCCTCTAACATCTATCCAGACAAAACACCTCTGTTTTTATTGATGACACACAAGGAATAGTCTTTTTGTTCGGCTTAAAAAAAATAGTGCGTGTAAGAAAATGTTTTATTTCATATATTTGACGTGAATATCGTTTAAAGCGCATAACCTAAAACCAATCAATTTTGAACCCGGAAACCAACAGAAATGCAACCCGATTTAATTCTAAATTTTTTTCAAGAATAAACCGAAGGCTGAACATGCATAATTTAGGTTATTTGCCCCGATGGATCATCGTATTAATTGATCTTATGGTGCTTACCACCTCCTTTGTGTTTACTTTTCTGATCTTTAAAGGAACAGGAATGGATTATATTATTACCGACCACAGCACAATTTTAATTGCTGGTTTTTTTGCGACTAATTTGTTTTTCTTTTGGCTTTTCAGAACCTATTCCGGGATCATTAGGCACTCTTCTAATATTGATGCGGTCAAGTTGTTATTTTCACAAATGTCCGTACTGATTGTTTTTTTTATTTTTAATTTTCTTTTCCAAATTTTTTTTAAACAAAAAGCATTCTTAAATACAGCCCTTTTTATCAATATTGTACTTTCTTTTTGTGGCCTGTTTTTATACCGAGTGGTCGTGAAGCAAACGTTTGAGTTATATTTTTCAGAAAAGAACGACAGTAAATTGATACGAACCATAATTTATGGAACCGATGCCAATGCGATTTCGGTAGCGAATGCGCTGAAATTTGAAACACCATCCCGCTTTAAAATAGTCGGGTTTGTAGATAAGAACAATCAAAACGCATCTAAGCGCATGCTGGATTTGCCTATTTTAATCCAAAAGAAAAAGTTGCCTACACTAATGCGTTCTATAGGTGCCGAAAGTGTCATTATAGCGGATAAAAGTTTGTCTAAAGAAGAACAGATTGTGATCGTAGACCAGTGTCTGGAGTATAATTATAAGGTATTTACCGTTCCGCTGATCTCCGATTGGGAAAATCAAAAGGAAATTTCCCAAAAAGTAAAAACCATACAAATTGAAGATTTGTTGGAGCGAAAACCAATAGTGCTGGACAATAAAGCCATATCGAAACAATTAAAGGATAAGGTAGTTTTGATTACTGGTGCAGCAGGTTCTATAGGAAGCGAAATCGTCCGACAAATATTGGTGTTTAATCCTAAGAAAATTATTATTCTGGATCAGGCGGAGACCCCATTGCATCATTTAAAACTGGAAACCGAAAACATCAGTACCACAGTAAAAATATGCACGGTAATTGGAGATGTCAGAAACAGACAGGCTATGGATGAAATCTTTAAAGCCTACCGTCCGCAGGTTGTTTATCATGCTGCAGCTTATAAACATGTGCCGCTGATGGAAGAAAATCCCTGTCAGGCTATATTCACCAATATTGAAGGAACTAAAATTCTGGCTGATTTGTCTTGTTTGTACAAAGTCAAAAAGTTTGTGATGGTCTCTACCGATAAAGCGGTAAACCCAAGTAATGTCATGGGAGCCAGCAAACGGATCGCCGAAAAATACGTGCAGTCCTTGCAACTCAGGGATCAGATTGAGAACGGGGAGGAAGCTACAAAGTTCATTACGACGCGTTTTGGTAATGTTTTGGGATCCAATGGATCTGTAGTGCCTTTGTTTACAAAACAAATTGCCGAAGGAGGGCCGCTGACCATCACCCACAAGGACATCATCCGTTATTTTATGACCATACCAGAGGCGTGTCAACTAGTGCTGGAAGCGGGTGCGATGGGGAACGGAGGGGAGATTTATATTTTTGACATGGGGAAACCGGTTAAAATTATTGATTTGGCTCGAAAGATGATTAAGTTAGCGGGATTTATTCCGGATAAAGACATTAAAATACAAATTGTAGGGTTGCGTCCCGGGGAAAAATTATACGAGGAATTGCTCAATGACACGTCTAAGTCGATACCCACACACCATGCTAAAATTATGATTGCGCAGGAAATTCAAGAAGAGTTTGAAGCATTACATGCAGATATTGATGAATTAATTTGTATTGCCAGCAGGTTCGGAAATAAGGCTATTGTGACGCAAATGAAAAAGATTGTGCCTGAATTTAAAAGTATGAATTCAGCGTATGAAATATTAGATAAACACGAGGAAGTTGCTGCGGTTCCTTATTTAACAGAACAATAATTATTGTGAACTTCTCAATACGCTTCGCACTCGGAGCGACGTGTTTCGAGAACCGTTTTTAATTCCAAATTTATTACTTCCCATACGATCGCCCAAAATCAAGATCACTCGTACGGATGAAAATTGCAATTAAAACAATCTTCATCCAGAGAGTTTCATATTTGACTTTATGATGTTTAAACTTTGGACTTAATTGGTTCCGAGTTGGGTATTGGATTATTTATTTTTCTTTGCTTTAATCAACAGCTCCAGCTGATCCCAAAGTGCTTCCGGTATCGCTTCTAACAGATTGAATTGTCCGGCGCCTTTCAGCCACTCACCACCATCAATCACCACCACTTCACCATTGACATACGCTGAAAAATCAGAGACCAGATAAGCCGCTAAATTAGCCAATTCCTGATGGTCTCCCACGCGTTTCAATGGCACTTTTTTTGCCATATCAAATTTCTCGGCTAAGTCACCGGGTAGTAAACGGTCCCATGCGCCTTTAGTCGGAAAAGGTCCCGGTGCAATTGCATTAGAACGGATTCCGTATTTTGCCCATTCTACAGCAAGACTGCGCGTCATTGCCAGGACACCTGCTTTTGCTGTCGCACTAGGCACCACATAAGCAGAACCGGTCCAGGCATACGTTGTTACGATGTTTAAAATGGTTGCTGATTTTTGTTTGGTGTCAATCCAATGTTTCCCAAAAGCAAGGGTGCAGTTTTTTGTCCCTTTCAAAACAATATCAATCACGGTGTCAAAAGCATTAGCAGAGAGTCTTTCTGTGGGGGAAATGAAATTTCCGGCGGCGTTATTAAGCAGGACATCCACTTTGCCAAAAGTGTTCAAAACCTCTTGCAGCATGTTTTCGACTTCACTATAATGACGTACGTCACATTGAATAGGAAGGCAGGTTCCGCCAGTTAGCGTTTCCAGCTCCGCAGCGGTTTTTTTTAGTTTTTCTAAATCCCTGGAGGTGATGGCGACTTGCGCACCTAATTCCAAGAAATAGTGAGTCATCGCTTTTCCTAAACCACTTCCGCCTCCGGTGACTACAATCACTTTGCCTTTAAGAGCATCGTCCCGTAACATTTTATCTGTATAACTCATGTTTTTTATGTTTTAATGGTAAATATAGCAAAATTAAATAGTATGCATGCATAATAAAATAATAATATATTGAAACGATTTGCCAAAGGACGACTCCATCACACGGCGATTCAACAGTTTCTCCCGCGTGTGTGTTGTAATCATTTTTGTTTTTGGAGTGCATGCTTTTTCTATAATCGCCCAATTTGGGGTGTAATGATCGCGTACTATGGGAACTTCATAACAATAAATATACTCGTGCTGCTATTTGGAAGTTTACTCCTAAAAAAATCATTAATTCTAATCATAAAAATAGGGTTTTATAATTAGAATTAATGATTAGAGGTGTTGTTTTATTAAGTCCAACAATTCAGCGTATTCTGTTGTTTTATTGAATTGTAACTTTGTTAACGGATCTGGTTTACCTTTTTAGTAAAAGGAAAAGAAGTTTGAATTTACATTTTGTGGATGATAAAAATAGTCGGTCGTTTGTGCAAGTCGATGGTTTCTTTTTTCCAGGCCGCAATTTTCTTAGTCTTGATATATTCGGTAGGTAAAGTGATATCCGCAGCAATGCACAAGTGTGTTTCGGGATGCAGTGTTTGTACTAAATCTTCCAATAATTTGTTGTTGCGATACGGCGTTTCTATGAAAATCTGAGATTGATTTTTTTCAAAAGAAACTCTTTCCAAGGTTTTGAAACTGGCTTTTTTTTCGTCTTTTTCAATAGGCAAATAGCCATGAAACGTAAAGCTTTGTCCGTTCATTCCGGAAGCCATCATGGCCAAAAGGATGGAAGAAGGGCCAACCAAAGGAACAACCTGAATGCCTTTTTCATGGGCTAATTTGACAATCACAGCACCAGGATCAGCCACTCCGGGACAGCCTGCTTCGCTCATTAAGCCCATATTTTGCCCTTCCAGCAATGGTTGTATAAAGTCTAAATGTTCTTTGGTTTCAGTGTGTTTGTTTAAAACAAAAAGTTTTAACTCAGATTGTTTCTTCTCAGGACTAACACCTTTGATCGATTTGCGGGCTGTTTTGTCGTTTTCTACAATATAATAATCAAGGAGGTCAATACTTCTTTTTATGGTTTGCGGCAAAACATCCATAGGATCGCAATCGCCCATTGTGGTAGGGATTAGATAGAGTTTTCCTAAAACAGCGTTTGGTTTCATAGGTGTGATTTATGTTCCTTAAAATAGTGTGTTTATAGTATGATCAGTATATTGTTAGGATCTCCAAAATAATTTTATCCGAAAAAACTAGGTGTGTTTGGCGATTAGCTTTTGTGCAAGAACCGTACACGCTTCATCCAGCATGTTGTACACAATTTCAAATCCATTAGGCAAACCAAAATATGGATCAGGGACATCTACTTTTTCGTTTGGAAATAATTCATTCAAAATCAGTTGTACTTTTTCTATTTGTTTCGGGTGCTCCGCAAGCTGCACTACATCCTCATAATTGGAATTATCCATGACATAGATATAATCAAATGTGTCGAAATCAGCACTGCTGAATTGCCTTCCTTTTTGATTTGAAATGTTGATTTTGTTTATTTTTGCAACTGCAATAGAGCGTTCGTCTGGCGAATGGCCAATGTGCCAGGATCCAGTTCCTGCCGAATCCACTGAGAATTTGTTCTTTGGAAGCTTAGAAGCTAATAGGCCTTCAGCCAATGGGGAACGACAAATGTTTCCCAAACAAACCATTAAAATTTTTATGGACATAAGGTGTCTATAGCGTTAATTTTTTATTGATGTCTTCCACAAATTTTTTGAATTGTTTGTCCGTAGCCACTAAATTATCAACGGTTTTGCAAGCGTGTAATACTGTAGCATGATCGCGATCTCCAATTTGGGAACCAATATTTGCCAAAGAGGCTTTTGTGAATTTTTTTGCAAAAAACATCGCCAGTTGTCGGGCTTGCACCACGTGTCTTTTTCTGGTTTTGGATTGCAGTGTTTCTAAATCCAGCTGGAAATACTCCGAAACAATTTTTTGAATGTAATCAATAGAAATTTCTCGTTTTACATTTTTTACAAATTTTTCAACGACACTTTTAGCCAGTTCCAGCGTTACTTCTTTTTTATTAAAAGACGATTGTGCAATCAATGATATAATGGCTCCTTCTAATTCCCTTACATTCGATTTGATATTACGCGCTACGTATTCGATGATTTCGTCCGGAATTTCAACGCCGTCTCTGTACAATATGTTTTTTAGGATGGAAATTCTGGTTTCATAATCCGGTTGGTGCAATTCAGCACTCAATCCCCATTTGAAACGCGAAAGTAACCGTTGTTCAATATCTTGCATGTCAACAGGCGCCTTGTCCGAAGTTAGGATGACCTGTTTGCCGTTTTGATGTAAATAGTTGAATATGTGAAAAAACACATCCTGAGTTCCTGACTTTCCGGAAAGAAATTGCACGTCATCAATAATTAAAACATCAATTAATTGATAGAAATGGATGAAATCATTTCGGTTATTTTTCTTAACCGAGTCGATGTATTGTTGGGTAAAAATTTCAGCCGAAATGTATAAAACGGTTTTTTCAGGGTATTTGTCTTTTATTTCTACCCCAATGGCATGCGCCAAATGCGTTTTTCCAAGACCAACACCACCAAAAATTAATAACGGATTGAACGAAGTTCCACCCGGTTTATTGGCAACAGCCATACCTGCAGAACGAGCCAATCGATTTGAATCCCCTTCTAAAAAGTTGTCAAAACTATAATTTGCATTCAGCTGTGATTCGATTTTTAAATTTCGGATGCCTGGAATTACAAATGGATTTCTTAATTCGGGGTTTAAGTTTTTAAAAGGTGCATCTACTTCTTGCGGCTTCATAGGAACTCTATTGGCGCTTGGCAACTGTTCCGTAAACGGTTGTTTATTGCCGTAAGTGTTTTCCATTCTGATTTTATAAAGTAACTTAGCATTTTTTCCAAGTTCTTTAGTAAGGGCCACTTTTAACAATTTGACATAGTGCTCCTCGAGCCATTCGTAGAAAAATTTACTAGGTACCTGAATATATAATGCGTTATCGGTAAGTTCAACTGATTTGATTGGTTCGAACCAAGTTTTGTACGCTTGGTCTTGGATGTTGTCTTTTATGAAAGACAAACAGTTTTCCCATACTGATTGAGCAGTTTTGTTCATATATTCTATTAAATTATTTTTAATTGGTAATTTTTATCTTACTAAAAAAAAGAGGTTGTGTGATTATTTATTGGGGTAACAAATATGTGAACAAATTTCTGTAAAAAAAAATATATAGGGCACTAATTTCCCGAATTATTGTTGTAAGGCGCTTTTTTAAATTTAAATTTTTTTAATACATAAGTAATGAAAGATCATCAAATAGAAGTTCGGGTGCGATACTCGGAAACGGACCAAATGGGAGTTGTATACCATGGGAATTACATTCCTTATTTTGAGATAGGAAGGGTGGAATGGCTTAGAAACAAAGGGATCTCTTATAAAAATATGGAGCAAAGCGGAATTGCGCTGCCTATTGTTTCTATGAATATTAATTATAAAAAATCAGCGCGCTATGATGAGTTGTTAACGGTTCATACGATTTTCAAAAGCCAGACTTCGGTGAAGATAGAATTTGATTGTGCTATTTATAATGAATCTGATGAGTTATTAACAACGGCTCAATTTATTTTGGTTTTTGTCTCCTTAAAAACAGGTCGTCCAATGGCTCCTCCAGCGTATATTTTAGAATTGTTAAAAACAATCGAATAAAGTACAAAAGAAGCAATATTGAATGGGAATTAGAGTCGTTTTATACCGATTTCAAACATCGAATTGAAAGTGTCGAATAGTTTTTCGGCATTTTTTTTTCGGGTTTTTAGCTCGATTTTACCTATCGGAAGGGTAGTGATCGCACTTATTTCCATTTCCTGAGATACAATTTCCAATTTTTGTTCCTTGATGACCCGCATTACTTTATTCATATTTTGGTACTCAAAGGCGAGGCTAAAATGACAATCGATTGTTTTCTCTATAATGGCACAGCTTTCCAGAATCAGTTGTGCCGTGGTTTTATAGGCAGTAATCAAGCCGCCAACGCCTAACTTCACGCCGCCAAAAACCCGAACTACGACTAACAGGATATTAGTGACTGAAAACGACTGAATTTGTCCGTAAATAGGCATACCGGCACTATGGCTTGGTTCTCCGTCATCGTTTGCTCTATAGGCCATTGTGCTGGTGCCAATTTGATAGGCATAGCAAAAATGTCCTGCATGAGGATGTTGCTTCCGCAAAATATCGATGAGCGGCTTTACTTCGTCCTCCGATTGAATGGGATAGGCATAGCCAAAAAATTTGCTGTTTTTTTCTTTGAATAGCAGTTCCTCTGAAGAAAATGCAATGGTGTTGTATGTGTCTTTCAATTGAAATTAAAAAAAGGAGTGAAATTTGAAATTTGATATTACTTGAAGCGGTTCTTTCAAATTATTTTTTTGTCCAGTAAATGGATGACATCTTCTGTGCCTACTTGTAAATTCCAAACTTCAAATCCCAATGCGAGTGCGACATCTGTATTTTCTTTTTTATCATCGACAAATAACGTTCGCTTGGGCGCTAATTCATGGTTGCTTATCAAATGATGAAAAGCGTCAGGATTTGGTTTTCTTAAGCCTAGCTCAAATGAAAAATAGACTTTCTCAAAGCATTGGTAAAAATCCCTGTAAAAAGAAATCCCGTTTTTGCGTTCGAACGTTTCTATATGAATAGCATCCGTATTGGATAATAAAAACAAGCGGTATTTTTGCGAAAGCATTTGCAGGAATTCCAATCGATACAACGGGAAATCGAGGAGTATGGCATTCCAAGCGGCTAGAATTTCTTTGGTGGTGGCATTTGGAAGATGTTTTTGAATGCCCAAAAGGAAATTTTCACGGGAAATTTTTCCGGTTTCAAACTGGATGTTCAAATGGTCTAAATCAGCATTCCATTCCTTCAGGCCTAATTTCTGGAACGCAGTAACGGTGGCTTGTTTGTCTAAGTTGATAAAAACATCTCCAAAATCAAAAATGATAGTGTTAATCATGGTTTCTGTGAATTAGAAGTTCGTCTGAACCTATGCATTGTTTTGTGAACTGTTTTTGAACAAGAATAGGCGCCTTGATTCCAGTTTTAAATTGGATATTTCCAACAAATATTCGAGCTTCGTCCCAAAGATTAGCATCGATAAAAGTTTGCAGCGTTTGCCTTCCGCCTTCAATGATAACGGATTGAATTTGATGTTTGTACAGGGATTGAGCCAAGTGTTCAGCTGTGTTTTTTTCAAAATCGATGCACTCAAAGATAGTATTTTCTTTTTCAACACCCGTTTTAAATCCGGAAAAAAGGATAGTTTTAACGTGATTGTCAAAGATGTGACTGTCTTTTGGGATGCGGTTGTTTTGATCTAAAACCACCCGAATGGGATTGTTTCCATACCAATCGCGCGCATTGAGGTTTGGGTTATCATCAATAACAGTTTGTGTTCCCACCAGAATGGCTTGCTCCTCGGTGCGCCATTTATGAACCAGTTGTCTGGAATAAATAGTGGTGATCCAGACCGGTTTTTTTTCTGATTTTTCTTTTGGCGCAATAAAACCATCTTGACTTTGTGCCCATTTCAAGATAATATACGGTCTTTTCTTTTCGTGAAAGGTAAAAAACCTTTTGTTGAGCTCCTGGCATTCGTCTTCCAGAACGCCTAGGGTTACGTGTACTCCGGCTTCCATGAGCTTTTTGATTCCGTTTCCTGCCACTTTTATATTGGGGTCAACAGTGCCTATAACTACATTTGGAATTTTATTTTTGATAATCAAATCACAACAGGGCGGTGTTTTGCCAAAATGACTGCAGGGCTCTAAACTCACGTAAATAGTTGCTTTATTCAGCAGCGATTTGTCTTTTACGGAATTTATTGCAAGGACTTCTGCGTGCGGTTCTCCTGCTTTTTGATGCCAGCCTTCGCCAATGATGTTGCCGTCACAAACAATTACACTGCCTACTAACGGATTTGGATAGGTGGTTCCCAGACCATTTTTGGCCAGCTCGACGCACCGTTTGATGTATTTTTCATGTATTTTCACTCTACAAAAGTAGTGATTTTTGCGTGTAGCCCCAATCAGGTACCCAAACTTGGGATTGAGGCAGGATTAGTTTTAAAAACTTTAGAGAATAACAACAAACAATTGATACTTTTGTGGCTAAAATTAGTTTCTGAAAAAAAATGGAAAAGTACCGCATTAGAAAAATAAAAAAAGAAGACAATCTCGCAGTTGCAGCATTGATACGAGCAGTTTTTGACGAATTAAAGATTCCAAAAGTAGGAACGGCGTATGAAGATCCGTATTTGGATTTAATGTATGAGGAGTATAATAAGCCAAAATCGGTTTATTATGTGGTGGAAAAGGATGGGAAAATTATAGGTTCTGCCGGGGTTGCCCCACTTGAAAATGAAGCAGAAACCATTTGTGAACTTCAAAAAATGTATTTCCTGCCGGAAACCAGAGGTCTTGGACTTGGAAGTCAGATGATGGCTCAGTGTTTAGAAAGTGCCAAGGATTTTGGTTTTGAAAATTGTTATCTTGAAACCATGCCATTTATGCTTGATGCCCAGAAACTGTATAAGAAAGTAGGTTTTGAATACCTTGAGTCGCCCATGGGAAGCACTGGTCATACCAGTTGTCCGATATGGATGCTCAAAAAATTATAAATCATGAATTTTAAATGAAAAACAGTTCCGTTAAAATTAGAGATTACAGAACCCAATTTATTCAAGAACTGACTCCAATTTATGATGCCGGAGAAGCAGAGAGTTTTTTCTATTTAATAGCAGAAGAAAAGCATCAACTGAAAAGAATAGATCTGGCCTTGCATCCTGATTTGGTTTTTTCGGAAACGGAAAGGGTAGTTTGGAATTCGATTTTGGCACAATTAAAACAGGAAATCCCGATACAATATCTTTTAGGCAAAACGAGTTTTTACGGATTGGATTTTGAAGTCAATGAAAATGTATTGATTCCAAGACCCGAAACCGAAGAACTAGTCGCATGGATTATTAGAAATAATTTAAAGATTGAAAAATTCAAAGATTTAAAGATTCTTGACATAGGCACGGGAAGTGGTTGTATTGCTGTTTCATTGGCAAAACACATTCCGAATGCGCAGGTTTTTGCAATTGATGTGTCTGAAAAAGCGTTGGCTACAGCCCACAATAACGCCCACAATAATGCTGTAAATATTACTTTTATCAATCAGAACATTCTTGAAACTGAAGATTTACTTCAGGAATTTGATGTTATTGTTTCTAACCCGCCGTATGTTCGCAATTTAGAAAAAGAGGAAATTAAGAAAAATGTATTGGACTATGAACCGCATCTGGCACTTTTTGTAGAAGATAATGACGCATTGATTTTTTATAAAAAAATAACCAAACTGGCTCAAAAAAATCTGCTGCCAAACGGAAAGTTGTATTTTGAAATTAATCAGTATTTAGGCAAAGAAATGGTCGATTTACTCGAAAAAATGAATTTCAAAAACATCGAATTACGAAAAGATATTTACGGGAATGACCGGATGATTAAAGGAGAAATAAGTAATTAGTATTTATAAGTTGAAAACGGATCAGTTTTTCAAAAGTTTTAGAGACTGACCACTGACCACTGTAATCTACTCATAACGCAAGGCTTCAATGGGATCCAGGACCGCCGCTTTGATTGCGGGATATAAACCGGAAGCAATCGCTACAATGAAACTGGTAATAAAAGCCGCCATGATAGCGCCCCACGGAATTACAAAGGCAAAGTCCATGGCTGTGGCAATACCAAATCCGATTAGGATTCCAAAAATAATGCCTACTAATCCGCCCATTTGGCCTATCAGTAATGTTTCTATAAAAAACTGAATGGCGATTGTCGTTTTCTTGGCTCCCAAGGCTTTACGGACTCCAATTTCCCGGGTGCGTTCCGTAACGGAGACGATCATGATATTCATCAGGGCTATCGAAGATCCCAGCACGGTGATGATGCCTATAAGCCAGGATGCCAGTCCCAGGTATTTTGTGATTCCTAAAATTCGGTTGATCAAGTCATCGCTGCGCACGACGCCAAAATTACTGTCTTCTACGGGACTCAATTTACGAACCCGGCGCATCGTACTTGTGGCGTTGTCCAGGGCTTGTTCCAGTAATTCTTTTTTGCCCACCATGACACTCACTGTATAATTGATGTTGGGTGCCGTAAACAAGGAGCGCGCTAGTTGAATTGGAATCAAAACCCGTAAATCCTGACTGTTCCCAAACGTGGATCCTTTCTCTTTCAAAACTCCTATGACCTTAAATTTAGCTCCTCGGATGGATATTGTTTTATCAATGGGATTTACGTCTTTCAGCAATCCTTTTTCAAAATCAGACCCTACAACACATACATACGCATTGTTGTCAATGTCAAATCCTGTAAAATTGCGACCGGAACTGGTTGCTAATCCGGAATTCGTTATGAAAAATTCGTCAACTCCGAGGATCGCATTTTCGGGATCCGTTTTTGTTGCCTCATATTTTACTTCGGCGGCAGATGTCGCGGTAAAGGAAAGCGACGTTTCTGTAAATGGGTAGTTGTATTTTTTCTTGAAAGCCACAGCCTCCGGATAAGAAATGATGGGATTAATGATTTCTCGCTCGTCCCCGCCACGATTTCGAGTGGTGTTTTCGTACTGTTTAATGTTGAAGGTATTGGCTCCCATGGAGGCAAAATCTGAGGAAATAGTGTTTTCAAGTGCCGAAACAACCGTAAGAATACTGACTAAAGCCGTGATCCCAATAGCGATAATCATCACCGTAAGCACCGTTCGCAACAATTGCGTTCGGATGGAACCAAATGCAATCCGAATATTTTCTTTGAATAATTTTAACATCATATACGTTTGACACGAAATTACAATTTTTGTTACAAATTAAGCTTTCGAAGACAGAATATTTATTTTGAATCAATATATTTGGTGTGAGAAAAATTTAAATTTCCATTTTTAGGAAATATATTTTTTTGAAATTTTTAATTTATAATTATTTGAAATGAATAATATTTTTTTCGCCTTTTTCTGTATTCTTTTTTGTAGCAATATTGGTCACTCCCAGAATTTTAAAATCACTAAAATGATTGCTGATAAAACAACAAAAGTACCTTTAGAAAACGTTAGTATTTATAATGATAAAGATAATTCTACAACAAATCAAGAAGGATTATTTGTATTTATTTCTGGCCGTAATGAAATTAATTTTAATTTGCTGGGCTATAATTCTCTGAAAACTACTTTTGAAAGAATAGAAAGGCACGACACCATTTTTATGGAAGCCAAAGCCTTTGAACTAAAGGAGGTTGTTGTGGCTAATAATGAATCGTTTATCAAAAAAGTATATGATAAAATGGTCGACAATTATAGTGCAAAGTATACTTCAAACTTCTTTTTAAGAAATGTACTCAAAAAAGGCAACAGCATCGTCGTGTTGCAGGATATTCACGCCAAAAGAGGTAAAAATTCATTTCCCAAAAATTTTAGTGAGATCGAAGTTTTAAATATGAGGAAAACTAGTTTTTTTGAAAAAAAGAAGCAGATTGATTTTGCCTTTCCAGATTTTACAGAGTTTTTTGGTGGATTCTATCCAGCGTTGGATCAAAATATTTTTACCGAGGTGGATTATAATGATTTTGATTTTAGAAAATTTTTATTTGAAGCCAAACAAAAAAATGTTTGGGGGCAAATTAGTAAAGGGTATTTTATTATTAATAGAAATGATTACGCAATTGTCGAATTTTTTGTGTCAATCTATGATAATCCTGAAGTAATACCTTTTAAAAAATTTAAGCTTTCAAGTACGCAATATAGGACCACACGATACGAAAAACTCGTCACCTACAATAAAAACAGTACAGTAAATAAATACTATCTCAATTTAGCAAAACTGAATGCACAGGTAGAAGTATTAGCTGATAAAAATAGCGATGGGTCATTTAAATACAACTTAACAATGGATTATTTTACAACCAATTCTGTTACTAATGAAAAAGTAGAATCCAATTTTGCTGTTGACAAAGATGTTTTTAAAGCTAAATTTCCTTATTCGGCAACCTTTTGGAACACTCAAAATCAACTGCCTTTAACGAATGAGCTTAAAGATTTTTTGAAACGAGTTTCTGATAACAAAGACCAAAAGAAGGAATTTGAGATAATTGGAAATTTCTAATTTTTTTTATTTAAAAATCAGGATATTTGCAGAGAGAATTAGGATTTTCAATGTAGCCATTACGATTTTGAAGAAATCGATTTTGTTTTTTGTAATTCGTATTTCGTAATTTGTAATTAATTAAAATGGCATCAAAACCTAGTATTCCAAAAGGAACCAGAGATTTCTCACCAACCGAGGTGGCAAAACGGCACTATATCATCCAAATCATAAAAAACAATTTCGAGAAATTTGGTTTTCAACCCATAGAAACCCCTTCATTTGAAAATTCCGAAACCCTAATGGGAAAATACGGAGAAGAAGGCGACCGTTTGATTTTTAAGATTTTGAATTCCGGAGACTATTTGGCGAAAGCCAATGCCACGCATCTCGAAAATAAAGACAGTACAAAACTGACAGCGAGCATTTCGGAGAAAGCGTTGCGGTATGACTTAACCGTTCCATTTGCCCGGTATGTGGTACAGCACCAAAACGAGATTGAATTCCCGTTCAAAAGATACCAAATCCAACCCGTTTGGAGAGCGGATCGCCCCCAAAAAGGCCGTTTCAGAGAGTTTTTTCAATGTGATGCGGATGTGGTAGGGTCTAAATCATTGTGGCAAGAAGTAGAATTAGTGCAATTATATGACACTGTTTTTTCAGCTTTGGGATTAGAAGGGGTAACCATCAAAATCAATAACCGAAAAATATTATCCGGTATTGCAGACGTGATTGGAGCATCGGATAAACTGATCGATTTCACAGTGGCACTCGATAAACTGGACAAAATTGGCGAAGACGGGGTCAAAAAAGAAATGATGGAGAAAGGAATTTCAGCAGCAGCAATTCTGAAAGTCCAGCCGTTATTCCATTTTACAGGAACCATTTCTGAAAAAATAAGCCAACTTTCAGTCTTGCTTGCTGAGTCAGAGGAAGGAATGAAAGGCGTGGAAGAATTGCGTTTCATTTGTGATAATGTGATGAAATTAGGTTTGAGCAATTCGACTTTAGACCTGGATGTAACTCTGGCTAGGGGATTGAATTATTATACCGGTGCCATTTTTGAAGTGGCGCCGCCAAAAGCTGTTGCAATGGGCTCCATTGGCGGCGGCGGACGATACGATGATTTGACCGGAATTTTTGGATTGAAAAACATGAGTGGTGTGGGGATTTCTTTTGGACTGGACCGCATTTACCTGGTGATTGAAGAATTGAATTTGTTTCCGGAAACCGTAACAGCAACTTCAAAAGCATTGTTTATTAATTATGGTGATGCTGAAGCTTTTTATGGATTGCAAGCCATTCAGAAGCTTAGAGCTGCAGGAATTAAAGTGGAATTGTATCCGGATAATGCTAAAGTGGCCAAGCAGTTTCAGCATGCCGACAAACGAGGAATTCCTTTTGCCGTAATTGCAGGAGAACAGGAAATAGCGTCGGATACGTTTGTGCTCAAAAATTTAATATCGGGGGAACAGCGTACAGTGGATTTTGAGAGTCTAAAACAAGATTTGTTACGGTCTTAATTTAAACACATAAAAAAAGCTTCGTTTTTAGTACACGAAGCTTTTTTTTACTATTAGGTAATGGTGAATTAATAATTGTTTAGAATAAAATCGTGAGTTTTTACTTTCTAAAAGTGTTCTAAATAAAAAATTTTAACAAAGCTAAAGAAACAATAGCAAGATAATCTTAAAATAATCTTAAAATTTTGAGTACTCAGGTGTTATATTGAAAAGAAAAGCGAAATCAATAAAAAGATGACAATTTGACATTTTAAAAGAATTGGCAGTACTTTTGCAATCCCAAAAAGAATAAAAATGAAGTTTAAGAATATTTTTAAAAATACGAGTACTATGACTACCGAAAATACAGAAATCGATCAAGAATTAGAGGAGGTGACATTAGAAAATAATGCCAATGAAGAGCAAATCATTGTTGAGGAATTAAGTGTAGAAGAGCAATTAACGCAAGACTTAGCTAAAGAGAAAGATAAATATTTACGCTTATTTGCTGAATTTGAAAATTACAAACGCAGAACAACCAAAGAGCGTATTGAATTATTCAAAACGGCTAATCAAGAAGTGTTATTAGCGATGCTGCCTGTATTGGATGATTTTGACAGGGCTTTGGTTGAAATAAACAAATCGGATGACGAATTGTTGACAAAGGGAGTGGAGCTTATTCATGAGAAATTAAAAAGCACTTTGATTTCTAAAGGATTAGAGCAAGTTGAGGTTAAAGCTGGAGATGTTTTTGATGCGGATTTTGCAGAGGCAATTACTCAGATTCCAGCTCCAAAGATGAAGGGGAAAATTGTTGATGTTCTTGAAAAAGGATATAAATTAGGAGACAAGATCATTCGTTTTCCAAAAGTGGTTATCGGTCAGTAGAGATGCGATTTATTGCGTCTTAATTAAATAGACAAAGACGAGATACATTGCGTCTGTACTGTATAAAAAAATAAAAATGAAAAAAGATTTTTACGAAATATTAGGCATTTCTAAAAGTGCTGATGCTGCTGAAATTAAAAAAGCATATAGAAAAAACGCTTTACAGTACCATCCTGACAAAAATCCAGGAGACAAATCGGCAGAAGATAAATTCAAACTAGCTGCTGAAGCTTACGAAGTATTGAGCGACCCTCAGAAAAAAGCCAAATACGACCAATACGGCCATCAAGCTTTTGATGGATCGGGTGGTTTCAGTGGCGGAGGTGGTCACGGTGGCATGAATATGGATGATATTTTCAGTCAGTTTGGGGATATTTTTGGTGGCGGTTTTGGTGGTTTCAACAGCGGTGGAGGCGGTGTTCGTCGCGCTAAAGGAAGCAACCTGCGCATCAAAGTAAAATTGACGTTGGAGGAAATTGCCAACGGCGTGGAGAAAAAAGTAAAAGTAAAACGTAAAGTTCAGGCCCCTGGAGTTAGTTATAAAACGTGTTCAACCTGTAACGGTCAAGGACAAGTAATGCGGGTTACGAATACCATTTTGGGCAGAATGCAATCGGCTTCTACCTGTCCTACCTGTGGTGGTTCCGGACAAATTCTAGATAAAAAACCAGCCGAAGCAGACGCACAAGGAATGATTCTTGAAGATGAAACGGTTTCTATAAAAATACCTGCGGGTGTGGTAGATGGTATGCAGTTGAAAGTGTCTAATAAAGGGAACGATGCTCCGGGAAACAGTATTCCGGGAGATTTAATTGTGGCAATTGAAGAGTTAGAGCATGAATTCTTGAAACGCGAAGGAGAGAATTTACACTACGATTTATACATTAGTTTTGCTGAAGCAGTTCTAGGAATTTCCAAAGACATTGAAGCTATAAACGGAAAAGTGAGAATCAAACTAGAAGAAGGAATCCAATCCGGTAAAATTTTGAGATTAAAAGGAAAAGGAATTCCGAGTATCAATGGGTATGGAAACGGCGATTTACTGGTTCATGTCAATGTTTGGACGCCAAAAACGCTGGATAAAGATCAAAAACAGTTTTTCGAAAAAAATCTTACGGATGAGAATTTTATTCCAAATCCGGAAAAATCAGACAAATCCTTTTTTGAGAAAGTAAAAGACATGTTTTCATAAAAAAAAAGTTAGACTCGAGTTATCGATTCGATAAAAAAAATACATTACCCATCCTTGTTATAATAAGGATGGGTTTTTTATGAAATCACCATTAACAATTTGTTTGCATACAAACAGCAATAAATACAAAGCGATAACATAGATGACCGCTGAATATTAAATGCTACATATAGGAAACAATTCTTAGTATTTTGGTACTAATTATTTACTTTTACACCAATTAAAAAATAAGCATGAGTAATATTCTTGAAGTGAATAAAGTTGTCAAGCAATACGGTGATTATGTTGCGCTTAACCAGGTTTCATTAACGGTTCCTAAAGGAAGTATCTACGGACTTTTAGGTCCAAACGGAGCCGGAAAAACATCACTTATCCGAATAATAAACCAAATTACATTACCGGACAGTGGCGAAATTATTCTTGATGGCGAAAAACTGCAACCCAAACACGTTCAATATATAGGATATTTACCGGAAGAAAGAGGCTTGTACAACACGATGAAAGTAGGAGAACAATGCTTGTATTTAGCTCAGATGAAAGGGCTTTCTAAAGCTGAAGCCAAAAAACAACTGGAGTATTGGTTTGAAAAGTTTGAAATACAAGGCTGGTGGAACAAGAAAATCCAAGAACTTTCTAAGGGAATGGCTCAGAAAATTCAGTTCGTCGTGTGTGTGTTGCACAAACCAAAACTATTGATATTTGATGAACCTTTTTCTGGTTTTGATCCCGTGAATGCTACTATTATCAAAGAAGAAATTCTGGCGTTGCGAGAAGAAGGAGCCACCATAATTTTTTCGACACACCGCATGGAAAGCGTAGAAGAATTATGTGATCACATCGCTTTGATTCACAAATCAGATAAACTGATTGAAGGAAAACTGGACGATGTTAAAAGACAATTTAAAACCAATAGTTTTGAAGTGGGTATTTTATCGGATAATGCAACGGGATTGATGTCTGCTATTACACAGAAATTTAGCGTTGCTCCGGCACATTTTAAATCACTGAATAACGAGTTAAAACTGGAAATCCAACTCGGAAATGCTACGCCAAATGAATTATTGAATATCCTCACGCAATGTGGACAAGTAACACATTTTGTAGAAAAAATTCCAAGTGTAAATGATATTTTCATTCAAACAGTAACACAATAGATGGTCAGACTTCTTAGATTGTCAGACTTTTTACAGTTTCCTAATCTAATTGTTCTAAAAAAATCTAAGCAATTTAAAAATTTAAGCAGTCTAAAAAATGAGTATCATTTCATTAATCATAAAAAGAGAATTTATTACTAAAGTGCGTAATAAATCTTTTGTTGTAATGACTTTTTTAAGTCCGTTGTTATTTGTTGGGATAGCAGCATTTATAGGCTATTTAAGTTCCATGAAAGCGGATACCAAACGCATCGCCATTCATGATGAATCAGGTTTGTTCGTTAAAGAATTTATACTTAAAAACAAAAACAGCCAGTACAAATACCTCGATTTATCTCTTGTAGATTTAAAATTTTTGAAAGACAGCATCGCTGACGAGCGCTATGAAGGACTATTATATATTCCAAAGTCAGAACACACAAAGGATTTCGAAAATAAAATACAGTTTATTTCAAACAACAGTCCCAGTATTTCCTTTATAGAAAAAGTTCAGGATGTGATTGCCAATAAATTGACTAAAAACAATTTAGAAAAAGCACATTTAGATACGCTTGCCATAAAAAAAGCCCAGGCCCAAGTCAATATTAGTTTGACAAAAGCATCGGGTGAAGAGAGTGTCAAAGGACTTAACGAAATCAAAATTGGGATTGGTGGCGCATTTGGATACCTCATAATGATGTTCATAATCATCTACGGAAACATGGTGATGCGAAGTGTGATCGAAGAGAAAACCAGCCGAATTGTAGAGATTATTATATCCTCGGTCAAACCGTTTCAACTGATGATGGGCAAAATCATTGGAACTGCGCTAGCCGGATTGCTGCAGTTCCTTATTTGGGCTATCATTGGACTCTCATTAATGTTTGCAGCCTCAGTCTTTTTTGGGGTAAATGTGGGTCCAAGCTCCAGTGTTTCGCCTGAATTGATGCAAGCTGCACAGCAGGAAATGACTGGAACTGCCCAAATGTATATTAAGGAATTATGGAATCTGCCCATTGCAAATATCTTGATTGGATTCGTGATTTATTTCATCGGCGGTTATTTTTTGTACAGTTCGTTTTACGCAGCCATTGGTGCCGCAGTAGACAATCAGACGGACTCACAACAATTCCTTTTACCTATCATTATGCCATTGATGCTGAGTGTTTACGTTGGTTTTTTTACGGTTATCAATGATCCACACGGAACAATTGCCGTTATTTTTTCAATGATTCCGCTTACATCACCAATTGTTATGCTGATGCGAATTCCGTTTGGCGTACCTTTGTGGCAAATCGCCATTTCAGTAACGCTGCTATTTGGCACCTTCTTTTCTGTAGTTTGGTTTGCCGCAAAAATATACCGAATAGGAATACTAATGTATGGCAAGAAACCCACTTGGAGGGAATTATATAAATGGTTGAAATACTAATAGAAGTTTAATCGGTTATTTGGTTAACTGATTAACCCAATAAAGAAAAGAGATGTCAAAAATACTAATCATAGAAGATGAGGCCGCCATTCGAAGAGTACTTACAAAAATACTTTCGGAAGAAAATGATACTTATCAGGTGGAAGAAGCCGAAGATGGTCTTGCAGGTCTTGAAAAAATAAAAAATAACGATTACGATTTGGTTTTGTGCGACATCAAAATGCCTAAAATGGATGGTGTTGAGGTACTGGAAGCTGTAAAAAAAATCAAGCCCGAAATTCCTATGGTGATGATTTCTGGTCATGGCGATATGGAAACGGCTATCAATACAATGCGTTTGGGAGCCTTTGATTACATCTCAAAACCGCCCGATTTAAACCGATTGTTGAATACAGTTCGAAATGCTTTGGACAAAAAACAACTTGTAGTAGAGAACAAATTTCTGAAGAAAAAAGTCAGCAAAAACTACGAAATGATTGGCGAAAGCGACGCCATCAATCACATTAAAGTGATGATTGAGAAAGTAGCCCAAACCGAAGCCAGAGTTTTAATTACGGGACCCAACGGTACCGGAAAAGAACTGGTTGCACATCAATTACATGAAAAAAGTGAGAGAGCTAACTTCCCTTTAATCGAAGTGAATTGTGCGGCTATACCATCGGAATTGATTGAAAGCGAATTATTTGGTCACGTAAAAGGAGCGTTTACCTCCGCAGTGAAAGACCGCGCAGGAAAATTTGAAGCGGCAGATAAAGGCACTATTTTCTTGGATGAAATTGGAGATATGAGTCTTTCGGCGCAAGCTAAAGTATTGCGTGCTTTACAGGAAAGTATGATTACCAGAGTGGGAGCGGACAAAGATATCAAAGTCGATGTTCGTGTAGTCGCGGCAACCAATAAAGATTTAAAAGTCGAAATTGCCGAAGGACGTTTCCGGGAAGATTTATACCATCGTTTGGCCGTGATTTTGATAAAAGTTCCGGGATTGAACGAAAGACGGGATGATATCCCGATGTTGATTGCTCATTTTGCCGAAAAAATTGCTTTGGAGCAAGGAAATGCGGTAAAAAAATTCTCTTCAGCAGCGATTCATTTATTGCAGGATTATGATTGGACAGGAAATATTCGGGAATTACGAAATGTAGTGGAGCGTTTGATTATCCTTGGCGGAAACGAAATTTCTGAGAATGATGTGAAGTTATTCGCATCTAAATAAAATTAATTTAATGATTTAAAAATTTAATGATTAGGCAATAGCTTTAATCTTTTAATTTTTTAATTTTTAATCTTTCAATCTAAAATAAATGAAACTAAAAAAAATAAACCAAGCGTTACAACAAGCCCTGATTGAAAACGGTTTGACTGAGGCCAATGCAATTCAAAAAGAAACATTTTCGACACTAAAAAGTGGTTCGGATTGTATTATTATTGCACCAAAAGGAAGCGGGAAATCAACTACAATCGTGCTAAATGTAATTCAGAGATTGACAGGAGCAACCGAAGAATCGCCAAGGGCTTTGATAATTGTTGAAGACAAAGCGAAAGTATTGGAAATGGAATCCCTATTTGAAAAATATGGGAAGTATTCTAATTTAGAAGTCTATGGTGTTCATGACAAAGGAGATATGGAATACGATAAGAATTATATTTCCAGCGGAATTGACGTGTTGATAGGGACTCCAAATAAACTAAGTGAAATGTTTACTACGGCTGGTTATAATGTAAACCGATTAAAAATGCTTGTTCTTGATGATGCAGATCCAATTTTGAAATTGCGTCATGAGACAAAAATCATGCGTATTTCGAATAGCATTGTCAAAACTCAACGTATTATTTTGTCGGAACAATTCACCGAGCGAATAGAGGTTCTTGCTGAAAAAATGCTGGTGGAGCCTTTTGAATTCGATTTTGATGGAGGAGAGGAAGAGGAAGAGGAGGAAGATTTAGAACCTGAAGTTGGAGATGACTTCCATAGCTAGAAGAAAATAAATAATTTATACTCCTTATGCTCCGCAAAGTTTTTAACTTTGAGGAGGTGTAGTTCAGTCTATGCTCCGCAAAGTTTTTAACTTTGAGGAGGTGTAGTTCAGTCTCAGACTGAAATAATAACAATAGAATAGGCTACATTATTTGCTCCGCAAAATTTTTAATTATGAGGAGATGTGGTTTAGAGTAAGACTGAAATAATAATGATATGAAAGAAGGCTACATTATCCGAGACCAATCAAAACCTCATTTTATTACGGCAACAGTTGTAGATTGGGTAGATGTGTTTTCTAGAAAAAATTACAAAGATTGCATTATTGAAAGCTTGGATTTTTGCATAAAAAACAAAGGGATGATTTTGTATGGATTTGTAATTATGTCCAATCATATTCATTTGATTATTCAATCCGAAGAAAGTAAATTATCTGATTTGATTAGAGATTTCAAAAAGTTTACGGCAAAGACTATTTTGAATAAAATAGAAAACGGACCAGAAAGTCGCGCAGACTGGATGTTAAAACGATTTGAATTTGCTTGTAAAAGTCATACGCGTAATGAAAAATATCAGTTTTGGCAATATGGCAGCCATCCCGAAGAAATCTTTTCTGAAAAATTTATGTGGTCTAAATTAGATTATATCCACATGAACCCAATACGAGCGGGAATAGTTATTAAAGCGTCACATTATTGCTATTCAAGTGCATCAAATTATGTGAATGATGAAGGAATCATAGCAATTACAAAAGTTGACAATCCAATAATAGATGTTTTAAAACCGTCTTCAATAACGAATAATTTTATTTGGTAACGAGGTCAAAATAAAATAGGGAAAACTATTAGATTATAAATATTAAGGTCAGGAGATCTTTAACGCATCCTCAAAGTTGGAAATTTTGCGGGGCTAAGAACAGATATTACATTGAAAATAATAAGGTCAGGAGACCTTTAACGCATCCTCAAAGTTGGAAACTTTGCGGAGCTAAGAACAGATATTACATTGAAAATAATAAGGTCAGGAGACCTTTAACGCATCCTCAAAGTTGGAAATTTTGCGGAGCTAAGAACAGATATTACATTAAAAATAATAAGGTCAGGAGATCTTTAACGCATCCTCAAAGTTGGGAATTTTGCGGAGCTAATCAAAATAAAATAGGGAAACTATTAAATTATAAATAATAAGGTCAGGAGACCTTTAACGCATCCTCAAAGTTGGAAACTTTGCGGAGCTAAACAATTAAATAAAGAGTAAAATGGGATTAATGAAAGTGTTTTCGGGAAGTGAAATTTTAGCAATGGCGTTACAAGAAAAAATCGAAGCGATTGGTGTAAATGTAGTAGTGAAAAACAATATACAATCGGCTCGATTGGGAGGATTTGGAAATTCAGATTTAGCGGTTGAATTGTTTGTTCAGGAAACCGAGTTTGCAAAAGTAAACCCCGTTATTGAAGAATTCAGAATGAGTATTTAAATTAGTATATTTGCTATTCAAATACGGCTATAAGACGGATATAACTGCGAAAAAAAATAGAATTGATGGATTGATTACTTCACATCGATCATGAACGTAAACTGAGAAAATAATAGTGTTTAAATCTGTTTTAGACCAGAAATTTGTTGCTCATACTATAGCTGTTATACAGTTTATAAAGAAGCTGATAGATGAATTTTATCAGAAAAACATACAACTATTGAGGATTTAGAGAAAGAAATGGAGAAATGGTAATATGCAAAAGCCAATTACCATACTTTAGTATAATGAAGCGAAAGCCGATTTAAAATTAATAGTTGAATTGATTAAATTAAAATCTCTTCAAGGAGCGAGAAATGGTATCAGAGATATTGTAATTCAAAGTAAAAATATTCATTTTGTGGAACAATATCAACTTGATGAATTCTTGGGAGAACCATACAGAAGAATGATTATTCTAACGTATAAAATTATTTATAAAATTCATTCTGAAATGAAAATTCGTATTCTTCAAATTTTTGACAATCGTCAGAATTCAATCAAATTGAAAAAGTAATTTGTGAATCCGCAGTAATTGAAACTACTACGTTTAAAAAATAAAAATGAAATATAAAATGTTGGTTTTGGACATGGACGACACATTGTTGAACGATGATCATACCATTTCAGACGAGAATAAAGGGATGTTGGCTAAGGCGCAGGAATTAGGGGTTTATGTTATTCTGGCTTCTGGGCGACCTACACCTGCAATGATTGCCTACGCCAAAGAGCTACAATTGGATAATTCCTACATGATATCCTACAACGGGGCAGTAATTACCGATTTAAAGGAAGATAAAATTATTTTTGAGCAAATGTTGACACAAAAGCAAATCCATGAATTGTACGATTATAGTATAAAAAGTAAGACACATATTATTACCTATATTAATGGTAAAATTGTAAGTGAAACGGATTCTGAATACATAGAAATTGAAAAGGAAATTACCGGTTTAGCCCATAATAAAGTGGTGAGTTTTAAAGAGGAAGTGCAGTCTTCAGCTGTAAAATGTATTTTATTGCAAGAGCCAAGTTATCTTAAAGAAGTAGAAAAAGACCTGAAAATCGCTATGCCGCATCTAAGTGTCAGCATGTCTAAGCCGTTTTTTCTGGAAGTAGCACAAAATGGAATTGATAAAGGAGCCAGTATTGAATTTTTAGCCAAAAAATTAAATATTCTGCAAAGTGAAATTATTGCTGTTGGAAATGCAGGGAATGATTTAACCATGATTGAATATGCTGGATTGGGTATTTGGGTGGATAATGTGGATCCTGAATTAAGACACAGAGGAGATTTTATCGTGGCATCAAATAATAATCATGGAGTGGCTGAGGTGGTAAGACGGTTTATATTGAACTAAGATTTTTTTTAGGAGTTTTACAACTAATATAAAAATCAAGGTATTGTTGTAATCTTTGTAGGAGACCTGTTCGAATTTCTAAAAGCTTTTCTCTTTTTGTCTCAGTTCAGTAGTTTTTGAAGCAATTGCATATTCCTTCTTGTATTGTTTCTGAACGGCGTTAAAAAGCACTTGTAAAAGGTGGTGTCAGAAAAAATTCCTTTTGGGTTGTAAATTTATTTTAGCAATTTTATGCATAGAGTACAGATAAATTAAATTCATACTGAGCAAAATTCACTAAATGGTTTGCTGTATTAGTTTTAATTGCAATAATGGATGCCGTAGCACTTTTGAATTAAAATCCTTGGTAAACAGGAACTCAATATTGCTCATTTGAAACGCAAAATCAGGACTGGAAGCGTTATGAATACTATTGATTTTATATTCCCAATTTGAGTAGCGCTAGATTGAAAATCGGAAAGCTGCATTTGGTACTTATCATGCCATTCAACAATGTTTTGAGCATTTGCTTGAATTGCATTAAAAAGGAATATAATTAAAATTATTTTTTTCATCTTTTGAGTCTAAAGTAGTCTACTTCACGATGCTAGTATATAGAAAATTATTGATTTCATTTTCCAGAATATTGTTCGTAAATTTGCACTCTTAATTTTTTGACAACGATTTCATTAATTGAGTTATCTTATGGAAAACAGAAAAAAAGTTGCTTTTTATACACTAGGTTGTAAACTGAATTTTTCAGAAACGTCAACAATTGCCCGTACCCTGCAAGACGAGGGTTTTGATCGGGTAGGTTTTGAGGAAGTGGCTGATATGTATGTGATTAATACGTGTTCCGTTACGGAAAACGCGGATAAGCAGTTCAAGCAAGTTGTGCGAAAAGCGATGAAATTGAACAATAAAGCCTTTGTAGCGGCGGTGGGTTGTTATGCGCAATTGAAACCGGAAGAATTAGCGGCTGTTGATGGTGTGGATTTAGTTCTTGGTGCTACCGAAAAGTTTAAATTGACCGATTATATCAATGATTTGTCCAAAAATGATTTTGGTGAAGTACACTCCTGCGAGATTTCCGAAGCTGATTTTTATGTGGGAAGTTACTCGATTGGGGATAGAACCCGTGCGTTTTTGAAAGTACAGGACGGTTGTGATTACAAATGTACTTATTGCACAATTCCATTAGCAAGAGGGATTTCCAGAAGTGATGAACTGGAAAATGTATTGAAAAATGCAGCCGAAATTTCGAAACAAAACATCAAGGAAATTGTGCTTACCGGCGTAAATATTGGTGATTACGGAAAAGGGGAATTTGGTAATAAAAAACACGAACATACTTTCCTGGAATTGGTTCGGGAATTAGACAAAGTAGAAGGAATAGAAAGATTGCGAATATCCTCTATTGAACCGAATTTATTGAAAAATGAAACGATTGAATTTGTATCAAAAAGCAGAACTTTTGTGCCGCATTTTCATATTCCGTTGCAGTCTGGAAGCAATGATATTTTGAAATTAATGAAGCGTCGGTACCAACGTGAAATTTATACTGAAAGGGTAAATAAAATTCGGGAAGTGATGCCGCATGCTTGCATTGGCGTGGATGTGATTGTGGGTTTCCCTGGAGAAACAGACGAGCATTTCCTGGAAACCTATCATTTCGTGAATGATATGGATATTTCGTATTTGCACGTTTTTACCTATTCTGAACGTGATAATACTGAGGCAGCAACCATGGCAGGTATTGTTCCTGCTAATGTTCGGGCCAAACGCAGTAAAATGATGCGCAGTTTATCCGTCAAAAAACGCCGTGCTTTTTACGAAAGTCAATTGGGAAGCAATAGAACCGTTTTGTTTGAAAGTGAAAATAAAGAAGGTTATATTCACGGGTTTACGGAAAACTATGTGAAAGTAAAAACCCCCTGGAATCCGGAATTAGTAAATACATTACAAAAAATCAATTTGACAAAAATTGATGAAGACGGTAGTGTCCGAATGGAATTTGTTACAACTTTGGTTTAATTAGTTTTTAAACATATAAGTCATATAAGCAAAAGATTAAAAACCATTAAGGGATTAAGTTCATTAAGTTAAACGCTTAATTTTCTTAATCCCTTAATGCTTTTTTTTTACTAGATATTGGTCATTCGACTTTAAGACTTATGACTTCCGACTACTTTTAAGGATTTGTAGACCAGATACTGCTGTTTTTAATGAAAACGCGTCGGTTAAGTTTGAGTTGTGCGATGATTAACTCTGCCATATCTTCTGCTTGCATGACTTTTTCCGGATTCCCGTCGGTCAGTTTTAAATCTTTGGCCATTTCCGTGGCAACCGTACTTGGGGTTAAGGCCGTTACACGAATATTGTGTTTACGCACTTCCTGCATCAACGATTCCGTTAATCCTAAAACGGCAAATTTTGAGGCACTGTAAGCGCTTGTCAATGCATTGCCACTTAATCCGGCTGTGGAAGAAATGTTGATGATGTCCCCGGTTTGTCTTTCGATCATATTGGGTAAAACGGCGCGAGTTACATAATAGGTTCCCATTAAGTTTACCTGAATGATGCGTTCCCAATCCGTAGGTTCTAATTCTAAAAATTTTCCAAAAGCGGCTATACCGGCATTGTTGATTAGAATATCAATGGTTCCAAATTCAGCCAATGCTTGCTCAACGGCAGCGTTTACCGAGTTGATATCAGCAACATCAGCAGTTATTGCAAGTGCTTTTACGCGCAACGAACGCACTTTTGCCGCTACGCTGTCTATTTCATCCTGTGTTCTGGCAATCAAAATTACATTAACACCTTCTTTGGCTAGGGCCAAAGCGATTGCTTTACCAATTCCTTTTCCTGCGCCGGTGATCAGGGCATTTTTATTTTTTAAATCTGTCATTTGGAGAATTATTTTAGGCCAATAAAAGGCTAAGTTTACTGTAAAAGTAGTCCGTTTTACATTTGAAATCTATTTTGATTTTCTATTTAATCTAAATTTAACGTTCTGTTATTTTGACAGGAACGAACATTTTTTAATCAAATGGACTTTATTTTTTGTCCAATGTCAGTTTGTAAATTTCGGTTTCTAAAACCTCGGTATCTTTGTCTTCACAGAGCAGGAATTCTATTTTTTCTTTTGAATTGGCGTATAAAGTCAACCCCTCGAATTTATGGGTGCTGCTAATTTTTTGTGTGAAATCGATTTTCATGGTTGTCAGGTTGATGCTTCCAATAAGACTTCCTAAAATTTCGCCATCCTCATAAGTAGATTTGGTATCTTCGGCTGTGGCCAAAAAATAAATGCTGTTGTCGACTAAAACGGCATCGGTAAAACTACTTCGTACTCCTTGTATTTTTGGGAGTTTGTAGTTGTTTGAAAGAATAGCGAAATCAGTAGTGAGGTTTTTTCCTTCGATGGTAAAAAGGACATTCTTATTGGCGCTTCCGTTGCCACGATTCACTAAAAACCAACTTTTGCCATTGTAGATGGCACCTTCAATGTTGAAATCTTCGGCTTTTATTTCCCCGAAACTTTGCAGCGCTGCATATAAATTAGTGATATCATTTGTGGCAGTTACTCTTTTATGGCTGGAGTTGATTTGAATTATTTTGTTTCTTTTTTCGGTGGAACCGGAGCCAAAAACATACACGCTGTCTTCAAAATGGGTTATGGCTTCAAAATCAGCTTTGTCTTTTTTTGGCGTGTTCTCTGTAGGATTTTCCAGTAGCGGATAGCGTTTTAAATCCTTGGAATCGATGTGATATTCGTAAAGAAAGCCGCTGTTGTCGCCAATAATCAGTAGCGAATTGTCTTTGTAAACAAGTCCTGATGCGGAACCAATGCCGATAATTTGAAACAGTAATTCGAGTGTGAATTTTTCCATTGTATGTGTTTTGAAAACAACCGCCTAGCCCAGATAATAGTGGAAATCCTTTTATTATTTTCCTTTAAAATAATAAAAGATTGCAACGAATAGCTGGAATATGCTCCTGATATTCATCAGGATTAATCCTTATAGTTTGTTACATTTGAGTTGCAAAGATAAATTATTTGTTATGAAATCTATAAATCCCAATGATTTTAAAGTGATTGGCAAAATGGAGCGAGTTGCAGGATGTGATGCATGCGCACAACAGGTTCGGGTTTTGATTTGTTTGCAAGGCATGGATACATCGTTAAGTGTAGCCTGATTCGGGAAGTTTGCAGTTTTTAACCGAATGCAAAATAACATTATAGTTTGAAACCATAAGCCACACGAACGCCAACTTGTCCTACACCTTCTCCTAGAGTTCCATTGTTATTCACTCTAGGAAAATCAGAATAGTGCTCATATCGCAAAGAGATATCAATGTATTTTGTAGCGTAACCAATACTTGGCGCTACGATTAATGAGGTTTCATTATAACCGTTAGTCACTGCAAAAGCAGCACCGGCTTCTCCCATTACATAAAATTGATCGTCCCATATAAAAGCTTTAAAACCTGCTTTTGCCGGAATAAACCCTAGATCAGATCCGTTAGCTTTACTTACAAATAAGTTGTTGAAACCAGTTGTTACGGTTACAGAATATCGTTTTGATAAATCATATTGTAATCTGGCATCGGCTCCTAAAGTTAATTTGTATGGATCATTTACGGAATATCCACCATTTACACCAACTCCTAAACGGAATCCTTGATCATAGTGCTCTACTTTGGTTGTTTCTTGAGCTTGTACATTATTTGCAAACATCATTACGATGGTACATGCAAATGCGATTTTCATTTTTTCTGTGATTTTCATAATTGTATTTTTTAAATTTATATTCTGTTTTGTAGGTTAAACTGCCCCCAAAACAACATATCAAAAGTAACAGTACCAATGCTGAAAAAGTTATACAATTATTTCGTTTTGTTATAGAATTTATAACTTGCAGCCTGTTTCACTAAAAAAGTAGTGATATATATCAAATAGTAGTGATGCAATTGAAAGCTTCTAATTATATTTGCCATCAAAAAAGCAAAAAGTGAATTTCTCCCAATACTTCAAAGAGTTTTCTTATAATATAAGATTAGCGTATCCCATAATTTTAGGAATGTTGGGACATACCTTAATAGGGATTGTTGACAATTTCATGGTAGGAAAATTAGGGTCTACGGAGCTGGCGGCGGTATCACTGGGAAACAGTTTCATCTTTATTGCGTTATCGATAGGAATAGGATTTTCAACAGCAATTACTCCTTTAGTTGCAGAAGCTGATGCGGAAAAAGAGGAGGATAAAATCCGTTCTATTTTTCACCATGGATTGCTTTTATGTACAGTTCTTGGAGTCGCTTTATTTATTCTGACCGTTTTGTCCAAACAAATTATGTACTTGATGCACCAACCCAAAGAAGTGGCTGACATGGCTGCTCCGTACATTGACTGGGTTGCTTTTTCTTTGATTCCGGTAATAATATACCAAGGATACAAACAATTTGCGGATGGTTTAGCAAAAACTAAATATTCTATGTATGCCATACTTATGGCTAATGTGGTGCATATTTTTTTTAACTATGTTCTTATTTATGGCATTTGGATTTTTCCTAAATTAGGTATTCTTGGGGCGGCTTTAGGAACTGTCATTTCAAGAATTATGATGGTCGTTTTTATGCATTATTTAATAAAAAGAAATGCAGCATTAAAACGATATTTCAAAAATTTCAGTTTCAAGGAAATACGAAAATCAGTGTTAAAAAAAATCATCAATCTTGGGTTGCCTTCAGCCATGCAAATGCTGTTTGAAGTAGCATTGTTTACCGCTGCTATTTGGCTTTCAGGTTCGATTGGAAAAAACAGTCAGGCCGCCAATCAAATAGCCCTCATCCTGTCATCATCAACATTTATGGTCGCTATGGGATTGAGTGTTGCCGCCATGATCCGCGTGAGTCATACCAAGGGAATGAATGATTACAAAGAATTGATTGTTGTAGCCCGTTCTATCTTTTTACTGGCTATAATTTTAGAAACATTTTTTGCCATTATTTTTGTGGCGTTTCATCAATACCTGCCACATTTATTTTTGAATATGTCTGATTCGGCTCAAATGATTGATAATTCTGAAATTATCACTATCACATCAAAATTACTGTTAGTAGCCGCTGTTTTTCAAATTTCAGATGGAATTCAAGTTGTTGTTCTTGGTGCTTTACGTGGCTTGCAAGATGTGAAAATCCCCATGTATATTACCTTTGTGTCCTATTGGGTTATTGGTTTTCCAATTTCCTACTATCTGGGAAACTATACCAATCTAAAAGCAGTTGGAATTTGGATCGGGCTTTTGGCAGGATTGACGGCAGCCGCTTTATTTTTGTATATTCGCTTTGCGAGATTGACAAGAAAGTTGGTAATGCAAAGCGAGAATAAATAAAACAATAAATACTTAACTATTAAATTCATGGAATTACCAAAATTTTTACTGGGCGACAACACCGATTTTCCTGAAGATATTTTTATCATTCATTTGGATTATCCCCGATTTATTATCAATCTGAAAGATGATGAAGTCGAATTTATCGAAGAAGCCGAAGATCTGGATGAAGGCGAACTAAATGCAGAAATGGAAGGATTAATTGTTCTTGCCAATGAGTTTTACGATAGAGAAATCAAACTTTACGAGGAGTAAATCTATTTTTTAAAATAGGTTTCTAATAATTTTTGAGCGGCTGCAAAGGGTGAAATTTCATCATTTTGCACCGCTTTTTTAGTTGCATTCATTGATGCTTGAATTTCCGGATTATTGTAAAAATTAGTTTTTAATTGTTCGTTGATGGTTTCTAACATCCAATATTGGTTTTGTTCTTTCCGTTTTTCAAAGAAATAATTATTGACTTTAGTAAGTTCCAGAAATTTATGAATGGTTTCCCAAACTTCCGCGATTCCTTCGTGACTTATGGAGCTACAGGTAGAAGTGGTAGGGATCCAGCCTGATTTTTTAGCCGGAAAAAGATGTAGAGCTCTCTTGAATTCCAGTTTGGCTAATTGAGCTTTTCGGATATTGTCTCCATCGGCTTTATTAATTACGATAGCATCAGCCATTTCCATAATACCGCGTTTTATTCCTTGTAAATCATCACCAGCCCCGGTAATTTTTAACAACAAAAAGAAATCTACCATGCTGTGTACTGCGGTTTCACTTTGACCAACACCCACCGTTTCGATCAATATAGTGTCAAAACCGCAGGCTTCACAAAGCGTGATGGTTTCCCTGGTTTTTCGGGCTACTCCACCTAGGGTTTCCCCAGAAGCAGATGGTCTGATGTATGCATTTTTGTCTTTAACCAATTCCTCCATTCGGGTTTTATCACCTAAAATACTTCCGTGCGAAATGGTACTGCTCGGATCTACTGCCAAAACAGCTACTTTCTTTCCTAAACTGGTCAAGTGCAAACCAAAGGCTTCAATAAAAGTGCTTTTTCCTACTCCGGGAACCCCTGTTATTCCTATTCTGACGGATTTATTGGCGTGAGGCAAACAAGCATTTATGACTTCATTGGCTTTCGCTAAATGGTTGGTGTTTGTACTTTCTACTAACGTAATGGCACGACTCAAAGCTGTGATATTTCCCGCTAATATACCGCTAAAGAGTTCGTTAGATGAAGGCTGTATTTTTCTAAATTGCTGGATATGTTCCACCGCTGCAGCACTGATAGCTTCAGGAGAAGAAACCCCAGGTTTTTCGTTAAGGGCAGAATGAAGTAGTTTTTTATTTGACAAAGCAGCTTTTTTTAAAAGTAAAATTAATAAAAAAGGATGGTGAATGAATGGTGATTTGCATAAAATATCAAATTGATCGTGATCAGGCTTTTGATGCACAGCTAAATCAATAATTTTATTTTTTGAATTGAGTTTATAAAGGATTTGTCAATATCTTTGCACCATTATGAATAATTTTATCTTGATTTTTGTTTTTTTATTCCTCGGTATTGTGCTGCAAAATATAAAAGCATTCCCTGTTATTAGTGTTTACAAGCTGTTAAATAAGCTTGTTATTTATATTTGCCTTCCGGCTCTGGCCTTGTATTATATTCCAAAAATAGACTGGAGTCCTGAATTGTTATTCCCTATTGGGGTAGCCTGGATTGGATTTGTAGTTTCCTATTTGTTTTTTAGTTTTTTAGGAAACAAATTTGGCTGGTCTAAGAAACTCACTGGGTGTTTAATTATCACGGCTGGTTTAGGGAACACATCTTTTTTAGGTTTTCCAATAATTGAAGCATTATACGGTGAAGAAGGTTTGAAAACGGCTATTTTAGTAGATCAGCCCGGTTCTTTTGTAGTGCTTTCGACCTTAGGGATTCTGGTGGCAACAGTATACTCTACCGGAAGTCCAAATGGTGTTCAAATTGCCAAGAAGATTCTGTTTTTTCCACCTTTTATAACTTTTTTAGTAGCCTGTTTGATGAATGTTTGTAATGTGGATTTCCATGAGTACATCCAAGTTTTATTTCAAAAAATGGGAAGTGCAGTAACTCCTTTGGCTTTGCTATCGGTTGGTTTGCAATTGCGTTTTGAACGGAAAAGCCAGCACTGGAAGTTTTTAGGACTGGGCCTTTTGTATAAATTAATTTTGACCCCGGCTCTTATTTATGTGTTGTATGTGTTGATTTTGCAGCAGCATTCTAAAATTATTCAAGTTGCTATTTTAGAGTCGGCTATGGCCCCAATGATTACAGCTTGTATTTTAGCTTCTACGCACGGTTTAAAACCTCGATTGAGCAGTATGATGATTGGTTTTGGAATACCACTATCTTTTATCACGTTGTTGTTTTGGTATTTTTTGGTTCAATTGGTGTAATTTCTCGGTTGCTAAAGAAAAACGATAAACTAGCTTCACTTACTTCATTCCAATATCGGAAAGGATGGTGATACGTTGGTATAGGACTATGATTTCAGACTGTTTTGAAAGAAAAAAGTTGATTTTAGTTTGAAATCCAGAAAAAGGAATGTGCCGTACTGTTATATGGGTGCAGCGTACTCCTATTTATTTTGAATAAAAAAAAGCTCGCTTGGATTAAAATCTTTAGCGAGCCTTTTAAAAAATAAAAAACAAACAAACTTATTTTTGATTCTCCAAGCGGTAGGAAGTTGTTTCAGTGTAGGTTTTTCCAAATTGATCTGTGGCTTTAATCTCGATCGTATGTACGCCTATTTCCAGATTCGTAGGAATTTTTCCTTTCCAAAGATGTTTGCTTTCTATAGGATTAGACGAGCGTCTACCAGGAATTAATTCTTCGGTTAGATCCCATTCATAAACCTCAGTGGCATACGAAGGATCTATTTCCTTTACATAGTCCATTGCTTTCCATTCGCCTTGGTCTACACGGTATTCGAGGCTGTCGTTTTTACTTCCCATAAAGAAATTCACATAAATTCCGGATCGGGTAGGACGGCCTTTTTCCACTACTTTGGGTGCAAAAACTTCCATTTGATAGGTTTTAGGTTTGCCCGCCACTTTATAATCCAGACTGTATTTATTTCCTTTAAAATTAATAAAGGCATATCCTTTTGGTGTTCCATCACGCATGGTCGAAACCGGAACGCCTTCAGAATTCAGTTTTCCGGAATACCAATCTCCGGAAGTGGTTCCAACATTGTAATGATGGTGTGGTTTTTCCTGTAACCAGCCATCGGTTTTGTCAAAGTAATCCTGGCGTTGAATGTGGGTATGGGCAGAAAGAGAAAGTGTGTTTGGGAAATCTTTTAAAAGCTCGAATAACTGATCCCGATCTGCATCTCTGAAAGTATCTTCATCGGTAGGCTCACTTATTGGAATATGAAAAGCCAGCACTATTAAATGTTCTTTTGAAACCAATTTCAAATCATTGGCTATAAACTGCAACTGTTTTGGTGTAAAACCGCCCCAATATCCTTTTTGATTTCGGGGATCAGGATAGAGCACATTATCCATGACGATAAAATGGACTTTACCATAATTGAAGGCATAATTTGCTGGGCCAAAATGGGCTTCGTAGGTTTCATCGGCCATTTCATCTGTGGTGGCATCAAAATTAAGATCGTGATTTCCCAATAAATTGTACCACGGAATCCCCGCTTTTTGTACCGCTTTAATGTAAGGATTAAAAAGAGCAAGGTCATTTCCTACTAGATCTCCTAGGCTCAATCCGAAAGGAACATTTTTAATTCCTTCTACTTCGGCTACAATCCCTTTGGCAAAAAAGTCAACTTCAGCCTGGGTATAAGGTTGCGGATCACCAAAAATAAGAGCTGTGAACTCTTGATTTTCCTGTTGGGGAACCAAACCAAAATCGATTGATTTAGGCAATTTTCCCGTGGGGTCTACTCCTTTGAATTTTAATTGAGGAGAGCCATTGGGTTTGTGATTGTAAAAAAACTGAGGCAGATTATTTTCATCCACGCCTACTTTATAATTGGTGGGTTTAATTACGGCTATAATTGCATCGTCGCTAATAGGCAGGATGTATTTACCTTTTTCATCGGTAAGGACCACTTCCAGACCATTGGTTACGGAAACATTAGCAATTCCTTTTTCATTTCGTTCTTTTTTGCCGTTCTGATTGTGGTCTTCAAAAACACAACCTTGAACGTTGGTTTGTGCCATAATTCCTATTGAAAACAGCAAGGCACAAATGGAGAATGTTGATTTTTTCATTGTTTATTTATTTTAAATTAAGATTTTATTTGTCCCACCAAACTTTAGTGTTAATATCATCTGTACCCAACATTTCAACTGCTTTGAGGTAATTTTGCTGGTTGTTGATTTGAATGCTCGTTGGATAATAAAAACGGGAAGGCATAATTCCATTATTTTCCATGGCAGTCGTTTTTGGAAGAATTGGGAATCCAGTTCTGCGGTATTCAAACCACTGTTGGTAATCGATAAAATAAAGGGCATAATATTTTTGAAGCATGATTTTTTCTAAAGTACCATCATAAGCTGCTAATGAATTATTAAAATAAGTACTGGGTATTGTGGCTCCCAATTGCTCCATGGCGGCCTGAACTCCTTTTTTATAATGCGTTTCGGCATCCGTGGTGAATCCTCTTTGCGCCATTTCGGCTTTTATAAAGGCTACTTCGGCATACGTCATCAAGAAAATATTCATGGGATTGGTTATCTGAGTTGCATTAAACGTAGAAGCATTGTAAGCAAACTGAGATTCAGCTCCTGCATAGGCACTGGGAATTCCTTTGTAGCCTATGGAAACATTGTTCAAGTCTCTTGCAACACCAGCAATAACAGGTCTTCGGGGATCGGCCATGGTGTTTAGATTGTCTATAAAAAAAGAGGCTATTTTTACGTTTAAACTAAAATCCTGCGGTCTTCCCCAAGGAGAAACATTAGGGGTTACCCCAGTTACTTTCAGGATGGCAGATTCGGATGTGTTTTCAAAAACAGGGTATTGTGTTGGATTTTGAATCATCGTTGCCAACTTTTGAAAAGAATTGGTTTCGGTACGGTTGGATATTCTCAACAACAAACGCATTTGAAGGGAATTAGTGAATTTTCTCCATTTCGTGACATTGTTTTGAAAGAGGATGTCACTGGCATAAATCATAGGTGTAGCGGAATTATAAAGGGCATTTGCTCGTTCTAAATCGGCTAAAATAGTGGTGTAAATTAATTCCTGAGAATCAAATGCGGGATAAAGGTTGCCTTCCTCACCGTTTACAGCTTCGGTCATGGGAACCGGTCCAAAAATATCCGTAAGATTGGCATACACCCAAGCATTTAGAGTCAGTGCAATGGCTTCATAATTGCGATCTTCTGCCCGTATCGCCGCAGTTTTCATTTCCTTGATATTATTGAGCCATTTGTAGTAATTAGCCCAGGACGAATACCCTATTTCCTGACTTAAATCATAACGGTGAAGCCCTCCGGAAACGCTGGGAAAGGGGAGCGATACCTGCATCAAATCGAACGTGACACCCGCACTTCTAGTCGCGTTGTGTGTAGCCAGACCATAAATAATAGGATTAATTAATGTTCCCGGACTTATCTGGGCAATCCGGTTAGGGTCTTCATTGAGCTCGCTAAAATCGCCCGTGCAAGCAAAGTTTAGCAGTATTAGAACTAAAGTTGCAGTAAAAATTTGTATCTTTTTCATCTTTAAATAATAGTTTAGAAATTCACTTTTAAATTAAAACCATAGGTAGCAGGAGTGGGCATTTGACCCATTTCGATACCGGGTAAAATAGTATCTCCATTTAAGGCTGCCGTTTCCGGATCGAAAATAGGAAAGTCAGAAAGAACCGCTAAGTCTCGACCAAAAACCGATACATCTAAACTTGTAATGCCGGTATTCTTAAGCCATATTGGAGAGAAACTGTATTGCAGACTTACTTCTCTCAATTTTACATAAGAAGCTTCAAAAGAGTTGGACTCGACATTGGCTCTGCGGTAATACCTGGCGTACCAGTCCGGAGTCAGTGCCTCAGTAGTGTTTTGAGAATACGTACCATCGGAATTTAATACTACTCCTTCGCCTACAATCACTCCTTCTTCGCGTCCTTTTATGGTAGATCTGATTTTACCCATTTCAGATAGTTTATGATGGGTTTGGGAATAGATGATACCGCCAAGTTGACCACCCAACATGACATTTAAACCTATGTTTCCAAATTTAAAACTGTTGTATAATCCGGCTCTCCAATCCGGAGTGGCATCGCCTATGTATTGAATTTCATCCGGATAGGCCGGTAAACCCGCATTGTCATATACAATCTGACCGTCAGGAGATCGTACAAAACCGTAGCCGTATATTGCGGTTGTTGTCCCACCCTCTTTGGCAATCAATGTGGCTGAACCTCCTGAACCAATAGTTTGTTGTCCCTGAATACCATCGGCAAGTTCCATGACGCGATTCCAGTTTTTAGACCAAGTTAAAGTGGTTGACCACTTAAATTTATCCATATTGACAATTTTTCCGGTTAGGGTGAGTTCAACTCCTCGATTTCGAACTTCGCCAGAATTCATGATGCCGGAACTGAATCCCGTTGTGATGTCTAAGGGAACAGAAATAATTTGGTTTTTAGTTGTTGTCTGATAGACCGTCGCGTCAAAATTGATTCTGTTTTTGAATAATCGCCCTTCAAAACCGGTTTCGATACTGGTGGTGATTTCCGGTTTAAAATTGGCATTATACAAGGTTGATGGCGCTACTGCTGAACTTGCAAAGGCAGATTGATCGTAGTATTTACTGGTTCTATACGGATCAGTATCATTACCCACTTGGGCAAGAGACAATCGGTATTTAAAATATTCCAGTGATTTGGGTAAGTTGAATATTTCAGAAAGAATAAAACTGGTATTTACAGAAGGGTAAAAGAAAGAATTGTTTTGTACTGGTAAAGTACTGGACCAGTCGTTTCTGCCCGTAACATCTAAGAAAATCTGATCTTTAAAAGAAAGGGAGAACAGTCCGTACAAGCTATTGACTTTTTTATAACTGTCATTTACACTTATGATTGGATTGCTGATCCCATTTGCCAATTTATAAACATCAGGAACTACTAAGCCTTCGACAGCAGCATCCATTCTTTGGTATTTATAGCTCATCGCATTTCCACCTGCTGACGCAGAAAAGGAAAAATCGTTTGACAGCTTATTCTTGTAAGTCAATAAAAAATCAGAATTTACTTCCTGCATAAATACATCCTGTGTTCTAAAAAATCCTTTAGCATACCGATTGATACTGTAGGGCCTTTTTTGCTCCCGATCCTGATGGTAGGTGTTTAAAGCAGTTCTCAATAAAAGATCTAAATTGGGAGCCAACTGGATTGTGGCGTTCAGATTTCCCACGATTTGGTTACTCGCTAAGGAATTTGTAGCTTCATTGGCAATTAAATAGGGATTATCAATATAACTACTGAAGGGTTGCAGCTGTTGGATTTGGTTTTGACCTTGTCTCCAAATAGGGCGGTACCAATCGAGATCTACATTTGGATTTTGGAAAATCGTAAAGTAGGCGATAGAGCCATTATTGTAACCGGTACTCGGTAAATTGTCACTGTCTCTGTTGTTGTAATTGATCACCGAAGCAATTTTAATTTTATCCGATATTTTATAATCCGCATTCACAGAGGCTGTTATTCTTTCAAATCCGGTATTAGGCATGATCCATTCATTTTTAGAATGACCAATAGACATTCTCATGGAACCATTTTTGTCCCCGCCTTGAAGCGTGAGGTTGTTGTTTATAGTAATTCCGGTACGCCAGAAATCTTTAATATTATTCTTGTAGGGAATCCAAGGTGTTCTTTCGGTTCCTTGAGTCTGCGTTACGGGATCGTATTGAAAATAGGATTGTCCGTCAAATTTTGGTCCCCAGGCGCTACTGGTGGAACCCGTATTGTTTCCATCGGCAGAACTTAAATAGGAATAATACGGATTTCCATTTCGATCAAATGATTTTCCGGTACCCTGACCATATTCATATTGGTAATCTGGCCAACGTTGAATGACGTCAAAAGTGACTCCTGTATTATAGCTAATCCCAAGGCCTTTGTTCTTTTTACCGGATTTGGTAGTGATAATTAACGCACCATTTGCGGCACGACTTCCATAAAGTGCAGTGGCTCCGGGTCCTTTTAAGACTGTTACGTTTTCGATATCATCAAGGTTAAGGTCTGAAATACCGTTACCAAAATCAACTGGAGAATCGCGGCCCATATACGCACTGTCAGATCCTGAGCTGGTTATTTTACTGTTTAGGGGAACACCATCTACAATAATTAAGGCATTATTCCCATTGGGATTCAACGAATTATTTCCTCTTAAGGTAATTTGTTGGGAATTTAGAGGCCCGGATCCTGAGGAAACGATATTTAAACCGGCCACTTTTCCTTTTAGGCCTGAAGACCAGTTATTTGGAGCGGTTTGTGCCAGATTATCGGCATTGATAGTTTGTTGCGAAAAACCCAATTGTTTTTCCTGTCTTTTAATTCCTAAAGCAGTTACCACAACCTCGTTCAGCGCATTAGTGTTCGCTGTTAAGCGGATTACCAGTGGCGCAGAATTATTTGCGGATACTTCTTTGTTATCAAAACCCATATAGGAAACTACTAAAATCGCATTAGCCGTGGAGGTGGTCAGACTAAATTTTCCGTCAAAATCAGTTGTGGTGCTGTTTGTAGTTCCTTTTTCTAAAACGCTTGCTCCAGGTAAAGGCAAGCCTTGAGAATCATTTACTGTGCCGCGGGTGAGCTGCTGGATTGAAGGAGATTTGGTTACAGAAATGGTATTGTTGATGCGGCGAAATTGAAAGCCAGTTTGGGCGGTAATTTTATTTAAAATAGTATGTATGCTTTCCTTGTTTACCACTAAAGTCAAACGTTGTTTTGAAGAGGCGATTGCTTCGTCAAAAACAAAGGTGTAAGGAGTCTTTTTTTCTAAGATATCAAAGACTTCCCTGATTTGGATTTCTTTGATGTCGATAGAGAAATTTTTCTCCTCGGTAGTTATAGTTGTATAAGGCATTGCAGCCATTGCAGAAAATATGAAGAGGAAACTGAACAGGTACAGGTATTTTTTTAATTTTAGGGAAAAAAGAAATTGGATTTTCAAATTCATTTTAATAGGTTTTAAATATTTATTTTGTTTTAATGGGATCTCAATTCGAATGCCACTTAAGTATTGGTTTTAATAGCGAATTCCAGCATTTACTTCTTTGGTTTTTCTCGTATAAAAATGGTGTTTTGGTTTTGAACGTGAATTTCTAATTGTTTTACCTCGGCAATACTGTTGAGGATAGTAGTGATATTTTCGTTTTTAAATTTTCCGGTAATCCGAAGTTCCTCTAATTCCGGATGCTCAAAAAGAATGGTCACATTAAATTTATTTTTCAAAATTGCGGCTGTTTCGCCAAGGCTTGTATTTTCGAGTACTATAATATTTTTAGTCCAAGCCAAGAAATCTTCCCGGGTATTGTTTGTGAGCAGTGGAAGCTGTGATGTATGAAAACGCAGTTGTTGATTTTTAGTTAGCAATACGTTGTGATTGGGATTTTCTTTAGAATTCACGGTTACTTTTCCGGATAGCACACGGATGGTATTGGGGTAATTTTCATACGCGCTAATGGTAAAAGAAGTTCCTAAAACTTTGATTTTGAATTGAGGGGTTTCTACTGTAAAAGGACTTTTTGGATTGCGAACTACTTTGAAATAAGCTTCTCCTTTAAGGTCTAGTTTTCGGTTGTTTTTGAAATTGGTTGCGTAAGTAACGCTGCTGTTGCCATTTAAAACCAGCTGACTGCCATCAGGCAAAAAGAGTGTTTTTATTTCCCCTTTGGTAGCGGATTGTGTGATGCGATTTGTACTGGTAGATTGGGTTATTACGAAAGAAATTCCGATAAAAAGAAGTGCAATGGCAGCTATTTTGCCTATATTCGAATAGCGTTTTTGCAGCTTTCCTTTGGGCTTGTTAATGGTAGTATTTATTTTATGCAGGATTGCATTTCTTTTCTCTTGGGTTAAAGAAAAGATTATGATGTTTTGTTCTTTCTCTGTTTGTTTAAAGAAGAAGGTTTCTACAGCCTCTTTTTCGGATAGCGTGCATTTATTTTGAACATATTTTTGGGCTAATGTGAGGAAGTCTTCTTTTTGCAAAACGGGTCTTTTTACTATAAGTACCCGCTGGTATTGTTTTTACGTAGTGGGAAATTCAGTCTTAAAGATTTGGTAACAGAAGTGGGCGTGGATTAACATTGCAGCAACATTCCCGTAATAAAAATCGAGAATTGGCAGGGGTCAATCTTCATTTTAAGCAATTTCAATCCATCACTGATGTGCTTTTCTACGGTGCGGACTGAAATGTTTAATTTTTGGGCAATTTCAATATTGGTGTAATGTTCCAATCGGCTCAGGATTATGACTTCTTGGCTTCTGGGAGGGAGTTTCTTTATTTGCTTAAAAATTTCGGATTCAAATTCTTGGTATACTAAATGCTTGTCGGTTCCGGAAGGATTCGGGATGTTTTGAAGTATTTCAAGATGCCCGGAATCAAATTTTAAATCCCGAATGTGATTGGCAACTTTGTATTTGACGGCTCGGAGTAAATAACCTTCTAAATTTTCAATAAATGTATTGGCTGATTTTTCCCAGAGACTAATAAATATTTCCTGAACAATATCTTCGCAAATGGCTTCCTCTTTGTAGATTTTAAAAGCATAGGTATACAATCTTTTCCAATAACGGTCAAATAAGATGCCAAAGGCAAGCTGATCCTGGTGCTGCAATCTTGTTTGTAATTCCGTATCGGATAATAGCAGTAGTGTTGTTTTCATGCTGTAGTAGTTGCTACAAATGAAATCAATTTTAACAAGCTGGGATTCGAAAGGAGTTTAAGCTATGGTTAACGAATGCCGATGATTTATCCCCAACGGTGTTAAACATTTTTTTTTCTGGTTATTAAAAAGAAAAACGGCGCTGAAATAAGAGGGCACTGAAAAAGTCTTTTTAAAAATTAATTGTTAATAAAAAGGAGTAGAAAACTATAGTTTTTTGCTCCTTT
>NZ_RYDP01000011.1:0-123754 GCF_003970395.1 Flavobacterium sp. GSP27 | reverse complement strand
AAAATCCTGTTATAAGCGTTTTTTTATTGTCTAAAAAAGGATGCTAATCAAAATAAGTGAAGTTTTTCAGTGCCCTCTCAATTTGAAGCTCCTTTTTTATAAATATAGCTCTATAATACACTTAGGCTTTCAATCGACACGCTTTGCTGTCGCCATTTACCACAACTTCGGTCAATCCTAAAGAAGATAAATTTTTCATGGCTTTATCCCATTTTTTACCGCTCAGTTCCGATTTGATTTTTAGTAAACCAAAATCCATTTGGTTTTCATTGACTTTCAAAAGGTCAATAATCAATTTTTCATCGTCTTCCAATTCAATTTTAACTTGAGTTTTTTCTGGGCGCATTTGCGGGAACAACAACACTTCCTGGATAGAAGCATTATTTGTCAAATACATAATCAATCGATCCATTCCAATTCCCATTCCGGATGTTGGAGGCATTCCGTATTCTAATGCTCTCAAGAAATCTTCGTCAATTATTCCTGTGGCTTCATCATCTCCTTTTTCAGCCAATCTCATTTGGTCTTCAAAACGGGCTCTTTGATCAATTGGGTCATTCAATTCAGAATAGGCGTTTGCCACTTCTTTTCCGCAAACCATCAATTCAAAACGTTCTGTCAATTCTGGATTGTCACGGTGTTGCTTGCAAAGCGGAGACATTTCCTTTGGGTAATCCGTGATGTAAGTAGGCTGAATGTAATTTCCTTCGCATTTCGCGCCAAAAATCTCATCAATCAGTTTCCCTTTCCCCATGGTTGCATCTACATCAATTCCCATTCCTCTGGCAGCATCAAATAACGCTGTTTCACTTTTTCCTGAAATATCAAATCCAGTAAAATGTTTGATAGAGTCCGTCATTGTCACTCTGGCGTAAGGCGCTTTAAAATTGATGGTATGTTCTCCAAAAGTAACTTCTGAGCTTCCATTTACGGCAATCGCGCAATGTTCTAAAAGGTCTTCGGCAAATTTCATCATCCAGTTGTAGTCTTTGTAGGCTACATATATTTCCATGGCAGTAAATTCTGGGTTGTGGGTACGGTCCATTCCTTCGTTACGAAAATTTTTCGAAAACTCATAAACCCCTTCAAAACCACCAACAATCAATCTTTTTAAGTATAATTCGTTCGCAATACGCATGTACAAAGGCATATCAAGCGAGTTGTGATGCGTGATAAAAGGACGCGCTGCAGCACCACCGGGAATTGGTTGCAAAACAGGCGTTTCTACTTCAAGATATCCTTTGTCATTAAAAAAAGAACGCATTGCATTGAACAATTTTGTTCTTTTGATAAACGTTTCTTTTACATGATCATTCACGGTCAAATCCACGTACCGACGACGGTATCTTTGTTCCGGATCAGCAAAAGCATCGTGTGTTTTTCCATCAGCATCCGTTTTTACTACCGGAAGTGGTTTCAAGGCTTTGGCCAAAACCGTCAATCCATAAACATGAACCGAGATTTCTCCCACTTGCGTTTTGAAAACCGTTCCGCGAATCCCAATAAAATCGCCAATATCCAACAGTTTTTTGAAAACGACATTATACATGGTTTTCTCCTCATCTGTCGAAATATCATCTCTCGAAACATAGATTTGAATACGCCCTTCAGCATCTTTCAATTCGGCAAATGACGCCTTTCCCATGATACGCTTCCCCATCAAACGACCCGCTAAAACCACTTCCTTACCTTCGTATTTTGCAAAATCAGCTAGGATTTCGCTAGAATATGCGGTTGTAATAAATTCGGCTGCAGGATAAGGCTCAATACCTAAATTGCGTAATTCTGTAAGTGCTTCTCTACGTAATATTTCTTGTTCGGATAATGCCATTTTATGCTGATTTTAAGAGCGCAAAGATACTATATAAGTTTTAAAATTTAAAGTTTAAAATGTACCGTTTTTTGGAGCAGAATATTTTGTTTCTTCAAGACGATCCGTCCCGCTATTCGTTCTATCTTTTTTTCTTGTTCAAAAAAAAACAAGAAAAAAAGGATGCCACTGCTATCGGGGCTATGCTACGACTTTTATTTTTTTAAATCAACATGAAAAATAGTACAAATCATGTATATTTGAAATCAAATCATTTCGTAAATACCTCAATGAAAAAAACACGCTTTACTGCTTTTAGTATTATTTTTGATCAGTTGCCAAGTAACAGAAACCATTTGTCTAAACCAAGACGGAACCGGAGAAATTGAAACAGAATTACTCCGCGATGAACATCGTTGTATGCAATTTATAGCTGAAAATCACTCCAAAGAAGACGTTTTTCTTGATACAACTTATGTTTTTAAAGATCTGATAACCAAAAATTCCGAGACGTTTTCCAAATTACCAGCATCCTAAAAAGCCATTTTTAAAAAAATTACTACGGTAAAAGTCCATAGTAAGAAAAGTTCCTTCGAGAAAGAATTTTGGACAACAATCTGTCAAAAATTTAATACAATAGCCGAAGTTGCTGATTTATACAAAACCGAAGAATAGGCGGATGATATAGAAAATAATTATGCATTGGTTGCCGAAGAACATTATTATAGTGTTAGCTTTACTTTTGATGGAAGTACTTTTAAAAGAATTGTCAAAATTACAGACGCAGTAGAATTAAAAAAGCAACAAGAAGAAATTGAAAGATTAAAAATACGCTTCCATAAATTTAAAGCCGTTCAAAATTTTATTTTAAAATATCATTTTCCTCGAAAAATAAAATCGGGTTCAAATATAAATTCAAAAATAAGCGATGACAAAAAAGCACTGGAAATGCAATTTCTAATCACAGATTGTTTAAAAACCCGGAGAGTATAAATCTTGAAGTTGTTTTGGAATAATAATATTGAACTTAAATAATCGCCTTATGGTCAAGTCGAGCGCAGTCGAGACTCATTTGGTTAGTCTCGACTGCGCTCAACTTGACAGAAATATGAGTTAATCCTTCAATGGTTTTTTCAAATCTTGTAGGTGACTTTTTTGGCGCAATGATAAAACATCGAAATTAGTTCAAGTCCGAGACTAATTATTTTTGATTCATAATTTTATATCATACCTGCAAGGTTTGAAAAAAAACCTTATAGGAAAAAACAGTAAACTCAAAACGTTGTACCTTTGTCATTCAAAAATAAGTGAACGAAATAGGATTGCTTCGTTCCTCGCAATGACACATGAATAAAAACATCCAACTTCAAGATTTAGGAACTAAAGGTTACAAAGAAACTTGGGAATACCAAGAAGAATTGTTCAAAGAAATAGTTGACTTAAAAATTAAAAATAGGAGAGAAGAAACGAGTTTACAAACACCCAATTATTTCCTTTTTGTAGCACATCCGCATGTATATACATTAGGCAAAAGTGGTGATTTAAGTAATTTACTTTTGTCTGAAAAACAATTGGAAGCTAAAGGAGCTACTTTTTATAAAATCAATCGTGGTGGCGATATTACCTATCACGGACCTGGACAAATCGTAGGGTACCCTATTATAGACTTAGAAAATTTCTTTACGGATATTCATAAATACCTACGGTTTCTGGAGGAAGCTATTATTCTTACCCTTGAAGAATATGGAATTGTTTGTGGCAGAAGCGAAGGCGAAACCGGCGTTTGGTTAGGCGCAGGAACACCATTTGCCAGAAAAATTTGTGCAATGGGCGTTCGCGCTTCCCGTTGGGTCACTATGCACGGATTTGCTTTAAACGTAAATGCTGATTTGGGTTATTTTGACAATATTATTCCCTGTGGGATTCGCGGTAAAGCCGTAACTTCTTTGAACGTAGAACTAGGCGTATCCAAAGTGAATGAACAAGAAGTCAAAGAAAAAATCCTGAAACATTTTGCCATTCTTTTTGATGCCACTTTTGAGAAACCTGCACTCAAAAATCGTTACACGAGCCTGTAAGGCGAACTGGCGAAGCAATCTAAATTCAAAAATCAAAACAATACTGTTCCGGCAACAAACGAAATGTCATTCGGTGGTGTTTTGTAACCCCATATTTCCGAATGGCTTCACGGTGTTCTTTGGTAGGATATCCTTTATTTTGTTTCCAATTGTACATTGGGAATTCCTCATGAATCCGATTCATATATTCATCCCGATACGTTTTTGCTAATACGGAAGCGGCGGCAATACTCATAAATTTTGAATCTCCTTTTATGATACTGGCATTCGGAATCGAATGTAGGATTTCAATTTCAGCATCGGTAAAAATCTTTCCTCCGCGATTTTTAATCCCACCCTTAGGAATCAATGGAGTATTTCCGTCTACAATAATGGATTCAGGTCTTGGATTTAGTTTTAAAATACTTTCCTGCATTGCTTTTATGGAGGCGTTCAAAATATTTATTTGGTCAATAATCAACGGTTCCAGATGGGTTACGGCAAATGAAACACATTCTTGTTCTATAATAGGTTTTAATTTTTCTCTTATTTTCTCAGACAATTGTTTGCTGTCATTTAATAACTCATTTTGGAAATGCGCAGGTAGTATTACGGCTGCTGCAGTCACGGGGCCCGCCAGACAACCCCGACCGGCCTCATCAGTTCCGGTTTCTAAATATGGCGTTAAAAAAAAAGGACTTAACATTAAATTGATTTTGACAAAAATAAGATTTTTGAAGTGATTATCCGCAGTTTGTAGTGTCATAATAACTAAATTTCATTGGTATGTTTATTTTTTGAAGAGGAATGGTGTCAAAAACACAATGTGTTAAATTTTATAAAAGTTTGTTTATTTAAAGAATTATTAAGATTTTTGTGAAATAACTAATTCAAAACAAATTAATATGAGATCAAAATTTAAATGGATTTTTACGTTGCTGTTGGCTTTGTCAATGCAATTTGTGTTCGCACAAGAAAAGACCGTTACAGGAGTAGTGTCTGATGCTACAGGACCTATTCCTGGAGTGAATGTTATTATTAAAGGAACAAATAGAAGCACACAAACAGATTTTGATGGTAAATATTCCATTAAAGGAAGTAATGGGGAAGTTTTAGTATTTTCATTTGTTGGTATGAAAGATATGACAGCAAATATTGGAGCTTCATCCACAGTTAACATTAAAATGTTACAAGCAGATAATACCCTAGAAGAGGTTATTGTTGTAGGTTATGGTGTTCAGAAAAAGAAAGACCTTACTAGTTCTATTTCCTCAATTAGTGGAGAAGCTATAAAAGGTTTAATTACACCTAGTTTTGAAAGTCAATTAGCAGGAAGAGCTGCAGGTGTACAAGTTACTACACAGAACGGGATTTTAGGTGTAGCGCCGAGGGTTAGAATTAGAGGTGTGGCTACCATTAATAGTGGTACTCAACCTTTGTATGTAGTGGATGGTTTACCAATTTACTCTGGAGATATTGGAGGTTCTGCTGACACCAATGGTTTGGCCGATATTAATCCTAACGATATAGAGTCTTTCGAAGTCTTGAAAGATGGTGCTGCGACTGCAATATATGGTTCTAGAGCTGCAAACGGTGTGATTTTAATTACTACTAAAAGAGGTAAAAAAGGAACAATGAAAGTTTCTTATAGTAATGTTACTGGATTTGCTTCAGCAACAAAAAGATTTGATTTACTTAAAACTGCTGATTTTCTAGTTATTAATAACGAAAAAAGATTAAATGCTGGTCAAGCGGCTTGGGCAGCTGGAAGTAATTTTGATACTGATTGGCAAAGTCAGGTTTTGAATAAAGGTGCTGTTCAAACAGATCATTCTCTATCTTTTAGTGGAGGTTCTGACAAGACTAGATATTTCATGTCTTTAGGTTACTCTACTCAAGATGGTATTGCGAAGTCAAACAGTTTAGATCGTTATTCTCTTAGGTCAAATCTAGAACATGAAGTGACGTCATGGTTAACAGCCGGAGCTAACATTGGGGTTACCAAAACTAATACTTACGGATTGAATACAGGAAGGAACTCTATTTCAGGAAATATCTTTAGTGCAATAAGACAGTTGCCTAATACTTCTCCTTTTGATGCAACAAACCCAACAGGTTTTAACCTTAATGCATCCGGAAATATTGGTCAAGGTACAAATCTTACACAAGCCACGGATAATTTATCCAATATTAGCTTTGTATTAGCAAACAACAAGTTTGAATCTAAGGTAACTAGGATTATATCCAGTGCTTTTTTATCCGCTGATATCCTTAAAGGTTTAAATTATCGTTTCCAAATTGGAGTTGATAACGCTTCAACAAACGGATTTTTATATTGGAATCCATTACATGGTGATGGACGTGGAACTAATGGACGATTAAGTAATAATAATAATACTTTAACTCGTTGGAATGTTCAAAATGTTTTGTCCTACAATAAAACATTTAGTGATGATCACAATTTATCTTTGACAGCAGTTTATGAAGCTCAAAAAGAGAGAAATGAAGGTTTTTTTGGTACAGGTACCAATATAACTGATCCATTTTTTAATGAAAATGTGGTAACAGGGGCTTTTGGTACTCAAGAATCAGGGGGTGGTGTCAGCGAAGAAGGTATTATTTCTTATATTGGAAGAGCAAGTTATAATTATAAAGAAAAATATTTTGTTCAAGGTACTATAAGACGTGATGGACTATCGAAATTTAATTCAGACATTCGCTACCAAAGTTTTCCTGGTGTTTCTGGAGGTTGGAATATTGCGAATGAAAGTTTTATGGAAAATTTTAAAAGTGTCATTTCTCAATTCAAAATCAGAGGGTCTTACTCTTTAACGGGTAACACAAATGTGGGAAGAAGTAATTATCCTTATTTGAGTACATATTCTCCTTCATTTTATGGACCAAACAATGGTATCGCATTTACAACTTTTGCAAACAGAAATTTAAAATGGGAAACAAGTACTAAAATTGATTATGGAGTAGATTTGTCTTTATTTAATAATCGTTTGACTTTAAACTTTGATTATTTCAAGAATACCTCTGAAGATGTAGTACTTCAGTTTCCGATAGATCCTTCATTAGGCGTTCCAGGAAATGCAATAGATAGAAATGCTGCAAATGTATTAAACAAAGGGTATGAATTTGGAGTAGATTATAGTGTTATAAACACTAAAGATTTCAAGTGGAATGTCAATGCAAATTTAACCTTACAGAAAAATAAAGTTTACAATTTGCCAAATAATGGTGCAGATATCATTGGTGGAAGCTCAGGAGATATAAATATTCAGCCAAATATCATTATTCGGGAAGGTGAATCATTAAACTCACTTTATGGATTTACATATTGGGGTGTAAACGCTGCAAACGGTAATCCGGTCTATTATAAAGCTGATGGTAGCTTGGTTCAAGGAAATATCGCAACAGCTAATTACAAAGTATTTAATCCAGCCGATCCCACAAATGTATCCGTTGCATCGTCTTTAACACAAGCCGATAAAAAGATTCAGGGAAATTCACTTCCTACTTATTTTGGTGGATTTAATTCTAGAATGAGCTATAAGGATTTTGATTTTAGCTTCTTGATTCGTTTCAGTGGTGGAAACAAAGTTTTTAATGGTACTAGAAGAGATTTACTTAATTTAGGTTTAAGCAACAATAGCACAGAAATCCTTGGTAGATGGCAAAGTCCAACAAATCCTGGTGACGGAGTTACGCCTAGATTAGTTGCTAACCAAAATCCATTTATTAACCAAGCAAGTAATCTAACAACTCGTTTTGTAGAAGATGCAGACTTTATTAGTTTAGATAACATAAGTTTAGGGTATTCGTTTCCAAAAATTTTAACCGAAAAAATAAGCGTTGAAGGAGTGAGATTGTCAGCTCAGGTACAAAATTTATTTTTAATAACGAAATACAAAGGATTAGATCCAGAATTAGAAACTTCTGGAGTTGATTTAAACGGTACACCAAGAGCAAGAATTTTTTCAATTGGTATTAACGTAAATTTATAAAAAAATGAAAAAATACATAAAAATAGTAACTAGTGTAATGCTAGTAATGGGATTGTTTTCTTGTTCAGATGAGAAAATATTGGAACTAACTCCTATAAATGCGGTAGCGTCTGATGTTGCATTCACAACACCTACTTTGATAACGGCTTCAATGAACGGTATGTATAACGCGGCTTCGGTTGGTATTTTTAATAATACAGCAAACAATCCGAATAGTGGTCGAGGTTATATCTGGGGTGCAGCTTTTGTTCAGCAAGGAGATAATAGAGGAGAAGATGTAATTAATTTAGCCGGATTTTATCAGTTAACATATACAGGTACATACGATGCTGGTACGGCAAACAACACCTATTATTTTGTTGATGGTTACCGATTAATTAACAGATGTAATCTAATTATTGAAGGTGTAACTGATGCTGTAAGTAAAAATGTTATTACAGCTCAGCTTGGAAATAGTTACATAGCGGAGGCAAGATTTTTAAGAGCAATAACACATTTTGAAATGTTGAATTATTTCGCAAGGCCTTACAATTTTACTGTCGGTGCTAGTCACCCTGGTCTACCATACAGAGAGGTAGGTGTTGATACTGACGCGGAAGTAGAGAGCGAAAAAGCGCAAGGAAGAAATTCAGTAGCGGAGTGCTATGCTAAAGTTTTAGCTGATTTGAATTTTGCTGAGAGCAACCTCATTGGTACTAATAAATTTAGAGCAACAAAAGAAGCTGCTATCGCTTTTAAAACTAGAGTGTATCTGCAAAAAAGAGATTGGGATAATGTTGTAGTTGAAGGGTCGAAATTATCTGCTCTTTCTTTAGCTCCAACTCCAGCCGGTGCTTTTACGTTAGGTACGAATGTTGAAACTATTTTTTCAATTCAACATGGTGCCACAGCTGGTCAAAACCCTGGTGTCAACGGTTCACTTGCGTCAATGTATAAAAATAGAGCTTTAATTTGTATTAGTCCAATCATTTGGAGAGACGCGATGTGGTTAAATGATGATAAAAGAAGAGAGAATGGTGTGATGACAACGATCAATGCGGGTAATGTTTTAACAAACAAATATACTGATATTACAAATTCAACTGATCCCGCTCCAGTAATTCGTTTCGCAGAAGTACTTTTGAATATGGCAGAAGCTAATGCTAGAAAAACTTCGCCGGATTTAACATCAGCTTTGACACAGTTGAATAGAGTAAGAAATAGATCATTAGCTGTTCCATCTACTCAAACTTATACTACAGCAAGTTTTGCAACAGCAAAAGATTTAGTTGGTGCAATATTAAAAGAACGCAGAATAGAATTTATTTGTGAAGGAAGAAGATGGTCAGATATTCACAGATTACAAGGGGATGATTTGTTTCCAATTGATGGAATTCCTTCTAAATTAGCTAATGGTAATCCTCCTGCTGGTTCATTTACTTTGGGAACACCGTATACAGGCCCAAGAACAAATGCTGCGATCCCAGGAAGTGATTTTAGGTTCTTATGGCCAATACCATTATTGGTAACAACAACTAATAAAATTTTAGCTGGTCAGCAAAATCCAGGTTGGTAATGTAGATTCATATTTTAACAAGAGAGAACCTTCCCCAGTCATTTTGATTGTGGAAGGTTTTTTTATTTAATGATTTTTAGTATTTCAGCGTTATAAAGGTAAAAATTCATGGCTTATTTGATAAGAAAATTCATTGAGTTATACCAAACGAAAATATAATATAGAAATAGTACTAAATACGGTAGGTGATTTTAACTAAGTTAACTTATGTTTTCAAGATGAAGCTCGTTTTGGTTTGTTCACTCAAAATGAAAAATCTGTTACTGATATTAAAGTTTGACCAATTTGTCTTTTCAATAAGTTTTTAAATCAACTTTTCTGTTTGGTTTTTCTAATAGGTTGTCAAGTTTATTATGTCGAGTGTCTTGATAAAAAATCCTTGATTTTTGTGTCTTTTGAACTGTTTCAGGCATACAAGATTCAAATAGTCTCATATTTAAAGAATAGTTTCAGTTTTTGGACCTAATAATTGTTGATAATTAAATCCGCTCCAGTTTCTAAATATGGCGTTAAAAAAAAGGACTTAACATTAAATTAATTTTGACAAAAATATAATTTTTGAAGTGATTATCCGCAGTTTGTAGTGTCATAATAACTAAATTTCATTGGTATGTTTATTTTTTGAAAAGGAATGGTGTCAAAAATATAATATGTTAAATTTTATAAAAGCTTGTTTCTTTAAGAAATTATTAAGAAATTTGTAAAATAACTAATTCAAAAAACAAATTTAATATGAGATCAAAATTCAAATGGATTTTTTCGTTGCTGTTGGCTTTGTCAATGCAATTTGTGTTCGCACAAGAGAAAACTGTTACAGGTGTAGTGTCTGATGCCACAGGACCTTTGCCAGGTGTAAATGTTTTGGTGAGGGGTTCCAAAGTAGGAGTTCAAACTAATTTGGATGGAAAGTACTCCATCAAAGCGAAAACAGGAGATGTATTGCTGTTTTCTTTTGTGGGAATGACAGATGCTTCCAAAACGGTTGGGCCTTCAAATACAGTGAATGTTTCCCTACAAGATGGAGTAAGTTTGAATGAGGTTGTTGTTCAAACTAATTTGGGATACTTTTCAAAAGATTCAAGAAAGTTGTCTTCCTCAGTGTCTACAATTTCTGCAGATGAAATTGCAAAGCAATCTCCTGCTTTAACTATTCAGAATGCATTACAAGGACAGGCAGCAGGGGTACAAGTTACTGCTCAAAACGGTAAACCGGGAGCGGCTGCTTATGTTACAGTTCGTGGAGCTGTAAGTATTACAGGAGGTACAGCTGAAGCTATTTATGTAGTGGATGGTGCATTCGTGAGCGGAAGTGAAGCATCTGCTTTAAGTTCAAATGATATCGAGTCTGTTTCTGTACTTAAAGATGGAGCGTCTGCTGCAATTTATGGAGTACGTGGTGGAAATGGAGTTGTAGTTATTACCACGAAAAAAGGTAAAAATGCAAAAGGTAAGTTCCAGTTTAATAATTCGCTTGGATTTACTCAAAAAATTGATGACCCGTTTGATATGATGAATGCTGATCAGAAAATTCGTTATGAAGCCTTGATTGGTGCTGGTTCAACTGTTGGTAAAACAGCGGCTCAGTTGGCTTTGTTGCGTTCTTACGATCACAACTGGCAAGATGACTTACTGAAAAAGGGATTCGTTCAAAATAATAATTTTTCGTACTCAGGGGGTAATGATCAATTTACTAATTTTATGTCTATTGGTTATACTGAAGATAGTGGAATTATCGACAAGCTTAAAGGGTTCAATAGAATTACTGGAAGGTATAACAGTGAATACAAACCGAATGAAAGAGTTAAGTTTGGCTTCAATATAGGGGGGTCATACGAGAAATTTAATGATTCAAGAGATCGTAACAATGCCCAAAGTCCAATTAGAGCAATGTACGATTACAATCCTTATGAGCCATTTTTTGCAAGAGATGCTAATGGTAACGTAGTTAATGATGTACTTGGTAAACCAGTTTTTAATACAAGTTTACTTGCAGGTTTCCCTATTCAAGAGGCGATTGTTAATAATACTGAACAACGTCGTTTCTTTAGATTATATGGACGTCCATATGTTGAGTTAGGGATAGTTAAAGATTTGACCTTCAAAACCCAAATGAATATAAACTACGAAAGATATCAAAGGGAGTCTTTCGTAAAGCCATCTTCATTTTTGGATTTAATTGTTGGAGATCCTTCTGCTAGAGGTATAAAAACAGATAATGGATCGGATGGATTAGAGTATCAATTAACGAACAGTTTGAATTACAAATATAGTATCAATGGCAAGCACAATTTTGAGTCAACTGTATTATATGAATATTTTAAATCGAACTTTAGATCATATTCTTTAACTAGAAAAGGGTACGTAAATGGTGATTTGCCAACTGCAGGAACAGCAGTTGTTGGAGTTCCTTTTACTGGAAGAAATGAAAATGCTACTGTTTCTATTTTTGGTAACATCGATTACGATTTTGATGGCAAGTATTTAGTGTCATTATATGGAAGACGTGATGGTTCATCCGTTCTAGGAACAAACAATAAATACGCATTCGCTAAGGGAATCTCTTTAGGATGGAATGTTACCAGAGAATCTTTTATGAGTGATGTAAAATGGTTGAATAATTTAAAGTTGAGAGCATCATACGGAGAATTAAATTCAACTAATGGTATTGGTAGTTATACTGCTCAAAGTCTTTTTAGCACTTCACAATATGGAGGAGGTATTGGAACAATCTTGACAGGAAGCACAGTTGGTAACAATAATTTGAAGTTTGAAAAAGCGGAGAAATACGAAGTTGGTATCGAGGCTGCAGTATTGAACAATTGGTTGACTTTATCAAGTTCGATATTTCAAGATAAAAGAAATGATTTTATTTATAGTGATAATACTACTGTTGGTACTTCGTTTTCTGCGCTTATTAATGCAGGTGACTGGACTTCTAAAGGAGCTGAAATTGAGTTAAAAGCTTTTGCAATAAAAAATGAAAATACTACTTTGTCTTTTTATGTCAATGCCGCTGCTTTTGATAGAGAAATTAATGAGTTAAACCGTCCTGGAGATCCAAATAATCAGCTTTCAAGAGGATTGACATGGAATAAAGTAGGTCGTTCACCTGATGATTTCTTCCTTGTGCCTTATGCAGGAGTTAATCCTACTAACGGTCGTGCAATGTATACTAAGTTAGATGGGACAACTACAGATGTTTACAATGCTGGAGATAGAGTTTTTACTGGAAAAACTCCATATGCTAAGTACGAAGGTGGTTTTGGTATGCAATTTGCTTACAAAGGATTTGATATCTCTACTGATTTTGTATTCAAACAAGGCAATTATACTTACAATTACATGTGGCAAAATATGACTGCAGATGGTAATGCGCCAAATAGAAACCAAGCTGTCGCTGCCTTTGACTATTGGACTACAACTAACACTACTGCCTCTTTGCCTGCACCAAGACAATTATCAGGCATCAACTCTAACCTTGAGTCAGATCGTTTCTTAGAAGATGCAAGCTACATTAGATTTAGAAATCTTAATATTGGATATAAATTTACGAAGAAAGCATTCTCTAACTTACCGGTAGACGATATTAGAATATATACTCAAATGCAAAACTTATTTACATGGACTAAGTTCAATGGTGATCCAGAGGTAGGAATAGGTAGTGCTGAGAGTCAAACAGGGTTATTAGTTCCTGGACAATTTGCATTGTATTCTTATCCTACTGTTCAAACATTCCTTTTTGGAGTATCAATTAATTTATAATTAAAAAAATTATGAAAAAAATAATATATCTTGTTGCTTTATCTTTCGCATTAAATTCTTGCGATGATGAAGATATCACATTCGCACCTTACAATGCGATCAGTGAGTCCATTGTTTTACGTAATTCGACCGATTTTGAGAATATGTTAACTGGAGCGTACTCCTACATGATTAAAAATGGAGGTGACGGTGGTTATGGTACTGAGTTTGTTATTGACTCTGAAGTAATGACAGATAATCTAATTCTTAAAATAGAAGGGCGTCAGTCTAATGCTAATGGTTTTAGATTGCTTTCAGTGCCTAATAGTTCTCATTTTAACTATTATATCAGTGCATACAGAGCCGCAGAAACTGCTACTAGGATTATAGAAAATATTGAAATTATACCTCAAAATGCTGCTAGAGATAACATCGAAGGGCAAGCTCGTTTTATTAGAGCAATAAATAATTTTGATATGGTAAGAATTTATTCTAAAATCCCTACTCAAGCAGCTGACGCTAACGCCTCTTTAGGTATGTATTATCTAGATGTTGTTGCCCCTTTTTCTAAACCAACAAGGCCGACTGTTCAAGATACTTACAAGAAAGTAGTAGATGATTTGCTTATTGCTGCTGACAAAATTGGCACAACTAATACCGTTGCCTCAGGAAAGGCGTCAAAGGCTGCTGTTTATGCTTTATTATCTCGTGTGTATCTTTATTTAGGAGATTTCTCAAAGGTTATTCAATATGGAAATCTTGCTATTGCAGGTAATGCAGTTTGTCCTAGAACGGATTTTGTTAATCTATGGAAGGATACAGATATAAAAGCCCCTGGTGTTTTATTTAAACTTAGGATAGATCAAGTTGATGGTGTTACGCCTGGAGTTGTATACAATCAAACAGTAGCAAGTGGTATTCGTTCTGAATATGTTGTACCTAAGAGCTTTTCAGATTTATTTCAAACGACTGATATTAGAAAATCAGCATACATTGTTACTAGTCCGTTCAATAGTATTCCTTATAATCATGTTATTAAGTACCTTAGTCGTTTGACAGGTAACCCGGCTATAGTTGATATAAAAGTATTACGTGTAGAAGAAGTGTATTTGAACATGGCTGAGGCTCAGTATAGAATCAATGGTGGAGGTTTAGCATTTCTTGATGCAGTAAGATCTCAGAGATATTCTTCTTTTGTTTCAGGTAATGAGACTGGAGCTACCTTACTAAATGCTATTTTACTTGAACGAAGATTAGAGCTTGCTTTCGAAATGGACCGTTTCTTTACATTAAAAAGACTAGGTTTGGGAATGGTTAGAAATTCTGTTGAAGGAGATTATGCTAGCGGTGCTGGTACAAAAGTAGAAACTTCTGCATTAACTATTCCTGCAGGTAATTTTAAATGGCAACTTCCTATTCCGCAATCTCAAATAGATTTGAATAGTAATTTACAGCAAAATCCTGGTTACTAATTATTAAACATTAACATTTTAAAAAACCTCCCTATTTAACCATTTGGGAGGTTTTTTGTTTAAAGTGTTTTTATATAGTAGTTTATTGAAATTAATTCTTAATTTTTTATAAATGAAAAAAATTTTATTTTATATACTAATTTTTCAATTTTCTATTGCGCAGACCGTACAAGAACGAAAGATAATGATGCAGACCTATGACAATGAAAAAATTAATAGTTTTGTTCTTAAATTAGCAGAAGCCCAAAAGGAGCAAAAAAGTAAAATTCAAAGTTATAAGCTTCTATACAGATTGTTAGATTCTGAAACGAATTCACTTCAGCGTATTTATGATGGATTACCTTTTTTTTACACAATAGAAAATGATGCTTCTGTTGTTACCATTCGTGCAAATTCATTGCACCCAAATGGTGTTTTAGGTCTTAATTTGACTGGTATCGGAATAACTGCTGGTGTTTGGGATGGAGGTAAAGTCCGTGAGACTCATCAGGAGTTGGCTGGTTCAAAGATATCTTTTGGTGATGGAGCAATATCTCCTAGTGCCCATTCTACCCACGTTACTGGAACCATAGTGGGAATAGGAGTGGTGCCTAAAGCGAGAGGGTTCGCATATCAAGCGAAAGCAAAAACGTATTATTGGGATAGTGATGTTGAGGAAATGGCGAGTTTCGCAGGCGAAGGGTATTTAGTATCAAACCATTCATACGGGTATGGTATTTCTAATTCTTTTCCTAACGCGAGATTTGGTTATTATGATCAGACCTCATCCGACTTTGATAAAATTTCAGAGGTGTTTCCGTATTATCAAATAGTTGTAGCTGCGGGTAACTCAAGAAATAGCACTCATTCACAAATAAATGCTAAAGGTGGTTTTGATATGCTTACAGGAAGTGCAGTATCTAAAAATGCGATTGTAGTTGCGGCGGTTAATTCGGTTTCTAATTATACAGGCCCAGGAAGCATAACAATGAGTTCGTTTAGTAATTATGGACCTGCCGATGACGGAAGAATTAAACCAGATATCAGTGCAAAAGGTGTAGGGGTATATTCTTGTAATGGACCTAATGATAATACCTATGAGACGTTAAGTGGTACTTCAATGGCAGCTCCAGCAATCACAGGCTTAATTGTTTTACTGCAGCAGCATTATAACAATTTGAATGCTTCATTTATGAAAGCTGCAACAGCTCGTGGCTTGCTTTGCCATACTGCAGATGAAGCAGGTTTGTCAATAGGCCCAGATTATGAGTACGGGTGGGGCTTAGCTAATGGAGAAGAAGCTGCTAAATTAATTAGTTCAAAAGGGAAGACCTCACTAGTTTTAGAAAATACTTTAACGGATCAAGTAGTTTTTACAAGACAGATTTCTATTTCATCCCCTAGAGCTTTAAATGTTTCTATTGCATGGACTGATCCAGTTAAATTTGGTTCCGTCGTCACTCCTGTAGTTGAGGATAATAGAAATACGAATCTGGTGAATAATCTTGATCTTAAGATTATTGATGAGTCCGGCAGGGTATACTATCCATGGAAATTGATTCCTACTTCGATGAATAGCGCGGCAACTCAAGATTCTGACAATAATGTTGATAATATTGAAAAAGTATCAATTCTTAACGCTGCTGCTGGTAAATATACTATTCAGGTTACTAACAAAGGGAATTTATTAGCTGGTGTTCAAGATTATACATTGATTGCAAGCGGTTTGGATGATTTGACCTTGGCTACTAAGGATTACGGTAGAAATAGTATGATTAGAGTCTATCCTAATCCAGTGCAAGAAAATTTATCCTTCGATTTACCAGATTTCTTCTCTCCATTAGAAGTTGTTATTTATGACATCTCAGGTAGATTAATTCGAAGTATTAATTACGAAGAAGAAAATAATGTAAAGGTAGGAAACCTGAAACCAGGGGTCTATATCGTCAAGTTTATTAGTCAAGATAAGAGCCTACAAGTTAAGTTTATAAAAAAATAAATACTTTGGCACAAACTCAACCTTTAAAAAATATCCACTTACACTGGATGTTTTTTTTACAGTTAATTAGGTAATAGTATTTTAATAACAAAATAGTGGTGCCTATATCTAATTTGGACACTATTTTTGAAATAAGATATTTTTAGCTCAATTAGCTCCAATTTTACTAAGTAAATAAGAGAAGCTGTTTTATTGTAGAATAGTTTATATTTTAGTTTTTTATTTAGTGAGGCTGTTATCGAAAATTTTTGCTATCATTACCCTTTAACAAATGATGGATGCTAAACAATACCTTACAAGGCAGTATGTTAATTATACGATTTCGGTAGCTAAAAGTATTTTTTGAAGTCCCTTAAGCGGGTTTATTTGTTAAATAAAATCAATTCAATTAGTATAATCAGAAAAATATTATGTAATAACTCAAAAAAAGCATTCTTTTTTTATTCTTATAAAAGCCTTTTAATCAGCCATTAAATTGGCAGTTAAAAATTATTTAACGTTTGTTTAGAGTAATTCAAGTATGCGTAAATGAGAGTATTACAGAAGTGTAGGAATTCTTTTTTTATTTTGGATGGCCAGTCGCACTAAAATAATTCCGCTGGTTACCATTAAGGGTAAAACTATTACTAAATGTGCTTTGTTGATTATCAAAAAGAAATAGAGTACAACCGAGAGCAGATTAAATAAAACCAAATTATAGATCCCTTTTTGGCTCTTTTTCCAATAAAAATACAATAACCCTATTAAGGTTGGGTTAAACAACAAAATATTGTAGTTGTAACCCAGCTCAAGATGATCTGAATAAAACCCAATAAACGTAAAGAATAGTCCTATTGTTGCCATTAGAATAAGGTACAACAAATTGATACCCTTTTTGTTTATAAAAATGATTAGAGCAAGCAGTAAAAAATAGGTATACGGATTGTTCCACCAAGAGAAGGGAACTTCATTTTTGAATTCGATTATGGTTTTGTTTTCCGGTGCCAGCGGTCGGTTTTGAAAAAAAACTTTTTTTAGGCTTTTTTGCAATTCAAAGGGAAGAAATAATTGCGTGCCTAATTGATCTACTTTTTTTCCAAAAATGATACTTGTTCCTAGTTTCTCATAAAAATGACCGTCAAAATACGGACACAAAATAGTTCTGTAGGTGAGGTCAGTATCAGCATTTTTTACAATAGCGGTTGTGTCTAGTGTTTTGTTGATAATGGCAACAACCATCGAGGTGCAGTTTTTATCGATAAACTTATAGGTGTAATAACTTTCTCCTGATGCTAAGGATGTATTGAGGTTGTCAAACAGTTTTTGTTTTAAATGTTTAGGAATATTCAGCTCCTGCTCATAAACAGATCTTCTTTCGTACTGATATTGATTGATGAAATTTGGATAGGAATTTGCTACAGCAAAATACTGTAGGTCTCCTTTTATAAATTTCATCACGAAATTAGGGGTGTTAAAATCAAAAGCTCCATAATTATATACCACATCAATTGCATTTATTGTATCCTGAACGCGAATTGCCGTGTGGCCAAAAAGAGAATACGATTCATTGCCTGTTCCACAGGTTAGTACACTGACCTTCGTGTTTTTTGATAATTGGATGTTTTGTCCAAAACTACACGGTGCCGTTAAAAATAAAAACAGGAAGAAAATTATTTTTTTGAAAGAAGAGGTTTGCATTCGTTAGCTTTTAAAGGGTAATAGGGCGCTTATGTATTTAAAAAATAAATTTGCGTCCGCATTGATTGTATTTGTTTTCCAAAGATACTCAAAGAAACAAAAATGAAGCAGAAAGTTTGGTGGTTAAAATCAGAATTCATGTTTTCTAACGTATCGTGAACTTTTAAAAAATGGAATCATAATCCACAGCATTATTTGATTATAAAGGTTCTGTTAAATTAATTTCTGAACATTCCCAAATCTACTTTCACTGAAAAAATATTTGAGTATAAAGCGGTACTTTGATTGCCTAAATCGGTCAATGCATAGTCAATCTGAATGCCTTTGTATTTAAATCCCAAGCCAATATTAGGTTGGAAACCTACTCTTTTCGTCTGGTCTAATTGCTGTACATTTTGAAAATTACCCACTCCGGCACGAACGAAGACCAAATCAGTGTAGCCAAATTCCAGTCCTAAAGCGGGATCAATACTTATAAAATTAGTTGCAATTAAATCATTGGTTCTGGCAAAGCGCATATTCACATTGGCTGCACCCTGAATGCTGTAATCATACCGAATGATGAACCTTTTAGTAATACCCAATTGTGCTTTTGGGGCAGTAATTTCAGTGCTTTCCGGTAATTTTTGGTTTTCTTCAGGAATGGCACCAGCAATTTTTTTATATTCGTCTTCGTCAATATTCCACACGTTATACGTCGTTGTAATGTCGCGGAGCATTAGCCCAAATTGCCAGTTGTTTTTTTCGAATTGGATTCCGGCATCAAAACCAAATCCCCAAGAATTAGCAAATTTCCCGATGATTCGGCGAATCACTTTAGCGCTTATACCATATTGAAATCCGGGAACGGGTAGTTTTCTGGCATAGGAAAAGGTAAATCCATAATCAGCCGTAGAGAAAAGACTGATTCGGTTGTAGTCAATATTACCCTGACTATCGATTAATTCAGTGGTGTTTAATATATCATCAACTCCAAAACGTATTAATGAAATGCCCCAAGCACTGTGATCATCAATTGGGCTGGCGTAGGCCAAGTAATCGTATTGGGCAATATTTGCAAAATAATTAGCATGCATTACTGAAACCTGATGGTCTTCCAGATGAATCAGGCCAGCGGGATTCCAATATCCTGAATTGACATCTCTGGTTGAAGCCACGACAGTATTTGACATGCCCAATGCAGCCGCATCAACCCCGATATTCATGAATTCATTGGAGTATTTTCTAACCGCTTGGCCATACGTGAGGGTACTTGCCAAGAGGATTGCTACTAAAAAGCTTTTTTTTAAGGGCATCATTTTTACGAACTAAAAGTCTGTTTAATTTTCATCAAAAATATAATTTTTTACTGAGGATATTTCATTTTGCTGTTGAATTTAGTATTGCGGATCAATTTAGTGTGGATTAGTCCTGAATTTATTGGATCTTCTAGTTCCTTGAGCTGAAAAAATTATAGGTAACAATGGTCGTAAAGAATTAAACTAATACGCGGATAGTACTTGAAAAGTTTGTTTTTATTCATTTTTTTAGAATCATAGTAAATTACAAAAGGAAGAATACCTTTTTTACAGCTGTTGTTTGAATTATTTGTACATAATTTAGAAATGCCCCTTTCAGAGTTTTGAGTCCTTAAAAAGCTACTTGGCTGTAGCGGTTTAAATCTCTATTACAAAACGTACTTTTCATTCACTTATTATGTTAAATTTGCCATCTTTGTGTACTTAAACTTTATTATGATGACTATTAAAAAGCATATCCCGAATTTAATTACGTTACTGAATCTTTTTTGTGGGTGCATTGCGCTGGTATTTGCTTTTAATAAAGATTTTGAAATGGCCTTTTATTTTGTTTGTCTGGGTATATTTTTGGACTTTTTTGATGGTTTTTTTGCCCGATTATTCAGGGTGTCAAGTCCGCTTGGCTTGCAGTTGGATTCTTTGGCAGATATGGTGACCAGCGGAGTTGTCCCGGGTTTAGTGATGTTTCAAATGATGATTAGTCATGCAACAACAGCACCAGCAGGTTATTTGCAGTTTTTCCCTTATTTGGGTTTTGTAATTGCGTTGGGCTCTTGTTATCGTTTGGCTAATTTTAATATCGATACCCGTCAAACAGATTCTTTTATTGGTTTGCCAACGCCTGCCAATGCACTGTTTATTCTGAGTCTGCCGTTGGTTTTGAAATATACCGATTCTATATTTATTGTTGAACTATTGACCAACCCATGGTTTTTATTAGTGCTAACCGTATTGAGCGCCTTTATGCTAAATGCGGAAATTCCGTTATTTTCTCTGAAAATCAAGAAGTTCAGTTTCAAAGAAAACACCCTTCAAATTGTCTTTTTGATCTGTGCTTTTCTATTGTTGGTTTTCTTTCGCTATTTAGGAATTCCATTACTGATACTGTTTTATGTTTTACTGTCGGTTTTGAATAATAAAGTAGTCAAAAAGTAATTTTTGAATGAGAAAACAAACCGTACGAAGAAAAACTACCCTTGTCCGTAAACATAAGAAGAAAGCAACTGTTTTCTCCGGAAAGTTTTTACGCTATTCTATTGGTACTCTTTTAGTAGCACTGATGGCTGCTGTTGGATATCATTATAGAGATGGTTTAGCGTATTATTTTAGTTTTAAATCGGATAAAATTCTACAAGAAGAAACTGAAGCCAAGCGCATTTCTGATGTTCGAAATTTTCAGGTTTTAGAAAAACACGAAAGAAAAAGTATCGGTTTAGATGTTTCAGAATACCAAGGTAAAATCAGATGGACTTATGTGGATACTTTAGAAAATAAATATCCACTACATTTTGTGTTTATTCGCGCTACGGTTGGGAAAGACCGGAAAGACCGAAATTTTGAGCGGAACTGGCTGGGTGCCAAAGAAAATAAAATGATTAGAGGCGCCTATCATTATTATCGTCCTAACGAAAATTCAATTGAACAAGCCCAACTTTTTATCAAAACCGTCACCCTTCAAAAGGGAGATTTACCGCCAGTTTTGGATATTGAAAAATTACCTAAAAACCAGTCGATTGAAAATCTTAAATTAGGCTTGAAAAGGTGGTTAAATGCTGTAGAATCCCATTACGGGGTGAGGCCTATTATCTATACCGGCGAGCGCTATTACGATGATTTTTTGAAAGAGGAATTCGGCGATTATCTTTTTTGGATAGCCAATTATAATTTTTACAGGGAGGAAATAGCCAAAGACTGGTTGTTTTGGCAATTTACGGAGAAAGCTTCTGTTCCAGGAATAAATGGCAATGTAGATGTCAATATTTACAATGGAGATTTGGAGCAGTTGCGGTTTATTACTGTGGAATAATTATTTATTTTTCACTATGGAAAGGACTACAAATACAAAAAATGATAAGGCTCCAATCATAAAAAGTACCGATTTTGGACTAGCAAAGTTTATGGTGTTTCCCATCCAAGCAATTTTTTTAGGGGGCAAAATGCGTTTGTCTTTTTTGTTATAATAAAACAGGCCCAAGATCCAGTTGTCGGGGTCTTTACTCCATCTTTCTAATGTTTCTTGACTTGGTTTATCTTGATTTTTCATTTTTTTGATTTTTGATTTTCCATTCTCAAATAGGAACACTAAAAACGAAGCACTCTTTTAAAACTCCAACTTTCTTTTTCGTAACTCGAAATTTTGCCCCAGATACACACGACGTACCATTTCATCCTCAACTAATTCTTCTGGAATTCCGGCTTTAAGGATGCCACCTTCAAACATCAGGTAGGTTTTATCAGTGATGGCTAAGGTCTCCTGAACGTTGTGATCTGTAATAAGAATTCCGATATTTTTATTTTTTAATTGTGCTACAATTCGCTGAATGTCTTCAACGGCAACAGGATCGACACCGGCAAATGGTTCATCTAATAAAATGAATTTTGGATCTGTAGCCAGACAACGGGCTATTTCAGTTCTGCGGCGTTCACCGCCGGAAAGTAAATCCCCACGATTGGTTCTAATGTGTTCTAAACTAAACTCATCAATTAAACTTTCCATTTTTGCTTCTTGTTCCGCTTTGGATAATTTTGTCAATTGCAAAACACTTAATATATTGTCTTCGATGCTTAATTTTCTAAAAACGGAAGCTTCTTGAGCTAAATAACCAATTCCCTGCTGTGCCCTTTTATACATCGGGTAATCTGTGATGTTCAAATCATCTAGGAATATATTTCCGGAATTGGGTTTTACTAATCCCACAATCATGTAAAATGAAGTTGTCTTTCCGGCACCGTTAGGCCCCAAGAGTCCAACGATTTCGCCTTGATTTACCTCTACCGAAATGCCTTTGACAACACTGCGTCCTTTGTAGGTTTTGATTAGATTTTCGGCTCGTAATTTCATTTTTTTTGGTTTAATCGTTTAACGCATCAATAGTTTAATTGTTTAATCGTCAAATAAACGAATAAACAATTAAACGATAGAACTTCTTAACAAATTATTTTGTTGCGGTTTCCTCCAGTGCTTCCCAGAACTCATAGGCTCTGCGCAAATGAGGCACAACAATAGTTCCGCCAACAAGTGTAGCAATTCCCATCGCCTCCATCATTTCTTCTTTGGTGACACCTTCTTTGAAGCTCGTCTCCAAATGGTATTTTACGCAATCATCGCAGCGTAAAACGGCTGAAGCAACAAGGCCTAAAAGCTCTTTTGTTTTTACATCCAAAGCGCCTGGAGCATACGCATTGGTATCCAAATTAAAAATTCGCTTTACAATTTTATTATTGTCTGCCAATAATTTTTCGTTCATTTTCGAACGGTACTCGTTGAATTCATTTATGATATCAGCCATTTACTTTTTTTTGATTTTTTACAACTATTTTCGATATTAAGATACTTGCTTCATAGATTAACAACATCGGGATGGTTACAATTATTTGACTCACCACATCCGGAGGCGTTACAATTGCCGCTACTATAAGGATGATGACTACGGCATATTTCCAGTATTTCCTCAAAAAATCAGGGGTTACCAAGCCTAATTTAGTCAGGAAATAGATAATTATTGGTAATTCAAAAAACAATCCGCAAGCGATAACACTGGTTTTTACCATCCCAATGTAGGAATCAACGCTAAACTGATTTTTTACTACATCACTTATGGTAAATGTAGCAAAAAAGTTCATCGACATGGGGACAATTACGAAATAACCAAAAAGGACACCCATGAAAAAGAGCAAGGAGGAGGTGATCACAAAAAGCTTTGCGTGTTTTTTTTCGGTTTCATACAATGCTGGGCTTATAAATTTCCAGATTTCCCATAATACAAAAGGAAATCCCAATATAAAACCGGCGGTGATACAGGTCCAGATCAATACATTGATCTGTCCTTCCATATTGGTGTTTTGAATGATAAAAGCCATTTCGGTTACGCAAATACTATCAGCAAAACCCAAATAATGTGATAAATCACAAAAAGCACGGTAGGTAATAAAATTTGGATTGGTTGGTCCAAAGATGATAACGTCAAAAATATAGTCACTGATAAAAAATGTAACAGTGGCCAGGATTAATATAGCCACAGTACTTCGAACTAATAACCATCTTAATTCTTCAAGATGATCTAAAAAGGACATTTCGTTTAAGTTTTTCTTTGCCATTATAGTATTCCTTCTTTTAAAATGTCGTGTATATGTAAAACTCCTTTGTATTCGCCATGATCAACCACTACTAATTGGGTGATAGAAAAATCTTCCATTATGTTGAATGCCTCAACTACCATAGCTTCCGAAGAAGTCATTTTTGGGTTTTTTGTCATAATATCTTTTGCGGTTAAATCAGTGAAATTATCTCGTTCATTGAGCATTCTTCTTATATCTCCGTCCGTAATGATTCCGATTACCTTATGCTGATCTACAACTGCAGTGACGCCAAGACGCTTTTCTGAAATTTCGAAAATAACTTTCTTGATTGAAGCATCCGGAGTAACCATCGGTTTGAGACTGTGCTCTAACATATCTTTCACTTTGAGCAATAATTTTTTTCCTAATGCGCCCCCAGGATGGTAGACTGCAAAATCTTCCGGTTTGAAATCGCGCATTTCCATCAGGCAAACCGCAAGTGCATCCCCCATGACAAGTTGTGCGGTAGTGCTGTTTGTAGGCGCAAGATTGTTTGGACAGGCTTCGGAGGTGACGGTAGTATTCAATACAAAATCAGATCCTTTGGCAAGAAAAGAGGACGTATTTCCAGTAATGGCAATCAAGGTATTGCCAAAACGTTTCAATAACGGAACCAGTACTTTTATCTCCGGACTGTTGCCGCTTTTTGAAATACAAATAATCACATCGTCATTTTGTATCATTCCTAAATCACCATGAATGGCTTCGGAGGCATGAAGAAACAACGACGGAGTTCCGGTAGAGTTAAAAGTAGCCACCATTTTTTGGGCAATAATAGCGCTTTTTCCTATCCCTGTTACTACTAGTCTTCCGGCAGTATTATAGATGCTTTGTGTGGCACTAATAAAGTTTTCATCCAGAAAATCAGCGAGTTTTGCAATGGATTGGCTTTCCGATAAAATAGTTTTTTTGGCACTGGCCAATATATTTTCTGTAGTTATCAAAACTGAATAATTAAAATTTGTGTGTGTAAAAGAAATTTGTACCTTTAGATGATGCAAATTTATACAAAATACCACATAATAAAGAATGAATTCAAACGAAATTGAAATACACAAAGAATTAAAGAAATATTTTGGCTTCAGCCAATTTAAGGGATTGCAAGAACAAGTCATAAAAAGTCTGTTGAATAAGCAGAACACTTTTGTGATAATGCCAACTGGTGGGGGGAAATCACTTTGCTACCAGCTGCCAGCTTTAATTCAGGAAGGAACTGCAATAGTAGTATCGCCTTTAATCGCTTTGATGAAAAATCAAGTTGATGCCATTCGAAGTTTATCCTCAGAAAACGGGATTGCTCATGTTTTAAATTCCTCCCTGACCAAAACTGAAATTGCGCAAGTAAAAAAGGATATTACCTCTGGATTGACTAAGCTTTTGTACGTTGCGCCGGAATCGTTGACAAAGGAAGAATATGTCAATTTTCTAAAAACCGTACCCATTTCTTTCGTAGCCATAGATGAGGCTCATTGTATCTCAGAGTGGGGACATGATTTTAGACCAGAATACCGGAACCTGAAACACATCATAAAACAACTGGGTGATTTATCTATTATAGGACTAACGGCTACTGCTACTCCTAAAGTACAGGAAGACATTCTCAAAAACTTGGATATGTGTGATGCTACCACTTTTAAGGCATCCTTCAATAGACCCAATTTGTATTATGAAGTCCGTACTAAAACAAAAAACATTGAATCGGATATTATTCGGTTCATCAAACAGCATAAAGGCAAATCGGGTATTATTTATTGCCTGAGCCGTAAAAAAGTCGAGGCTATTGCCGAGGTGTTGCAAGTCAACGGGATAAGTGCCGTGCCATATCATGCGGGATTAGATGCTAAAACCCGTGCCAAACATCAGGACATGTTCCTTATGGAGGATGTCGATGTCGTAGTGGCCACAATCGCTTTTGGGATGGGAATAGACAAGCCGGATGTGCGTTTTGTAATTCACCATGATATTCCTAAATCATTAGAAAGCTACTATCAGGAAACAGGACGTGCCGGTCGAGATGGTGGTGAAGGCCATTGCTTGGCATATTACTCCTATAAAGATGTCGAGAAATTAGAAAAATTCATGTCCGGGAAACCCGTTGCAGAACAGGAAATTGGATTTGCTTTATTACAGGAGGTTGTGGCTTACGCCGAAACTTCGATGTCCAGAAGAAAGTTTCTGTTGCATTACTTTGGAGAAGAATTTGACGATGTCACGGGCGAAGGAGCAGATATGGATGACAACGTTAGAAATCCAAAAACAAAAACAGAAGCTAAAGCGGAAGTAGTACAACTGCTGGAAGTGGTGCGTGATACCAAACATTTATACAAATCAAAAGAAGTTGTTTTTACCTTGATTGGTCGTGTCAATGCAGTGATCAAGGCGCATAGAACGGATGCGCAGTCTTTTTTTGGATGCGGTTCAAAACACGATGAAAAATATTGGATGGCCTTGCTGCGACAGGTTTTGGTAGCTGGCTATTTATCAAAAGATATAGAAACTTATGGCATTGTCAAAATTACCGGCAAAGGACTGGATTTTATAAAAAAACCAAAATCCTTTATGATGTCGGAAGATCATCAATACAATGAGTCAGTCGATGAGGCTATTGTAACCGCATCAAAATCTACCGGAGTTGCAGATGAAGTTCTGATGGGTATGTTGCGGGATTTACGTAAAAAAGTAGCCAAAAAAGTTGGCGTTCCACCATTTGTGGTTTTTCAGGATCCATCACTAGAAGATATGGCTTTGAAATATCCGGTTTCTCAAGAAGAATTGATTAATATTCATGGGGTTGGAGAAGGGAAAGCCAAAAAATATGGAAAGGAATTTCTGGAATTAATCAGCCGCTATGTTGTAGAAAATGACATTACGCGTCCGGAAGATCTTGTCGTAAAATCGACAGGAGTCAATTCAGTAAATAAACTCTATATCATTCAGAATATTGACAGAAAATTATCGCTCGATGATATTGCTTCCGCAAAAGGGATTAAGATGGATGTTTTAATAAAAGAAATGGAACAAATTGTGTATTCTGGTACCAAGCTGAACATAAAATATTGGATTGACGACATGCTTGACGATGAACAACAAGAAGAAATTCACGAGTATTTCATGGAATCCGAATCGGATAATATTGAAGCAGCGCTCAAGGAATTTGACGGTGAATATGATCTTTGTGAATTGCGTCTGATGCGAATAAAATTCATTAGCGAAGTGGCGAATTAAAATAATTTTATGAAGTTTTTAAAAGTGTTTTTTGCTTTTTTAGTATCAGTCAGCTCATTTGCAACCGGTCAGGTTCCAGATTATTTAATTATCGAAAAAGATACTTTAGCCATACAATCAAATCCTTTAGAAGGGTATTTTAAAGATCATCCAATTCCAGAAAAATTAATAACTAACCTTTCCAGTGCCAATTGGAGAGGTTATGTTGCTTATTTTAAATTTATAGATGGAAAATTTGTTGTTGAAAACATTTATAAAGAAGATTATAAAGAAAATAGCAACGGTAAGACTGATTATTTTCTGACCTCTATTTATAAAGATGTTTTTGGGACAAATGTTACTTTTGAATGCAATTATTATTCGGGTTTATTAATATGTCCTTCAGGAAAAATAGTGCAATATGTCCATATGGGGTATAGTTCTCTTTTTGAAAACTACAATCTTATAGAAATAAAAAACGGAATCAATCTCAAATCCAAAAAATTGACTGCGGGAGAGTTTTATCAATTTAGAAGAGATTATTTTAAATACTTTAAACATACCGAAGAATATAAAATAAAGGCTAACGATTTTAAAGAAATATCGATGCAGTCCAATCTTTCTAGCGGGTCTTTTTTTATAGAGAATCCAGGTTTAGGAAGAAAAAACGAATCACTTAAGAAAAAAGAAGCCGAGTTTAAAACGGATAAGCAAGTTGATGCTTTTCTGTTTGCTTTTTTAAATGATTATATGAAAACAATAGAAATCCCAACAAATTAATAGTTATGAAAAAAAGATACCCATTTTTTAAAATAGTTGCTTTGGCAGTATTTTCAGTTTTAATTTTGAGTTTTACAATCGATAAAAAAGAGCAAGACGAGAAGCTGGTTGGTATTTGGAAAGGTTTTGAAAAAGATGGGCAAATAGAAGGAATTGAAAAACATTGGATTCAACAAAGATTTACTGACGGCACTTATGTAATAATGTTTACATCAAAGGAAGACTGTGAAGTCGAGACTTTTACCGAAAAAGGGAAATGGTGGACCGAAGAGGGTAAATTTTACGAGTCTTCAGAAAGTACTAACGATATAGATGTTTATAATTATGAAGTCAAAAATGATGAAGTCGTTGAATTTAAAAGTATACGGCTGTCTGGGGAAAACAATGATACCTATATATTTAGTGATTACAAACTTGATTTAAAGTGATGTAAGGTTCTATGATTAGGCTTAAATTTTGATAACAACCGTTGTTTTGATTTTTTTGTACATTTAGACCTTCGGCTTTATGACTTTAGACTGTAAATAATTCTCCACGATGCGGTTTCAAAGCATCTCGTACCTGAATCATGTTTTCATCGGTGACCACCATAAAAGCAATGGCAAGCATTTCGCTTTGGATTTCGAACCCAGTGATATTCAATGGCAATTTTTCAATAGCGATGTATTCTTTTAAATGGATTTCATGGTGTTCGGCAGTTTTTGCGGAAGCTGGCCCACGGAAATCCCATATCAATTTTATTTTTCTGGACATTTTTCCTTAAGATTAATCGGTTAATGGTTTAACTGGGTAACTGTTTTAGCATACAAAGTTACAACCTCTAATTCGAAAACTAGTCAATTTTAAAAATTGAAAACGGATTCTGTTTTCTACAAGAAGAAGTCAGTACAAAATACTACTTTTGTACGTGGATTATTTTGACATTTTAAAAGTCAAATAATCTGAAAATCGAATAATCTAAAAAAATGCCTCAAGAACTCTTATTACAAGTATCCCCGGAAATTGCAGCAAATGATTTGTTGCTAAAAAATCATTTATCAAAACAAATTACCGTTTCTGTAAATGAGATTCAGCATGTTTCTATTTTAAAGAGGTCGATCGATGCCCGCCAAAAAGCCATTAAAATCAATCTTAAAGTTGTGATTTATTTAAAAGGAGAGCTTTTTCAAGAGCAAAAAACACAACTTCCGGAGTATAAAAATGTTTCCTCAGCTCAAGAAGTAATTGTTGTTGGTGCCGGACCCGCCGGACTTTTTGCTGCTTTGCAATTGATCGAGTTAGGGTTAAGGCCTATAGTTATCGAGCGTGGAAAAGACGTTAGGGGCAGACGAAGAGACTTGAAAGCCATCAATCTCGATCATGTAGTCAATGAAGATTCCAATTATTGTTTTGGCGAAGGCGGTGCCGGAACCTATTCAGACGGGAAGTTGTATACGCGTTCTAAAAAAAGAGGTGATGTAACGCGTGTCTTGGAATTGTTTGTCGCTTTTGGAGCCTCTGAAGATATTCTGATTGAGGCGCATCCGCATATTGGAACAAATAAATTACCTCAGATTATTCAGGACATTCGAGAGAAAATCATCGAATGTGGTGGACAGGTTTTATTTGAAACCCGATTGACCGATATTTTATTAAAAAATAATGAAGTTCAGGGTGTTATTACTCAAAACGGCGACACCATTCTTGCCAATAAACTCATTTTGGCTACGGGACATTCAGCTCGTGATATTTTCGAATTGTTAGACCGAAAAAAGATTTTTATCGAGGCCAAACCTTTTGCCTTGGGCGTGCGGGCAGAACATCCGCAATCTTTGATTGACAGCATTCAGTACAGTTGTGATTACCGTGGGGAGTTTTTACCTCCCGCTCCGTATTCTATTGTGAAACAAGTAGGAGGCCGGGGAATGTATTCCTTTTGTATGTGTCCTGGCGGCGTGATTGCTCCTTGCGCCACGAGTCCCGGCGAAGTGGTTACTAATGGTTGGTCCCCATCCAAAAGGGATCAGGCTACTGCTAATTCGGGAATTGTAATTGAATTGCAACTGGAGGATTTTAAACCTTTTGCTAAATTTGGTGCTTTGGCCGGAATGGAATTCCAAAAAAGTATCGAGCAACGCGCTTGGCATTTAGCTGGCGAAAGCCAAAAAGTGCCAGCACAACGCATGATTGATTTTACACAAAACCGAGTTTCATCGGATATCCCAAAAACATCGTATGTTCCCGGAACTACTTCGGTAGAAATGGGACAGGTTTTCCCCGATTTTTTAACGCAAATATTACGGGAAGGATTTACTGAATTTGGAAAATCAATGCGAGGTTATTTGACTAATGAAGCCGTGCTTCATGCGCCAGAATCCAGAACGTCATCCCCGGTGCGTATTCCCAGAGATCCCTTGACCTATGAACATGTTCAAATAAAAGGGCTGTATCCTTGTGGAGAAGGCGCAGGTTATGCAGGCGGAATTATTTCTGCCGCTATTGATGGCGAGAAATGTGCGTTGATGATTGGAGCGATTTTAAACCAAAAATAATCTGAATAGGAATTTAGGTTTTACTACAGATTTTCCAGCTTTGAAATAAACTTCACTAATTGCCACCAATATCAATTATTATTAATTGGCATTGGTGGCTTATACTTGGAATTGCAGCCGTGCCAACTTTAAGTTTTCCCACTAAATCTAACCAGTTTTTTATAGCGTTCTTTATTTCTACTTTCAATGAATTTGAAAAAGTTAAAAAAAAAGAATTAATCCCCAAAATAAAAGGGATATAATATTCAGATTTTTGGCTTATTTAGGAAGTTTAGTAGTTGATTAATTAATGTCAACAAGATGGGTATTATCTGTTTTTGACAGCAACGGCAATTTTTGAATCAGCCGTTCCATAATACAAGAACCATTGTTTTTTAAAGTAAACTAATCCTTCTACAAAACAAACCTCATTTACTTCGCCTGTTTTTTCATAAGGCTTGTCCGGATGAAGGAAATAACTATCCATTCGGTCTATTAATTTATAGGGCTTTTCTTTGTCAAATAGCGCCTGGCTTGCTGCATAAGTGAATTTAGGTAAACTTGAATCATTATAATTTTCGGCATTACTTCCGTTGTAAATCAGCACGATACCTTGCTTTTGAAGTAATGCAAAAGGACCGGGTTCTACTAAACGACTATCAAAATACCCCATTCTGGGATGTAAAACAGTAATCATTTTTTTGTTTTCATTATTTTCGGCTACTTCCCAATGGATGAGATCTTCAGAGGTTGCTATATACAAATCAGTATCCCCAAAATACATCCAGTATTTGCCTTTAATTTTTGTAGCTATGATTTTATCTTTGTATAATTTGCAAACTATAGCTCCGGATTTTGACCACAAGTCTTTGTATTTTTCTTCCCTTAATACTAAACCGTGTTTTGTCCATGTTTTTAAATCTTTTGAACTGGCTAAACAAAGACGCGCAGTTTTACCATCATAGGATGTGTAAGTCATAATGTAAGTCCCATTCTCGCTTTCTATAATTCTAGGATCTTCAACACCTCCTTTCCATTCGTATTGTTTCATCGTGTCGTTGTCCGGATAGAATATTGGTGTGGGTTGTTTTTTAAAGTGCAGTCCATCATCGCTGATAGCTAGGCCTAATCTTGATGTCATGTCTTTGTCTTGCGCTCTGTAGATGAGGTATACTTTTCCGTCTTTGACAATAGCGGATGGATTAAGAACATTTCGTTCTTCCCAGTGGACTTTTTTGTTGCTTATTGGAGATTGAAAAACAGGATGTAACTGTGGTTCTAAAATAGGGTTTAGGCTATCTACTTTTACAAAGTCGAGCATCGCCCAATCCTTACTTTTACTTTGTGATTTATAGATAGAATTACCGCCGCAACTCAGTAGGATAAATGCGAATATGAGCATGATGGTTAGTTTCATAATGGTTATATAAATATGGTTTTAAGTATTCTTGAAGGAGTTTATGATTCCTAGCGTTATTTAGTATTTATTTGTCTCCAATAGGTGTGAAAGAGTCTTGTACGGTAAAGTTGCATCTATTTTATTAAATAACAATTCTCTTTTTGAAGTTACTATGATTTTAATGCTTTTAAGATGGTTTTTTCACATGTATTCGGCTCATAAGATGAAATTGTTTGGCTTATTTTTTTGTTACAAAAGGCAACCAATTCAAATAAAGCTCTCTGTTTCTTGATTTCAACCCGCAACTCATGGAAAGTTTTAACAGTATAGGAGTCAGACGTTTTTTATAAGACGAGGTTCTACGCCCTTTTTGGTATTTAAAATAGGTTTCAAGTGCTTTCATTTTACAGCTTTTTAGTTGGCAATTTTCCTAGAGATTTCTTTTGAATATGTTTAGTGTTTCCTTGACAGAATCAACTTTTAAGATGCAGACATAAATTTACTAAAAATCGTTAAAAAAAAACAGGTTAAGTTGCTTTAAATAAATCATTTGAATATTATTTTTTTGAATCATACAAAGGTGTAAAAAAACCGAAAATTTCTTTTCGGTTGTAGTTTTAAAAACTTTTTAAAATTGTCTATTCAGGTACTGATTTATTTTTTAGCACTCATTTCCATATAATCTATAGTTAGGTCGGACATCGCTTTCATTCCTAATACAAAACTACCCTCGTCGATATAAAAATCGGGGGTATGATGTGAGGCTGTTTCGGCAGGATTTTTGCCTTTTGGCATTCCACCCAGGAAAAAGAAAAGTCCGGGAACTTTGTCTTGATAGTACGAAAAATCTTCGGCTCCAGTTGCTGCAGGAGTCAATACCACATTGTTTTTCCCCGCTACAGTTTCTAATGTAGGGAGCATTTTTTCAGTCAATATAGGATCGTTATAGGTAATCAGGGTTTGTTTAGTGATGATCACCTCGGCAGTAGCTCCGGCACTTTCTGCAATATTGGTGGTAATTTGTTTCAATCTATTATGGATCATTTCCTGAACTTGTTTGTCTAGGGTCCGAATCGTTCCTGCCATTTCAAGTTCTTCCGGTATAATATTACTTCTTACGCCAGATGTAATTTTTCCAACACTAACCACGGCCGCGGACTCCGTTAAATCTACATTGCGACTCACAATAGTTTGTAATCCCAATATTATTTGGGACGCCGTAACAATAGGATCTACGGATTGCCATGGGCTGGCTCCGTGTGATTGTTTTCCTTTTATTTTTATCTTGAACCAGTCTGAGGAAGCCATCGCTCCTTTTGGACGGTAATTGATTTTGCCGACTTCGGTGTCTGCGCTGATGTGTAAGCCAAAAATCACATCTACTTTTGGATTTTCCAGAACGCCTTCTTTTACCATTAGTGCAGCTCCACCTTCTTCACCATCGGGAGCGCCTTCCTCAGCAGGTTGAAAAATGAATTTAACCGTTCCTTTTAATTCACTTTTGATAGCGGCCAGAATTTCAGCAGTTCCCATCAGCATGGCTATATGCGAATCATGTCCGCAAGCATGCATGACACCTACTTCCTGACCGTTGTATTCTCCCATTGCTTTTGAGGCAAAAGGAATGGCGACTCTTTCTGTTACAGGCAAGGCATCCATATCTGCCCTAAGTGCTACAACCGGACCGGGTTTTCCGCCTTTTAAAATTCCTACCACGCCAGTTTTGGCCACACCAGTTTGTACTTCCATGCCCAAAGAACGCAAATGTGTTGCTATTTTTTCGGCAGTTTTAAATTCTCTATTGCCTAATTCAGGGTTTTGGTGAAAGTCTCTCCGCCAGGTACTGACTTTAGATTCTAAGGAGGCTGCTTTTTGGGCAACCGTGGCTTTAAGAACGGAATTTTGTGCAGTAGCAAAAAAGGAGAAGGAGCATAAGCCAGCAAAAAGAATAATTTTTTTCATTAGTTGGTAGTGTAAAATTTGGTTGCTAAACAGCCTTTATTTTAGTTAAAAACACAGCTGTTTCGATTCTAAAGAAGGTCAGTTAGAAACAAATATAGCAAAATTATTTCGTCTGGCATTAATTTTAAATAGGGGTGTAAAGTGTCTTTTTTTTGAGTAGGATATAAAAATACCGTCTTGTTATTTCAAACAAGACGGTATTCTTACTCTTTTATTTTTGTTTCTTCAATCGGTTTTTAAAAAGCTTTTCGAATTTCTCCATTTTAGGTTGAATTACCATTTGACAATAGGGTTGGTTCTTATTGTTGGCGTAGTAATTTTGATGGTAATCTTCTGCTTTGTAAAATTTAGTCAACGGTTCTAGTGTTGTTACTACCGGACTATCATAAATCTTGGCCTTTTTCATTGCGTTGATTATCGTTTGTGCTGATTTTTTTTGTGTTTCATTTTTATAAAAAATAGCGGAGCGGTATTGTGTTCCTACATCGGCGCCCTGCCGGTTAAGTGTCGTTGGGTCATGTACCGTAAAAAAGACTTTGAAAATCTCATCTAGATTCGTTACGTTTTTGTCATAGGTAATTTTTACCACTTCCGCATAACCCGATCTTCCAGTTGACACATCTTCATAGGTAGGATTGGTATTTTTGCCGCCTGCATATCCTGAGATTACCGATTGTACTCCAATGAGGTTCTCATAAACGGCCTCAACACACCAGTAACATCCACCGGCTAAAGTAATGGATTCAAGATTGGATTGCTTTGGTGTTTGACCTTGCGCAAACAAGCTACTGGTCGTTAAAATACACACTAAAAATAATTTTTTCATGTTATTTGGTATCAGGTATAAAGTCCAGTGCGATTGAATTCATGCAGTATCTTTTTTTGGTTGGTTCCGGCCCGTCATCAAAAAGATGACCTAAATGACCGTCACATCTTCCGCAGAGCGCTTCAGTTCTTTCCATTCCCAGTGAATTATCGGTTTTATAAACCACACTGTTTTTATTGTCTTGTTCGAAAAAGCTTGGCCAGCCGCAAGTGCTGGAAAATTTGGCGCCGGAACGAAATAATTTGTTGCCACAGGCGGCACAATAATAAGTCCCCTTGTCATCTGTATTCCAGAATTTTCCTGTGAAAGGTCTTTCCGTATCCGCATTACGAGTTACTTCATAGACATCTTCGGGTAGAACTTTTTTCCATTCGGTATTACTTACTTTGAGTTTTGCAGTATCTGTATTGGAGTAATATGGGTTTTCAGGTTTTTCAATTGTGTTTTTCATTGTGACAGTTTTTTTTATAGGATCTTGTTTCTTTGTTGTTTGTGCACAGGCAGTGAACATGAATAAAGAGGTTAAAAATAATACACTTACGAATTGGTTTTTTGTTTTCATCTTTTTTTTATTTACAGTACAAATGTAAAGCGCTTTTTATTTTAAAATGTCGGCTACTTTGCAATTGAATTTTCTTTTATTTAAGTTTTTGATTCCTCTATTATTTACGAAAAAAACAGCCATTTAGTTTTGCGGGTCTTACCCACGCTAAATTGTAAATTAGAAGACTAATACAAAGAATATAAAATTAGAATATTAGGGTATTCAACACTCGTTAAACTTTTCACAAATTCAAAAACGGTATAGATACCCGTTCTTTTTTTGTATTTTTGACCTAATTATAAAGCCACATGTTAGAAGAAAATGTAATCTTAGTTAATGAAAATGATGAGCAGATAGGGCTGATGCCTAAGCTTGAAGCGCATGAAAAAGCAGTTCTGCATCGTGCCTTTTCAGTTTTTGTACTAAACAGTACGAATGAAATCATGCTGCAGCAGCGGGCAGGTCAAAAATACCATTCCCCGTTATTGTGGACTAATACATGTTGCAGTCATCAACGCGAGGGAGAAACAAATATTCAGGCGGGAAACCGAAGGCTATTTGAGGAAATGGGTTTTAAAACAGAACTCAAAGAACTTTTTCATTTTATTTATAAAGCGCCATTTGATAATGGCTTGACGGAGCATGAACTCGATCATGTGATGATTGGCTATTATAACGACGCACCGGTCATCAATCCGGAGGAAGTGGAAGACTGGAAATGGATGAAAATTGAGGATGTTAAAATGGATATGGAATTGCAGCCGGCCTTATACACCGTTTGGTTCAAAATAATTTTTGACGAGTTTTATTATTTTTTGGAAGAACATAAAAGCCCTTTGTCTCTGAACTCGAGCACAGATAACCCCTAATTTATACGTTTTATGAAAGTGACTATTTCACGAAAAGCCCATTTCAATGCGGCTCACAGATTGCATAGGAAAGATTGGACTTTTGAACAAAATGATGCCGTTTTTGGCAAGTGCAACAATCCAAATTTCCACGGGCATAACTATGAACTGATAGTAAGTGTGACTGGGGAAATTGATCCGGAAACGGGTTATGTAATGGATGTGAAATTTCTGAGTGATATTATTAAAGAGGAAGTTGAGCATCAGTTTGATCATAAAAATCTGAACTTGGATGTTCCGGAGTTTCAGGATTTGAATCCAACAGCTGAAAATATTGTAGTAGTCATTTGGAATAAAATTAGAAAAAGAATCAAGGCAGAGTTTAAATTAGAAGTGGTTTTGTACGAAACACCTCGGAATTTTGTAACTTATAAAGGAGAATAATGGAGCTAAAAGTAGGAGATACTATTCCCCATTTCATGGCGAAAGACACCAATGGAACTGATTTTGACAGTGGAAACGTAGTAGGCCAAAAACCGCTTGTAATTTATTTTTATCCTAAAGATAATTCGCCTGGATGTACTGCGCAAGCCTGTAGTTTTAGGGATCAATACGAAGATTTTAAGGATTTGGGTGCAGAAGTGATAGGGATTAGCAGCGATAGCGTTGCCTCACATCAAAAATTCAGCAAACAATTCAAACTGCCTTTTATTCTCTTGTCCGATTCTGATAAAAAAATAAGAAAATTTTTTGGGGTTCCCTCTGGAATGTTCGGGTTGCTTCCGGGACGAGTGACTTATGTAACGGATAAAAACGGAGTAGTACAAATGATTTTTGACAGTATTCTGGCAACAAAACATATTCCTAAAGCACTTGAAGCCATTAAAAAATTAGTATAATCAATTACAAGATGTGATTTGCTACCTTTCTGATTGGAATTAATTTATACTTTTTTCGGTAGTTTAACGGACTCCTGTAAATGGAAACCTATTTTGGTAGAAAACAATATTGATTTGTTTACATTTGGGACTCAAAAAAAATAGTTACATGACATTTTATCCCTTACAGTTTAAACCCATTTTGAAAGAAAGAATCTGGGGTGGTGAAAAATTAAAAACAATACTTAATAAACCCATTGCCTCAACGCATATTGGCGAAAGTTGGGAGTTATCGACTGTAGCAGGAGATGTCAGTATTGTGGCTCACGGAGATTGGAAAGGCAGTGCATTGACAGATATTATTAATGAGTTTCCTGAGAAAATCCTAGGAACAGCGGTTTATAATCGCTTTGGAAAGCAATTTCCGTTGCTTTTTAAATATTTAGATGCCCGTCAAGATTTGTCTATTCAAGTACATCCTAATGATGCCTTAGCAAAAAAACGCCACAATTCTTTTGGTAAAACAGAAATGTGGTATATCTTGCAAGCAGATGATGACGCCCGAATTATTGTAGGTTTCAAAGAAAAGTCGAATCCCGAAGCCTATTTAGAAAACCTAAAAAATAAAACCCTGCTCTCTATTCTGGATGATATAAAGGTACAAGCAGGAGATATTTTCTTTCTGGAAACCGGAACTGTTCACGCTATTGGTGCTGGGTTAATGGTGGCCGAGATTCAACAAACTTCGGATATTACGTATCGATTGTATGATTTTGATCGAGTAGACACGAATGGGAATACCAGAGAATTGCATGTGGATTTGGCGTTGGAAGCGATCAATTACAACACAGTTGAAACTAAAAAAGAATACTCTAAGAATAGCAATGAGTCTAATCCAGTGGTTGATTGTCCTTACTTTACCACTAACTTTATCCCGCTAGATGGAGCTATTTCAGTTTCTAAATCTGGAGAAAGCTTTACCGTATATATGTGTGTGGAAGGAGCATTTGAAATAGAATTTGACAATTCAAAACTAGAATATAAAAAGGGAGATACCGTTTTGATTCCTGCTGCCATGCATGCATTCATTATCAATGGAAAAGCTTCAATTTTAGAAATTTACATTTCATAGTCGGTAATAGAAAGATTATGTGTACTTTTGCAGACGCAAATTAAAATTCAAATTTTAAAAAAATAAAAATGGCAAACATTAAGAATTTAAAAAAAGACATCAACTACGTTTTAGGAGATATTATTGAAGCAGTTTACTTGTTCGAAATTTCTACAACAGGAAAACCAACAACAGAAACGAATGCTTTAATTGACGAAGCGATTGCTGCTTTTGACACTTTAATCACAAAGGTAAATGTTAAAAAAGTAGAAAATAAAAAAGCACACTTCAAACAAATTAATGTTGAATTGGAACAAACTGCTAATCAATTGATTGCTAAAATCAACGAATTGTAGTCAAAAAAAAAGCAAAAAAAGTTTGAATTTGTTTTGGAAAACAGAAATTCAGACCTATATTTGCACCCGTAATGAGTCGCCAGCGTAGCTCAGTTGGCTAGAGCAGCTGATTTGTAATCAGCAGGTCGTGGGTTCGAGTCCCTCCGCCGGCTCTTTGATAAAACCATCCCGTCTTAAGCGGGATGGTTTTTTGTTTTTGGGGACATGACAATTGATTCCTATTTAATGCTTTTCATAATTTTTTTTGTTAAATTTGGGTTCTAACAAAAAAAACAAATACATATGGAAGAGCATTCAGTGATTGAAAGTTTCGAAATGAAACTTAGCGCCTCTGCTAAGGGCTTTTTGAAAGAAACCGCAAAGTGGGCCTATTTTTTGTCCATTCTTGGTTACATCGGAATTGGGTTTATTATTTTTGCCGCTTTATTCGCCGGAACGCTATTCTCTGCTATGGCTAAGGTGAATCCTGCTATGGGAATGATGGGATCTTCTTTTGGGTTTGTAATGGCTTTTGTATACTTTTTGATAGCCATTCTTTATTTTTTTCCAGTATATTACTTGAATAAGTTTGCTTCAAATGCCAAAGCAGCATTCCAAAACAATGATTCAGATGCCTTGACTACTTCGTTAGAATACCTAAAGTCACATTATAAATACATTGGAATTATGACTCTGGTTGTTTTCTCTCTTTATCTTTTACTATTTGTAGGAATGATTGTTGCTGGAATAACTTCTAGTGCGCTATAGTGTGTTTTTAGGTTCTTAAACTGCTTTTATTCAGTATATTAATCGGACTGTAATTATAAAACAAAAAACCATCTTGCCTTAACAAGATGGTTTTTGTTTCATTTTTTTTTAGAACATAAATTATGAAAAAACACTACTCAGGATAGAATACGAGGAGGTTCTAATAGTACTTCTCTTAATTTGTATGATTATTGCTGTTTTTTGATTGTTGCTACATACTCTGTTAATTGCTTTCCATAAAAAGATTTTGCCACTTTAGGAGACATTGATTTTTGAATCGTATCTAAGTATTTTATGTTGATGTCGTAAATCTGGGATAAGGCAATATAAGGTGCCACTTCGTAGTTTCTATTGTTTAGAGCGAAATTTGTGGCAAATAAGTATTTTCTTTTCAAGTTAGAATCCTGTTTTGCTCCTATGCTATCAATGGTTTTTATGTTTTGACTTTTTACTGCATTGAATTTTTTTTCTATTAAAATAAGACTTTCATCGGTGAAGCGGCTGTTTATTTTTTTAAATTCTTCAAAGATTTCATTGTTTTTAGAACCTGTAATTGTAGCATCAGATAAGTAGCGATCTAAACTGGTTTCAATAGTTATTTTTCCCGGCTCAGCAAAGAAAGGCAGGTTGTTGTCCATGGAATTACTCACGCCTCTGTCTAGAAACAAGTATAGCATTTCAGGTGATTTTAGATCTAAGTGACTTTCAAAAACGGCGCTTCCGTCAATATGAATCGTGTCAATTGCAACCAGCATTGTATCAACGACTCTTTGGATGTATAAAGTTCCTTTTTTTAATCCTTTAATATTTCCGGTAATGTGTACATTCCCTCCAGGTTCCTCCTTATTACAGGACGATAAAAGGATTAAAGTGATAAATGCTAGAATAGTTTTTTTCATGTGAAGTTAAAATTTGTTTTTTAGGACATGGCATCGTCATTTTTTATGATTTGTCCTGATATCTCGGGATAGAATCCTGGCGATTTGATTAGTGTTTAGATTTTGGCGCAAAATAAAGAAAATTGTTGGAATGATTTTGCTAACACATTCAAATTTATCAAAAAAAATCCCAATTTATTTCTAAATTGAGATGTTCCTCATTAAATTATCAATTTAAGCTTTTAACCAGGCTTCTTTTAAAACGGTTTTGGACGTATCAGTGGCTTTAAGAACTTCTTTTTCTTCGTAAGGTAGTGTAACTTTTCCTTTGATTATTTGTTCTTTTCCATCCCGTTTTATCTTAATTGTGATTGTATCGTTCTCTTTCCAGTTTTGACTTTCAGCAATCATTTCATAAATATTGTCTAACGAATAAGGTTTTTCATTTATAGAGATGATGATGTCGCCTCCTTTTAGCTCTAAATTGATATGAAAATCGTTTAGTTCTATAGTTGGAATTACGATAATTTCCTTTGTTTGTTGGTTCACGGTTATGTACGGGGATTGTCCTTTTAAGAACACATTACCAGGTACTTTTGCCATAGCTTTTGTGATGCCTACTTTAGCTAAGTACGTTTCATACGGTATTGGTGTTGGTCCGGAAACATAAGTTGTTAAAAAAGTCCCTACTTCAGGGTAGGTAAATGAAGTTATTTTTGCAAAAAGGTCCTTGTCATTAAACGGTTTTGAAGCGCCATATTCATTTGATAACTTTTGCATCAAATCAAGAATTCCTCTTTCTCCGTTGCTTTTTTCTCTGATAATGATATCCAGACACATTCCAATAAGAGCTCCTTTTTCATATACGTTCAAGTATTGGGCTTTGTAAGGTTCAGTCAACACATTTGCGCTCATCGTTGTGAAAGGCATCGTGTCATTCATTGCATTTGCATGTGCAATTTTTTCAGACATACGCGTATAAAATTCCTCTTCTGTAATTAATCCTTGATTAATCTGAAAAAGATTGGCAAAATATTCCGTCACCCCTTCGTACAGCCATAAATGTTCTGACATTTTAGGCGTGTTGTAATCAAAATAGTGAATTTCTTTAGAATGAATGGTTAAAGGAGTTACGATATGAAAAAATTCATGCGAAACTACATCTTTCATTGATTGTACCAATTCTTCTTTTGGCATCATTTCCGGTAAAACCACTGTAGTGGCCGTAGGGTGTTCTAAGGCTCCAAATCCCTTTGCATCAGTATCTTTCATGCTTGATAAATACAACAAGACGGTATATTTTTTGGTAGCGTTTATTTTTCCTAAGAATGTTTTTTGAGCAGTCATCATGGTTTTCATCTCTGGAGTAATACTTTCAGCAGTTACTTTTCCGGTAGGCGAAAAAACACTGATCAATATTTCCATACCGTCTACAGTAAAAGTAGTGTAGTCCGGTTTAGCATACATAATTGGATTTTCAACTAATTGAGCATAACGAGCTGTTGTAAATACATCATTTGTAGTACTTGCGTCTTGATCTGTCATGGAAGTTGCTCCCCAAAGTGTTTCCGGATGGGCTATATTTACCGTATAAGCAAGGTCTTTTTTGTCTTGAAAATAGCCCACAAAACCATGCGTGTTTAGCATGAAATTGACTCCTGCATCTATATTTGTTCCGGCAGGAGAGAAAATATCATTCTTGCCAAAGCCGCTTCCCTTTTCAGTATCAAATGTGTCGTTAACCCAATAGGTTATTTTAGTGACAGTTTTGGCATTCTTGATATTCCAGGTGTTGTCATCCGTTTTGTTAACCGGAAGTATATTGCCCTTACTGTCAAAAGCTTTTAGATCTTCAATGTATTTTCCATAATCATCAATAGAGTAGGTGCCAGGGACAATTTTAGGAATGCTGTAAGTGACTTCATCAGTGCTAATTTTTGGTGCGGTAATCGTAACCATTACTTTGTCTTCTTTAACGTCATTTAAGTTGATTGCTACGTGTACTACATCGGTAATTGATTTTGAAACATTTGCTGAAGTGCCAACAGTTTTACAGCTCCAAAGAAGAGTAGCAAATGCTATTGCAAAAAATATTTTTTTCATTTGTATTGTTTTTTGTTTATTGTATAGGTTTTTTACAAGAGGGAATTGTTACCCCTTATAACGATTTTATAAAGCCAGTTATTGCTGTCACCACTTTTGGAGCAATGGGTAAGTCCGGATTAGAATAGGATTTCATATTTACAGAATCATCTCCATTTATCTCTTTGAAAATATGATTCATTTTCTCGATCAGAACTAGCTCTGCTTCCGGTTTGGCTTTTTTTAACAGTTCTGCTTCAGCAACTGACACCTGTAAATCTGCAGTTCCGTTTAGCAGTAGTACGGGTATTTTTAACTTTGCAATTTCAATTTGCGGATTGTATTTTATCCATGAAATCATATAGGGCTGGATGCTTGCTCTAAAAAGGGAAGCTAACATGGGGTTTTTTAACTCGAAAGTTTCTCCGTTTTTAAGAATGTCTAGGTTTTTCTGAACTTCTTCTTTGATGTAAGGGGCTTGTTTTGCTATTTGTTCCACCAGAACAGCATCAATCGTTCTTCCGGCTCCAGCTAATGAAATAAAAGCATCCGCTTTGCCATTTGCAGCAATCATTCCTATTAAGGAACCTTCGCTGTGTCCGGCAATTATTATTTTGTTGTACTTTTTTTGATTTTTAAAAAACAGCAAAACGGTGGTTGCGTCAGTGATGAAATCATCAAAAGTAAGGGTAGCTTCATTTACCGTTCCACTCTTCATTTGAGCAAAGATTCTTTTATCATAGCTAAAAACGGCAATATCATTTTTAGTTAATTCTTCGGATAAATATTTCAGGGAATTATTGGGGAGTCCTTTTTGATTGCCGTCCCTGTCTGTAGGGCCTGAACCTGCAATAAGGATGACAAGATTCGTCTTTTTGTTTTGTTTTAAAGGAGAGTACAACGACCCATTTAACAATGGATTTATAGTAACTTCATCCTTATTAAAAGATTGAATTGCTGTTTCTGTTTGTGAATGGCAGAGTATTGAACACGAGATCAGGAGTACGAGTAGTAATTTTTTCATTTTATTTCGCATTTAATTCGTTTATTGTTTCTTCCGGATTTTCGACTTCAATAATTAGTTTATTGTAATAGGAATCTTTGAGTTCAACAATAATTGCATTTTTTTTATTGCAAACGTCCCAAAAGTTGCGTTTTCCTTTTTTGATATAAGTGCCAGCAGTTATAACCCATGGTAATTGGGTGCCTGGCATTTTCCAGCCGATCCAAAATGTAAATTCATCGTTGCTTTGATACGCTCGGATTATTTTATCTTTCGGTACACGAATCTTATTTTCGAAAGCCCAAAATGTATGACTTCCTAGAATATCAAAAATAAATTCGTTTTCGTTTGATGTTACTGAAACCATAAATGTATGAGTTGAGACTGCTGTTTTAAAACAGAAAACTCCCGAATATCAGGAGTTTTATTTTAATCTAGTTTGTTTTTTATGTAATATTTACCGTCTAAGTCTTCGTCAAAATCATCCACTTTTATGGGTTTTGGTTTTGGTTTATTTGCGGTAGCTTTCTTTTTCCACATTTCAAATTTTTCTGCCGGCATCTTCTTCTTCATTATCTCTAGGATCTCTTTTTCGGCCAAACCAAATTCTTTTTTAATGATTTCAAAAGGATTTTTTTCTTCTAAAGCCATTGTAACAAGTTTTTCTGTTTGCTCCCAGTTCAATTCTTTGCGGTTACTCTTTTTCATCACGTGAAAATTAATTCAAATAGGTGTTAATGATTATTAAATTAAATTTTTTAATTTCATCCAATATTAAGAAAAATTATAATTACTTTTTCTCAAAAGATGATTTTTTTTAATTTTTTTAATTTTTTTTCTTTAATGGCTGTTTTTGAAACGGTATTTTCAATAAATTCTTTAATGCATTGTGTTCCTCAGGATCGGGATGGGTATCAATTCCGTAAATAATTTCTTCTTTTGGAAGTGTCATAAATGTGCCAAATAACCGATCCCAGATTGAAAATATATTGCCATAATTACTATCGGTATAGGGCAAAACATGATGGTGGTGTACTTTGTGCATGTCTGGCGATACGATAAAATAGCTCATAATAGTATCTATTTTTTTAGGAAGTGAAATGTTAGCATGATTGAATTGCGTGGCTACAACAGATAATGTTTGGTAAAGGAAAACCATCCACATGGGGCTTCCAATGATTAAAACACCCAAAGCGGTAAATGTAAATCGGATCACACTTTCTCCCGGATGGTGTCTATTGGCGGTTGTGGTGTCAATCCAGGTGTCTGTATGATGAATCAAATGAAAACGCCACAGGAACTTGGTTTTATGTTCCACTAGATGCACCAGATAAGCGCCTATTAAATCCAATAAAAGCAATCCAATAAGGGCGTAAAGCCATAGCGGCATTTCAGGAAGCCATTGTAAAATTCCAAAATTTGTAGCAATTGTCCAGTCAGCCGCTTTTAATAAAATAAAAGCCAGGCAAAAATTGACAGCAATAGTCGTGAAGGTCATAAAAATATTGATGCCGGCGTGATGCCATTTTTTATAGGTGAAGTTAAAAAGCGGAAAAGCATTTTCGATCAGCCAGAAAAAAGTGATTCCGCCCACAAGAATTAAACTTCGGTGTGACGATGGAATGGTAGAAAAATAAGTAATGATATCATTCATAATTCAGATATTTATTCCAAATTTAATAATTTTTTATGAAAGTAATTATTTGATTACCCGGAAAGTGCCATTTATTCTGGGGCCAATAGGTTTTGTGGTTTTTGGAATCTGGTGTTTCCAGAAATGTTGTGTCGTTCCTTTCATCAGCAACAAACTTCCATGTTCCAGTATGATAGTTTTTTTTAGGTCTTTATCTAAATTATGTTTGAGTTGAAAGGTTCGTTGGGCACCAAAACTCAACGACGCAATTATGGGATTGATTCCTAATTCTTTTTCGTTGTCAGCATGCCAACCGTTGCTGTCTTTTCCGTCGCGATATTGGTTGAGTAAGACGGTTGTAAAAGTAGTATCAGCACTTTTTTCGACTTGAGATTTTAGCTTTTGCAAAAGCAAATTCCAAGGATGTGGCTGCATCGTTATATTCGAATACGAGTAAGGTTTTCCTTCGTTTCCAAATAAAGCCGTCAAACGAGGCTGCGGATGAATTTTCCCGTATACACGAATATCGTCTTGTTGCCAAGGAATATCTTGCATTAATTCGGCAAAAATAATATCGGCTTGTTCTTGGTCAAAAAATTGAGGATAGTAGATGATCTCCGCATCTGGCAAGTCAATAAATACGGATTCTGATGTGGATTCGAAAAGTGATTTCACGAGATTAAGTATATTGGTACGCCCAGTAAATTAAAAATAATTGTAGTGGCATTCGCAATAGTAAGGCCCATTTTGGCAGACCCATTCTTGCTTTTTCATCAAAATACATATACAAATGTGTTGGAAAAATAGCAATTAACAAAGCGATCACCCCCCAAGCGGCATAGTTGGAAAGTAACGGAATACAAAGCGAAATTCCCAGAAATATTTCTGCTAAACCACTGATGTAATTTAATAATTTTGGATTTGGAAAGTACGAAGGAATGATTTTCAAGTACAGTCTGGGATTCCTGAAATGGTTTAATCCTGCGATAAAGTAGACGAAAGCCATCACATATAAATGCCAAGGTAAATTCATAGTAAAGTTATTTAATACGAATTTATAAAAATTTTATTAAAATCAGTGCAAATGGATTGAAACTGCAATTAGGAGGTTCGCTTCAGGTTTACATTCATTATGATAATTGCTAAAATAATTAAAATAATGCCAAGCCATTGGATCAGGTTTACCTGCTCATTCAATAAGAGATATGCCATAAGTACCGATACGGGAAGTTCCAGTGCCGAAACAATACTTCCCAGTCCGATTCCAGTCAGCGGAAAACCGGCATTCAACAATAAAGGTGGAATTATGGTTCCGAAAAGGGCTAAAATGATTCCCCATTTCATGAAAATTTCAAAGTTAAAAGGAGTAGTTTGTGTTGAGATTGCAAAAAAGGTCACGATGACAGCACCTCCCAACAACATGAATAAACTGCGTTGTGCCGAGGAAATATGAGTTGCCACACGATTAGCGGTAAACATAGTTGTAGTAAAAGAAGCTGCTGCTAAAAGCCCTAAAGCAATACCGCGCCAGTCTAAAACGATACTATTCTCGAAGACATTGGTAGCAAGGATAGTTCCGGTTAAGACAATAAATACGGAAACTATTTTTTGAGTAGAAGGAATTTTTTTTTCTAAAATCATTTCGAATAAAACACCCATCCAGACGGTTTGCATCAATAAAACAATCGCAATAGAAACAGGAATGTATTTTACTGCCAAATAATAAAAGATACTCGTAAATCCTAAAGAAGTTCCGGCAAGCATCAGCTGAGTGATGTTTTTTTGGGATGCTTTTATAACGGTTTTTCCTTTCTTAGCTTTTTGAAACATATTGATCAGCAGCATTCCCATGATTCCATATACAAATTGGGCAACGGTAACTTCGGGTGTGGTGTAGCCTTGACCGTAGGCTATCTTTACAAAAGTAGCCAGCATTCCGTAACTCGTTGCGCCGAGACCAACTAAGAAAACTCCTTTTAAGACACTATTTTTTATCATTTTTTTAATTTTAAAAAGCGGGCAAAGATAGGGTTTAGTTCCTAGTTATAAGGTGTAAATTGGTAGATAATATCAGAGTCAACCATAAATTCAGGTTTTTGATTTCCAATTAAATTACATCATTTTGCTTTTCGTGGTAGGTTTTTTTTAATCCTCTTATGATTGCAGCATTAGCCAAAAACCGGTTGGTATACACCAATAAAATCAACGAAGTTGTGCTAAAAAGTAATGCTAGAGTTTCTATTTGTAAAATCATAATTTAATCGAATCATTGTAAAGGCAAATATTGCTAATCTTTTGATGCATTTTAGTATTGCAATGAATAAGAGGAGCTTTCCTTTACTGACTTAAATTTTTAAAGTGTAATCCAGTTAAAGGTTTGTTCGATGATTCTTGTTTTTTCTTTTTGAATAAATTTTAAATAGGCATCGGCTACAGGTGAAAATTTTTTGCCTTTTAACCAAATTAAATTCCAGTTGGATTGAATAGGCAAGCCTTTTACCGGAATAATTTGTAGGTCTCCATTATTAAGCTCGTTTTTTATACCAATTAAAGGCATGATCGAGCATCCAAGTCCAGCCAGTACGGCTTGTTTTACCGCTTCATTTCCGGTCAGCACCATTTTTTTTGAAACTGTTAATTGATTCTGTTCTATAAATTTTTCCATCACATATCTTGTTCCTGATCCTTGCTCGCGATAGATGATGGGTAAGGTTTCTATGATTTTTTTTTCTTGAATTCCTTTTCCCATTTTTTGATCACTATTAGCAACAAGGAAAAGGGAATTAGGCATAAGCTCCACTTTCTCGATTTGCAGGGTTTCTGGTAACACGGAAACCAGAGAAAAATCTACTTCATTTCTTTCTAAGTTTTTCAACACTTTAGTTTTATTGGTCACATCCAGAATCAATTCGACACCTTGATTTTGTTTCAAAAAATCAGATAAAAAATAAGGAATTACATATTTCCCGGTTGATACGACAGAAATTTTTAATCGTCCTGTCAGTTGTCCCTTGAATGCCATTGTTTTATAATTGATTGCATGCACTTCATTTAGAATTTTTTCTGCAGCCGTGGCGATTTCTTTGCCAAAATCAGTAACAAACAGCTTTCTTCCGATTACTTCTGTTAACGGTACATCAAATTGATCTTGAAAATTTTTTAATTGAATGGATACTGCGGGTTGTGTAAGGTGCAGTTCCATTGCGGCTTTAGTGATGCTTTTATTTTGGGTAATTTTTAAAAAGACATGCAGCTGGTGTAGCGTATAATTCATAAATAATTTTTATGCTTTGTATTACAAATATAAATAAAAATATATGGATAGCCAGTTTTACTTTTGTAAAAAAAAATAAACAAAAAGATATGCAAAGAATAACAATAGCAAAAGGAGACGGAATAGGACCTGAAATAATGGATGCTACTTTGAAAATTATTAAGGCAGCGGGCGCACAGCTTCAATTTGATGAAATTGAAGTTGGTGAAAAAGTGTATTTAAAAGGTAATACCTCCGGAATTGAAAAGTCATCTTGGGATTCTATAATAAACAATAGAATATTTCTCAAAGCTCCAATTACTACTCCGCAAGGTGGTGGTTATAAAAGTTTGAATGTTACCACTAGAAAATTCTTAGGATTATATTCTAATGTTAGACCATGTATGAGTTTGCACCCTTTTGTGGAAACAAAACATCCAAAAATGGATATTGTCATTGTTCGTGAAAATGAAGAAGATTTATATGCGGGAATAGAACATCAGCAAACGGATGAAGTTGTGCAGTGTTTGAAAATCATCAGTCGTCCCGGCTGTGAAAAAATTGTCCGTTATGCTTTTGAATATGCCAAACAGTATGGAAGAAAGAAGGTAACTTGTTTCACAAAAGACAACATCATGAAGCAGACGGACGGATTATTCCATGAAGTGTTTGATGAGTTAGCGAAAGAGTATCCTGAAATTGAAAACGAGCACTGGATTATTGATATTGGTGCTGCAAAAATGAGCGATACACCAGAGAATTTTGATGTTATTGTAACCTTAAATTTATACGGTGACGTGATTTCTGATATCGCTGCACAAATTGCCGGTTCTGTGGGGCTGGCAGGCTCAGCAAATATTGGAGAAGAATGTGCAATGTTTGAAGCAATTCACGGATCTGCACCCAGAAGAGCCGGGCAAAATGTTGCGAATCCGTCGGGATTATTACAAGGAGCAGTAATGATGCTGAATCATATTGGGCAAAACGAAGTGGCTAGTAAAGTACAAAATGCATGGCTGAAAACGCTTGAAGACGGAATACATACCTATGATATCTTCAAAGAAGGCGTAAGCACTGCAAAAGTAGGGACTTCAGAATTTGCCGACGCAGTAATCCTAAATTTAGGGCAAAAACCAAAACAGCTTCCTGCTGTAGATTATAAAAATGTTCAAGCCTTAGATCTCCCGAAATATAAGAGAAGACCAGCTGCAAAAAAAGAATTGGTAGGTCACGATGTATTTGTGCATTGGAATGGAACCGATCCTAATTCGCTAGCCGAAATTCTAAAAAATATAGGGACTGAAAATCTAAAACTGAATATGATTTCCAATAGAGGAATCAAAGTTTGGCCCGAAGGATTTAAACAAACCTTTTGTACGGATCACTGGAGATGCCGTTTCAAAGCTGAGGATGGAGTACTAGTTAACAAAGAGGAGATCATTGGATTATTGCAGCAATGCATCGACCATAATATCGATAGCATCAAAACTGAAAATTTATATAAATTTGACGGGAAAATGGCTTTTTCATTGGGTCAAGGACAGTAAGAAATGCGTTAACTTCTCCTTTATTTAATTGGTACTCTTTCACTAAATGTGCTGTTTCCTTTAAAGAATTTAATAAGGTGAGTTATTCCTAACACGCTCCATTAAGTAGTAAAAAAAATTAGTCCCTATGAAAAATAAAAATAAAAAAATTAGTTTGGTCTTTGGAATAGTTTGGTTGATTGGTGGAATACTATTGACAATCGTAGCACCTAATAACTTATTTTTCACACTGTTTCTAGGTTTGGGAATATTTTTCACGATCTACACATTACAAAAAAATAAAATTTCATTATAAAGTATTATGGAAAAAGAATATCAATTTAAGCTAGTTGAAGGTCAGTTTGCACCATCAGAAGCAGGAAAAGTACTGTTTTCGTTAATCAACAATAAGATTAATTATCATAATTTAGAAAAATTTAGCAATCAAATTCGATTTGATGAAGACTGTTCGCATTCAAAAATAAGGCTTGAAACTCTTTTAGAAGCCTCTGAATACATCAAGGAACTCATCAAAGAAGCGTCGTCAAAGGATTTGGAACTGAAAATTGACAGTGTAATTCAAATTGTACTGTGTCCTAAAGTAAAAACTGAATTGAATGTTTGAGGGTAGACAATTACTCATTGCCACCAAGCATCACAAAGAAAAAGTGATTGCTCCAATTTTTGAAAAAGGATTAGGTGTTCACTGTTTTGTTCCTGAAAGTTATGATTCGGATATTTTCGGCACTTTTTCAGGTGAAGTGGAGCGGAAAAATACGGCAGTTGAAACCGTCAGGGCTAAATGTTTGGCGGCAATGGAAGAATTTGACTGCGATTTGGCTATTGCCAGCGAAGGCTCTTTTGGTTCACATCCTTCTATCTTTTTTGCCCAGGCCGATGATGAGTTTTTAATTTTTATCGATAAAAAAAACGACTTAGAAATCATTGCCAGAGAACTCAGTTTGAAAACTAATTTTCATGGAGAAAATATTTCTAGTAAAGAAATGCTTTTGGATTTTGCAAATAAGATTCAATTTCCTGCCCATGCCATAATTTTGCGAAGCAAGCCTGATGATCTAACAACACTAGTTAAAGGGATTACCACAAAAAGTGAATTGGAAGATACTTTTCAGCACCTTGTGAACAAATATGGGAGTGTTTATGCTGAAACTGATATGCGTGCGCTGTACAACCCCACTCGTATGGGTGTGATAAAAGTAGCGGCGCAAAAATTATTGGAAACTATAAAAACGGAATGCCCAAGCTGTAAAGCACCGGGTTATTGTGTGATAGATGCGAAACAGGGCTTGCCTTGTTCATGGTGTTCAGCGCCCACACGATCTACCTTGAGTTTTATTTATAGTTGTAAAAAGTGTTGTTTTAGTTCCGAAAAAATGTATCCCCATCAAAAAATAACCGAAGAACCAGGATTCTGCGATTCCTGTAATCCATAAGATATGAGTGTAATCAGTAGTTCGATTCCAAAAGCTGTTGCGCTTTTAAATCAGGAGCAAACCATAGGAATTCCTACCGAAACGGTTTATGGTTTAGCCGCCAATATTTACAGCTCAAAGGCGGTAGAGCGTATATTTTCGATTAAAAAACGTCCGTTTTTTAATCCGTTAATTGTTCATATAAAATCGGCAACTGTCCTTTCTGAAATAGCGAGAGACATTCCTGAAAAAGCGAACTTGTTAGCAAAAGCTTTCTGGCCGGGACCTTTAACTTTGGTTTTAAAAAAGCAAATTTCCATTCCGGATTTGGTTACCGGTGGTAAAGATACCGTAGCGATCAGAGTTCCAAATCACCCAGTAGCCTTAGCCCTGCTGAATCAGTTAGCCTATCCTCTAGCGGCTCCGAGTGCTAATCCGTTTGGCTCTCTTAGTCCCACTACAGCAATACATGTTGCTGACTATTTTGAAGAGGTGTTACCAATGGTTTTGGATGGTGGAGCTTGTCAAAGGGGAATAGAGTCAACAATCATCGGATTTGAAAATGGGGAGCCTATTTTATATCGCTTGGGTTCTTTGGCTGTAGAGGATATTGAAGCAATTGTTGGGCCGGTAAAAATGATTACCCATGATGATATTGCTCCAGCGGCACCAGGTATGTTTTCTAAGCACTATGCGCCTTCGACGACGACTTTTTTGACAGCTGATGTGACGGAGAAGCTAAAAATGTTTCCGGATCAAAAAATTGGAGTTTTAGTATTCCAAAAAGGGATTGATGATCCAAAAATTGTACAACAGGAAATTCTATCGACAACAGGCAATTTAGCAGAAGCCGCATCGCAATTGTATGCTGCCTTGCATAGATTAGATAAGTGCCATCTCGACTGCATTATAGCGGAACGATTTCCAGATGTGGGTTTAGGCAAAACGATAAACGATCGTTTAAAAAGAGCCACCAAAAAATAAGATATGGATACTATTATCAGAAATGCAAAAGTGGTCAATGAAGGACAAATACTTAATTTAGATCTTCTGATTTCAGGAGAAAGAATTGAAAAGATAGCACCATCAATTGGACTAAATCCTGCAAAAAAATATATCGAAATTGATGCGACAGGACTTTATCTGCTTCCGGGAGTCATTGATGATCAGGTTCATTTTAGAGATCCGGGACTAACACATAAAGGCACTATTTTTTCAGAGTCGGTTGCCGCTGTGGCTGGTGGCATAACCTCCTTTATGGATATGCCCAACACGATTCCCAATACGCTGACTCAAGAGTTATTAGAAGAAAAATACAAGATGGCGGCGGAAAAATCAATTGCTAATTATTCGTTTTTTATGGGAATTTCAAAAAATAACTTGGAAGAAGCTTTAAAAACAAATACTGAAAATGTATGTGGGATTACGGATGATGGGCTTTATTTTAATAATGACGAGGGAATTTTAGCCAACTATCCAGAATTTTTGGAGCAACTTTTTTCAAGAACCGATACCTTGGTAGCTTTGCACAGCGAAGATGATTCACTGATAAAAAAGAATACGGAGGATTATAAACTAATTTACGGAACTGAAATTCCTTTTTTTTATCATTCTCTTATTCGGGATGAGGAAGTTTGCCTAAGAGCAACTGAACGAGTATTGAAAATTGCTGAAAAATACCACACTCGCTTGCATCTCTTTCATATTTCAACTTTGGCGGAAGCCAAATTATTTGATAATCATACACCGATCAGAGAAAAACGAATCACAGCCGAGGCATGTGTACATCATCTTTGGTTTTCGGATGCCGATTATGAAAGACTGGGCTCCAAGATCAAATGGAATCCCTCCATAAAAACAGAGCAAGATAGAAAAGGTTTACTGCAGTATTTGCTCAATAATTCAATAGATATTATTGCAACGGATCATGCTCCTCATACTGTTGCCGAAAAAGCAGGGAATTATTTTCAGGCGCATTCCGGCGGACCATTAGTACAACATGCTCTTTTAGCAATGTTAGAATTATTTCATCGTGGTGAAATTCCGTTGGAGAAAGTAGTGGAGAAAATGAGCCATAATGTAGCCGAAATTTACAGAATAAAAGAACGAGGCTATATAAGGGAGGGCTATTTTGCCGATTTAGTTTTAGTCGATTTAAATAAAAAACAGGAAGTAACTCCAGACTCTCTTTTATATAAATGCAAATGGTCTCCTTTTGTAGGACAGGTTTTTAAAAGCAGCATCAGTTCAACTTTTGTAAATGGAAATTTGGTGTATGAAAAAGGACTAGTAAAGACAGATATAAAAGGAAAAAGATTGCGATTTGAAAAGATAAGATAATCAAAATGTATAAAATAATTTTAAAATAATTAAAATATGAATCTTAGTTTATTACTGGATAATTTAACTAATCCTGCCTTGTTGTTTTTTGTGTTGGGAATTATAGCCGTCTATGTCAAAAGTGATTTAGAAATTCCGGAGAATACCTCTAAATTTATATCGCTGTACCTGCTTTTTTCGATTGGTTTTAAAGGTGGACAGGAATTAGCTCACAGTCACTTTACTCTAGACATACTTTGGTCGATCGTTTTTGGAGTATCGATTGCGGTATTAATTCCATTATATACTTTTTTTATTTTAAAGAAAAAGTTTAGTATTGAGAATTCGGGCGCCATTGCTGCAGCTTATGGATCCGTGAGTGCAGTTACCTTTGTAACGGCCATCTCTTTTTTAGAAATTCAAAATTACAATTTTAGCGGCCACATGGTTGCTGTTATGGCGCTGATGGAAGCTCCTGCAATCATTATCGGAGTGATTTTAATCCGATTATTTAGTAAGGAAAAAGTTCAAAAAACGAAGATGACCACGATTATCAAACATTCATTTACTAATGGAAGCGTGCTCTTGATTCTAGGTAGTTTGGTTATTGGGTTTTTGGCCAGTGAGCAACAGGCTTTAGGAATTAAGCCGTTTACTACTGATATTTTCAAAGGGTTTTTGGCTTTATTTTTACTGGACATGGGAATTGTTAGTGGACGAAAATTAAATGATTTTTTCAAAAGTGGCTGGTTTAGCGTCTTTTTTGCTATTGTTTTCCCATTGATCAACGGGTGTATTGTGGCTTTCTTAAGTCAATTCGTTACCGATGATGTTGGGAATCGTTTTATTTTTGCTGTCTTAGCGGCCAGTGCTTCTTATATTGCGGTTCCGGCAGCAATGAAAATAGCCGTTCCAAAGGCGAATCCAGGAATATTTTTACCCATGGCTTTGGCAGTAACGTTTCCTTTTAACATTACTTTTGGGATGCCCATTTATTTTTCAATTGTGCTGTGTCACCTTTAGACAGTTGCTTTGACCAATGTAGTAGCACTTATTAATTGTTTCAAAAACTATTGGTAATAACATGAATGTTCTTTACAGAGAATCGTTAGCGCAGTTTTGCAAACTGTGCCCATTTCAATTGGCAACTAAATTAAATTTAATAAATCCAATCGCTATTATTTACAGACAATCGTTAGCGCAGTTTTGCAAACTGTGCCCATTTCAATTGGCAACTAAAATAAATCTAATAAAATCACCTCTAATTCATTTTCTAATGCAGCATAATTTCTTGCAGAACTGAAATAATAATCTTCCGGCATCGTTACAATTTTTTCATTTACAGGATTGTTGTGTATGCAATCCATTTTTTGTCTAATAAATTTATTGCTGTAAACATGTTCTGCATGATAGCCGTTTTGCCAAACTTTGTATTGTTGTTCTTGTTTTAAATGCTGACAAGCTTTTTTAAAATAATCCAACATCCATTCTCTCCTGCTTTCCGGTTCTTCAATAATAGCCTGAATAATTTTTTTAGATGTATATTTTTTAAAATCACGCATCACATCGGATAATATAAAACCATTTGTTGCTTTGCAAAGCAGATGAATATGGCTGTGCATAATACAATATCCATAAATTTCTAAGCCCTTTTGATCTTGACAATAGTGTAACGCTTGTATAATAATTTGTTTTTGATTTAATCGTGTAAAAATATCTACCCAACCCATTGTAGTTATAGTAATAAAATAAGCGTCTTCAGTTGTTGTGGCTTTATACTTTGTCGACATTTTTTGTGTTATTTGTATTGTTTGCTCACTATTGTGGTATATCGGCGCGATCGGGTCCGTTCAACCGGAGTTTCATTGTTCGTGCTGCGCACGCAACGAAGCTGTTGAGTGCAGTGCTTATTTTTGCACTAATTTTCTTCTTTTCACTAAATTTAAAATTATACTTTTTAAATAGTTTATCAGAATGTAATAAAACAAAAACGGAATAAAAAAGTGAAATATATTTTTTATATTAAATTCAACTATATTATTGATGACGTTTTTAATATATATTACAAAATCATAAGGAAAAGTGAGTAAATCAAGACCGTAATTTTTTATAGAAAAATAAAGAAAAATGAATACAAATGATTGATTAACAAAAGCATATAGAATTAAAAAAATGTTTTTAACTGAATAAATAAATGTAGTTTTTTTTAAAAAAGACAATATAAAATCTTTTAAAAGAAGTAAACTGTTTTTAGATAAGTTGGGATAATTTAAACCATCAGACAAAACCCAATAACCATCATTTCTTAAAAACGGGTTTAAATTCCATAGTGAATGAAAAAAAAGAAATATACCAATGATTACAAACATTTCAATATTTGCAACTAACCCGAAAACAATGTAAAGACAAGACATTATAGATTCAAAATAAATACCAGAAAGATTTACAATAATTCGTTTGAATCTTGATAATTTCCAAATATCAGAAACATCTGCAAAATATACAGGTGTAAAAAGATAAAATCCGCCACCAATTCCGCCATGTTTTGCTCCAAAATATTTTGCGGAACTTGCATGACCAAATTCATGAAATGTTACGCTAATAAAGCCTAGTAAACCAAAGTACAACCAATTAATTTGCGTTAAATCGTAAGAAATTAAAGTGTTGTAATATTGAAAAGTTATAATTGATAAAAAAATAAGAATTAATCCTAAAAACGAATACATTAGTTGAGGAACAAAAAGAAATTTTAAATAAGGTGTTATTAAATCCACAACTTTTGCTGGTAAAACAATAAAACTCAATTTTAAATAACTTGGTTTGCTAATTGGCTGAACATCAATATCTTTGTTTTCGATTATGCCATATTTGGCTAAATTTTTAAAATAAAAATCTTCTAAAAAATCAATATCAACTTCACTATCATTTACTAAATTCTTTATGTTTTCTAAAGTGTTTGTACCATTTGCTAATAAAAGTAAATCGTGACTTTCTTGAGAAAGTTTTAATCTATAATCAAATTTTGTTTGATGAATGTAATAACTTTCTTGATCAAACTTTGAAATTGATAAATCAATTGAACAAACAGGAATTAGTTTTGATTTTTCCATATATAAAGGCTTCTTAATGCTGAAATAGTTGTAAATAATCTATTAAATTCATGTGAACAAACACCAATTCCAAAAGTTTGTACTTCATAATTTTCATTAATTGGATTTATCTCATTAGGTCTTGGAATACACAAACTGTTACTTTCTTGCCACGAACCATCTTCAAACTGATTGTTAATCAAATAATCTGCAATTTTTGAATTTAATTCTTTGTAGGATTTATTAAAGGTTAAAATTTCTAATGCTAAAGCCGTGAAAAATAAATTTATACCATAAGTATCTTTGTAAAAACCATTTTCTACCTTAAGCGAAATAAAATTTTGAATTTGCTCCATTTCATTTTTTAAGTTCAATTTTTGATAACTCAAAAACAAATAATACAAAGTATAAATGTTATCCGACCACCAATAAGCACTAATGTTTTCTAAATTTAATTGTTTGAAATTTTCTAAAAGTTTGTTTTTGATGTTAGGAAATTTATCAGAAATTACTAAAAAATATAAACTAACTGCACTTACACAGTGATGATTTGCACACCAACCATCTACATTTTCTATATTTTTGTCTGCAAGAGCATTTATTAAAAAATCAGGGTCATTATATGTTGAAAAATAATTAGAATTAAAGTAATTAATCCAGTTGTCATAATTTAAATTGTTTAAATTATTAAGAAAATGTAAAGAAATTAAAGCAAAATTTGTTGAGTCTGCGTCATCTATCCAAGTGGAATTATAACCCCACATATTATTTTTAGACTTTGAAGATGATATAAAATTTGACACTAATTCAATATCATTTTCAAAATGTTTTTTTAGGTTGTTTTCACTCACAATTTTTGAAAGCACAAATGAGGAAGACCAAATATTACTAATGCCTCCTTGGTTATAAAAGTCGCACCATTGGTTGTTAATCAAACTTTTTTTGATGTATAAAATGCTGTTTTCAATAGCATTATCAAAGTTATTGTTTTCTAATAAAACATCACTTTTTTCAACATCTACTTCAAGCTGAAATAAATAACTTTCAATTTCTCTTATCGAATTTTGAAATTTTATTTTCATTTCCGAAATATGATTAAACCAAAGTGAAGTTGTAAGTTTATGTTCCATTAGAAGTTTTAAAGCTTTTTCTAATGCTTCAATGCCTTGATTGAAAATTTTTATTGCAAAACCTTCAATATAAAATATTTTTTTGCAATCCTCTACAGAATATTCTTCAAAATATTTGCTCTCAAAATTGTAAATACACCAGTTGAATTGCTTGTTTTTGTAATCACTTACAAAGTCTAAAACATCGTCATTTAATTGATAAGCAATAGAAAAATAGTCATGTGTTTGAAGTAAGATTTTATAAACATTTTCAGATTTTTTATCATCAAGTAAAAACGTTCCATCAATGGCACAATTGCCAAAAGTTGCTTTTAAAATGGCTAATTTGCTATAATTTTCAAAACTTGGATTTTCATTAATTTGTTTTTCAAGCATAATAGCCTTTTGATAATCCATTTTTCTTTGATTCCAAAGCGTCCAAAAATTTGAATTTAAAGGATAAAGCGAGGATAAAATTTTAACTGACTCTTCTTGACAAACCATTGATGGAAAAAGTAAATCTAGGTTTTTATCATCAATTACTTTGTCTAAAAAAATAGTTGCTTGGTAATACAAAAAACCAGCAATACAAAGCATTTCAAACTTTTCTTTCTCAACTTCAAAATATTCATAAAATAAAGCAGGATAATACAAATAAAACTCTGGATTATCATTTATAAAAACTTCGTCTGTAATAAACTTTTTCAGTCTTTCATCAAGAGCCAAACCATCAACATAATTGATAAATAAAGTTTTAAACTTATCCTTCATCATTTATTTTATGTTTGTTTTAGTCCTAAAATCAGAATTTTTTCCAGTAGAATTTACTTTGTTAATAAATTCTTGCATTTCGTCTGTTAAAGGTAAAATTTCATGGTTTTTCCAGTATTCAGAATTGTATTTTATGTTTAAGTCAAAAATGTCTATTTTATGATTAACATTATTTTTAATTTTTTCTCCATTATTTATTGGTTCAGCAAAATATGAAAAACTTAAATTAAAAATATCTTTTTCATCTTTAAATAAAACTTCTACCTCAATATTTATGTTGCAATTATTAATTTGAAATTTATCTGTATTTTTATTTTTTTTAAATGTACTTTCAACATTAAATTTTTTCGTTCTATTTTTTAGGTCTTTACTTATAACAGTAAAATCATCTATATAGTCTATATTTAAAGATGCTTTTTCAAAGTTTTTAGTATTGTTGTTTACTATAAAATAGCCGTATGTATTACCTACACTTGTAGCATTTTTTTGAGTAGCACTTATTTTTGTATAAGTATTATCAATATTTTTATTATATTTTAAATTAAAATTTTGTGGACTAATATAAAATGAATTATGTCTTTTAAAAAATTCTTCAAAATTAATTACAGTAAAATCATAGTTGCTATTAATAATACCACTTTTTCTCATATTTTCTATATGAATAGTGTAATTATTTTCTGGCATCGGTTTAGTTTTAGTATTAAATAAAGTCTCTTTTTTAATTATACCACTCAAATCTATTAGTTTAATTATACTATTGTTTTTTTTCAAAACAGCTCTTAAATAAAATTTTTCTACATGTGGTTCAAGAGCATAGTCTTTTAATATAGATCCTAACATTTCTTTAAAAAGTTGATTTTGTTCAATTACAACTTCATCCAAAACGAATACTTTGGGGTCTAAAAAAACCTTGCTTTCATCTTTTAGTTCATCTAGGTTAATTTTTTTTGAGTAGTAACCTAACATATTAATTTCAACATTTGGGTCTTTGGTTGTCATAGAAAAATAACCATTTTCATTTGAAATTACATATTCTAATGAATTATTAATTGAAGCAAAAGCTACGGGGCAGTCACACTCTTTATCCCATAATACTTTATCATAAGTTATTTGAGATTTTACATTATTAAAATTTAATAATGATAATATTAATATTATAATTTTACTCTTCATACTTTTAAATTTAAATTAACTAAATTCTTTTCTTAAATATTAAAACCTGGCTCAAATATTGAACCAAGTTTTTTTTAAAGAATTATACTTCCCAAGTAACATTTGCTTCTAAACGCCATTTATCATCATGTTGATAAATTACTCCAGTTTTTACTTCAGAAATCCAACGACCAGTTTCAAATCGTTGCTCTAATTCTTCCACTTTGAACTTTTTTAGCTTTTTGCTCATTTTAAAATTATTTATTGTATTAATTTCAATACTCTAATCATATTTTACTTCCATTCAGAGTTTATGGAAAGGTTAATTTATACATCGAAACTACCTGCAGCAGTTCCTTCTGGAGTTTTAAGTTTGTAGTCAACTTTTTTAGGACTCCAACCCATTTCAAATCTTTGTTCAAGTTTTTCTACTTGAAATTTTGTCATTTTTTTAGACATAATTTTTTGATTTATTTGTTAAACAGTTCTCTGAACAGTTTCAATTCCACACAGAGTTCTACAGAATTTTTTTATTTTCATGTTACGTTTATATGTATCCTTTTATGCGTAATGTTGGTTAGAATTGCACTCAACTCGTTTATATGTATGACAAAACCATACCTATCCACCCAATTTTGGGTGGATAGGTATGATAAACATCAGACTTTGTTATTAATTCAAATATATAAATAATTCGTTACAAATAGTTAAAATGATTATTTAATAAGTGAACTGGTTTGAGTGGTTTTGATGAATGTTATTTTGAAAACAAAAACGCTCTAAATAGCCCCGATAGAAGTGAAAATCCTTTGTTTTGGCGGTAGCCAAAAGCAAAGATTGCAGCGCATAGCGGGACAAAAGTGATTCTGGAAAACAATCGTTCTGCTCCAAAAAAAAAGCTGCCCAAGATTGGACAGCTTTAGTATGTTGGATATTCCGAAGCACGTTCGGAATAAGCGATTCACATAATTTTAGTTGATAAAATGGGTTCGCTGCTTATTTGATCAGCTCAAAACTTCTTTTCACGAAAGCCGTTAATGCTTCTCCTTTTAATAGGTTTTGTGATAACTTCGCTAAGTCAAGCGCTTGTTTGACCAAACTTTCCTGAGCGTCTTTGTCTTTATTGTTTAGAATACTTGTTGCCAACTCAGAATTAGTATTCACCACTAAATTGTACATTTCCGGCATATTTCCCATTCCAAACATTCCACCGCCACCAGACTGACTCATTTCCTTCATTCTACGCATGAATTCCGGTTGCGTGATGATAAATGGGGAAGCATTGCTATCTAAAGCTTCCAGTTGTACGGAATACGTTTGTTTAGGAACAATAGCTTCTAAAACAGTTTTCAAGTTGGTTTGCTCTTCCTCCGATAATTTAGAAATAGTAGTTTCCTCTTTCTTGATTATATTATCAATATGATCCGAATCCACACGTACAAAAGTCATGTTGCTGTTGTCGCCTTCAATTTTTTGAATTAAATGCGAGATAATTGGAGAATCCAACAATAAAACTTCATATCCTTTGTCTTTTGCAATTTCGATATAAGAGTGTTGTGCTTCTTTGTTTCCAGCATATAAAACCACTAATTTCCCGTCTTTATCCGTTTGATTTGCTGCAAGGTTTTCTTTTAATTCTTCTAAGGTGTAATATTTTCCATCCACTGTTGGATACAAAACAAATGCTCCTGCTTTTTCGTAGAATTTATCTTCGGAAAGCATTCCGTACTCCAAAACGATTTTGATATCGTTCCATTTTTGTTCAAAATCTTCACGGTTTTCAGTAAACAACGATTTCAATTTATCGGCAACTTTACGCGTAATGTAATTGGAGATTTTCTTCACCGCGGCATCCGCCTGCAATCCAGAACGAGAAACGTTCAACGGAATGTCCGGTGAGTCTATAACTCCTTTTAACATAGTCAAAAATTCAGGTACAATTCCTTCTACATTATCCGTAACGTACACCTGATTTTGGTACAACTGGATTTTGTCTTTCTGAATTTGTAAATCCGAACCTAATTTTGGGAAATACAAAATACCGGTTAAGTTGAACGGATAATCTACATTTAAATGAATGTGGAATAACGGTTCTTCAAATTGCATTGGATATACTTCTCTGTAGAAATCCTTGTAATCAGCATCTGACAACTCAGTTGGCTGTTTCGTCCAAGCTGGATTTGGGTTGTTGATGATGTTGTCAACTTCTACTTCAGTAAAAGTTTTGTCTTTATCTTCTGCAGCAACTTCTTCACCCTTTTTTTGCTCTATTTTCTCTGTTTTGGTTCCAAATTTAATTGGAATAGGCATGAACTTATTGTATTTGTTCAGTAACTGATTGATTTTTGAATCTTCTAAAAATTCCAAAGAATCTTCGGCTATATGCAAGATAATTTCTGTTCCGCGAGTAGTTTTGTCAGCAGGTTCTAGAGTAAATTCCGGGCTACCATCACAAGTCCAGTGCGCAGCTGGCTCGTCTTTGAAAGATTTAGTGATGATTTCCACTTTTTCAGCAACCATAAAAGCAGAATAGAAACCAAGACCAAAATGGCCAATAATTCCAGAATCTTTAGCAGAATCTTTGTATTTATCCAAAAATTCTTCAGCTCCAGAAAAAGCAACTTGATTGATGTATTTTTCCACTTCATCAGCTGTCATTCCCAGACCTTGATCGATGATGTGCAGTTTTTTGCCTTCCTTGTCGATTTTTACCTCGATAATTGGGTTTCCGTATTCTACTTTGGCCTCGCCAATGCTGGTTAAATGCTTCAGTTTTAAAGTTGCATCTGTCCCGTTCGAAATCAATTCACGCAAGAAAATTTCGTGATCGCTGTATAAGAATTTCTTGATTAAGGGAAAGATGTTTTCTACCGAAACATTAATTTTACCTGTTGTCATATTTTGAATTTTTAAGTTTATTTTTATGGATAAAATCCTTTCAAATAGAATACCAATTATTGTTGAAGTGACAAATTGGCGCAGGCGTTAATTATGATATAAAATAATTTAATTTTGAAACTATTTTGTTTTTATTGCTTTGTATCTTTGTTAAAACATTAATTACATAAATTTCAAACGATGAAAAAAATCATTTTATTATGCACATTAGCGGTTTTAATGTTTGCATGTAAGTCAACATCGGTAACGAGTACGAACACCGATAGAAAAGCTCAGGTCATGATGAAAGGAGACTGGGTGATTAGCGCAGTAACCTATCCAGGTTCACAATATATTAAAGTGAATACGTTTCAACTTGCCGATTCCGAATGCTTTATTGGAAGTACGTGGAAGTTTATTTCGAATAATAACAAAGGGAATATGGCTTTGACCAAAGTAAATTGTGTTGCATTTAGCTCCCCAATTACATGGTTTGTTAACAATGAAGAGCAATTTGTATTGAAAGTACTTGATGCAGGTGAAAAAGCGCGAAAAGTGAGAGACGGTTATATTTTACGCCTTGCAAACCAAACGGAAACTTCTTTTCAATTGATCGATAAAATCGATGTAGGAGGAAAAATGACGGATGTCGTGTATCAGTTCCAGAAAGTTAATTAATTAATAAAAATAGCGATATGAAAAAGATTTCAATAGTTGCAATGGCAACAATAATGATTATAGGTTCAATGTTTACCAGTTGCGAAGCAATCAAAAACACCAATAAAACCCAAAGAGGAGCTGGAATAGGTGCTGTTGCCGGAGCCGTTCTGGGAGGTGTTCTTGGAAACAATCTTGGAAAAGGCGGTAATGGAGCAATGGGAGCTGTACTTGGTGGAGTTGTTGGTGGAGTTGCCGGTGGAGTTATTGGCAACAAAATGGACAAACAAGCAAGAGAAATAGATGCAGTACTTCCTGGAGCTGAAGTCGTTCGTGTAGGAGAAGGTATTAAACTGGTTTTGAATGAAAATGCAGTGCGTTTTGATACTAATAAATCTTCATTGACGGCCAGTGCTAAAGCAAATTTAGATAAATTAGTTCCTGTTTTTTCAGAATATCCGGATACTGATATTACGATTTACGGATATACTGACAGCACAGGTCCAGCGGATTACAATTTGAAACTTTCAGGAGAAAGAGCGGCATCAGTTAGAAATTATTTAACTAGCAAAGGGGTTTCTTCCAGTAGATTTCAAGTGACTGGTTTAGGAATTGCAGATCCAATTGCCTCCAACGAAACAGTTGATGGCAGAAGTCAAAACCGTCGTGTTGAATTTGCGATTACTGCAAACGATAAAATGATTAAAGATGCTGAATCCGAAGGAAAAAATTAAGTATAAAATACCAAAAAACAAAGGCTGTTTCGTCAAGAAGCAGCCTTTTTTTGTGTCCAAATTGCAATAAAACATTGTAAATTTGCAGTCTTAATTACAGATGATGCTCGAGATAAAAAACATATCCTTTACTTACATTGAAAAGCCCGTAATAGAAGAGGTTAGTTTTGCCATTGCAAAAGGGGAAAACGCCGCTATTATTGGCGAAAGCGGTTGCGGTAAAAGTACGTTGCTAAAACTCATATACGGATTATATGATTTGGATAACGGAACAATTACTTATAATGACAAACCTATTTTGGGTCCCAAATACAATCTGATACCGGGAGAAGATTATATTAAATATTTAGCACAAGATTTCGATTTGATGCCGTACATAACCGTTGAAGAAAATGTGGGCAAGTTCTTGTCAAATATGCATCCGGAACAAAAGCAAGCTCGAGTCCAAGAGCTGTTAGAAATGGTCGAAATGACTGCTTTCGCAAAAGTAAAAGCGAAGTTCCTAAGCGGCGGACAGCAGCAACGAGTAGCCTTGGCAAGAGTTTTAGCATTAGAACCCGAAATTATTTTGCTCGATGAACCGTTCAGTCAAATTGATTCTTTTCGGAAAAATTCGTTGCGTCGCAATTTATTTAGGTATTTAAAAGACAAAGAGATTACCTGTATTATTGCCACACATGACAGCACCGATGCATTGTCTTTCTCTGATGAAACTATTGTGGTTCAAAACGGAAAAGTGGTAGTAAAAGGAAACTCAAAAACACTGTATCAAAACCCCGCTAACAAATATATTGCTTCTCTTTTTGGAGAGGTAAATGAGTTAAAATTGTCTCAATTAATTGAACTTGTGGATGAAGCGGATCAGCCGCTTTTATTGTATCCGCATCAATTAAAAGTGGTGGACAACGCCATTATGAAAGTAGTCGTAAAACAATGTTATTTTAAAGGAAGTCATTATTTAGTCAAAGCAGCTTTTGAAAGAAGAGCGATTTTTTTTGAACATGATTCGGAATTAGCATTAAATCAGGAAGTATATTTGATGTTATCCTGATGATTAGTATTCAGTAAACAGTGCTCAGTATTCAGTGATTTTCAGTTCTGATAACTATCGAAAGTAGAAGTCGTTTTCAACTTTTATAAAAGTAGTAATAAACAAAAACCCCAAAATCAAAGTGAATTTGGGGTTTTGTGCTATGTTAATTTTTTTTGTACAACTTACTGATCACTCAATAACTGATCACTGAACCCTTTTTAGAATTAATTCTTTAAATACTTTTCTAAAAACTGGTCTTGTTCCCAAAGCAAATGCAAAATATTTTCTTTGGCTACATAACCGTGTGCTTCTTTTGGCAGAATTACCATTCTTGCCGGAGCACCTAACCCTTTCAAAGCTTGAAAATAACGTTCGGTTTGCAAAGTGAAAGTGCCCGGATTATTATCTGCTTCACCGTGTACCAAAAGCATGGGAGTTTTCATTTTATCCGCATTCATAAATGGTGACATCGTGTTATACACTTCAGGAGTTTCCCAGTAGTTGCGTTGTTCGGTCTGGAAACCAAAAGGTGTTAGCGTTCTGTTGTAAGCACCACTTCGAGCGATTCCACACGCAAAAAGATTAGAATGCGTTAGTAAATTAGCGGTCATAAAAGCACCATAGGAATGACCGCCCACAGCTACTTTTTTTCTATTGATGTATCCTAAAGCATCCACGGCATTGATGGCCGCTTCAGCATTGTCAACTAATTGCGTCATGAAATTATCATTGGGCTCCGTTGTTCCTTCGCCAATTATGGGGAAAGCTGCGTCATCAAGAACTACATAGCCTTTGGTTACCCAATATACGAACGATCCATAACTAGGAAATGTAAATTCGTTCGGGTTTTGTGTGCTTTGTCCTGCTGAATTTTTGTCTTTATATTCAGCTGGATAAGCCCAAATCAACAATGGCATTTTCTCTTTTTTGATTTTGTCATAACCAACAGGTAAATATAACGTTCCGGATAATTCAACACCATCTTTACGCTTGTATTTAATCACTTCTTTACTCACGTTTTTGATACTTTCAAAAGGATTTTTGAATGCGGTAATTGGTGTTAGTTTGTTTTTTTGTTTAATATTTCTAAGGTAATAATTTGGGTATTCATTTTTAGACTGGATTTGGACTAAAACCGTTCCTTTTTTGAAGTCTTCAATCTCCAAAACGTCTTCTTTTTTATCGGTGTAAGTCGAAGTATACAACCGTTTTGCTTGCAACGTTTTCAGATTAAATTCACTTATAAACGGGAATTGCCCGTTTTTAGTAAATCCATTACCAATAAGATATGCATTGTCATTTTCGATAGCCAAAACATACCTGTTGTATTGGTTTTTTCTGGTTTCAAAATTTCCAGGATCAGAATATACATCCTGTGAATTTCTGTCGAAAATTACTTTTGGAGCCTGACTTTGATTCGAGGGATTTATTACATACGTTTTGGTATTACGGGTATCATACCATTCATCTGTAATTATAGCCACGGTATCATTTCCCCAAATTATTCGGTCGTAGCGTTGTGGTGTTTTTACCAATGAAGTAGCGGAAAGATTAAAAGGTGCGTTCCAAAGAAAAACTTCATCTCTGAATTCCACTTTGTTTGCAGGATCTCCACCGTCTAAAGCTTCAGCATAAGCTAATGTTGCGGGTTTGTCGGTTCTCCAGCTCATGTTTCTTTTTCCTTTTCGAACGGCCATAAATCCTTTAGGAATAATCTCCGTCAGCGGCACTTCATTGACTACTTTTACTTCGTTTCCAGCTTTGTCATAGATTACTGATTTTGAAGGAAAACGACTCAACGGGATAATGTATGAAAAGGGTTTTTGAATCGTAGTCAGCATTAGATAATTGCCGTCAGGGGAAAAACTTTCTCCCGCATACATAGCTGCATTTTTGAATAAAGTTGCTGTTCCGTTCAGGTTTACTTTGTACAATTCAGAAGTCATGATGTTCTCAAAATTGATTTCATCATTCTTGTTTTTCAACATATCCGGATAAGTTCTGTTCTGCGATTTTACACCATCGGCGTTTGAAATTATCGGACCGGTTGGCAAATCTTTTTTGGCATCCAAAAGAGCTGCTCTGTTTTTTGGTAACATTTTTACCAAAATAGTTTCGTTGTCATTCATCCAGCTGAACGGACTTCCAATATTAGCATTCACTGTTGCTTCCGTTAATTTGGTGGCTTTCGCCGAAGCAACATCGATAACCCAAAGTTCTACTCCGGAAGCTGTGGTGTGCGAAAATGAGATTTTTGTATCATTTGGAGACCAACCGATAGTACTGATACGAGGATTCGTTGGCAAACCTGTAACCTGTACTTCATTTTTGTCTTTTATTTTGCGTAATTTCAGGTTGTTCACGTATGTAACAGTACTGGAAATATTTGTAATTGGATTAATCCGCAATCCACCCAAACGCAGTTCTTCTTGGTTTAAATCGTCCAGTGATTTATACGTATTTCTGTACGTAAGCAACATGTATTCTTTTTTAGTATCCATCGATACTGAAGGTGCTCTTTCATAATCCGCTAAATCCAATATGGACTGAGATGGTTTTTGATAGGTTAAGTTTTCTTGTGCAAAAGTGGTTAAGCTTAGTCCAAGAAATAAAAAAAATGGAATTTTTAACTTCATAATTTGAATGATTTTAAATTAGCATTGGCAGTATCAATAATTGGTCTAAAATAAATCAATCTTGTTACATTTGGAAACAAAAACTTTTTTTTAACGTTTGAGTCAGATCCGGATGAGGTCACAATAGTATTATTTTTAAGCACTTCAACAGATTGTATTTGTAAGTATAACAAGAAATTGCGCAAAAAAGCATAAAAGTTGTAAATTGCTAAAAAAGTAGTAATTTGTGTGCTCATATTTTCAAGTATGTTTTAAATTTGTACTCGTATTTTAATAAAATAACAATAATATATGTATCATTCAAAAATAGCAGGATTGGGTTATTATGTTCCCGAAAACGTAGTGACTAATGACGATTTGTCCAAAATTATAGACACTAATGATGAATGGATTCAGGAAAGAACTGGAATTCAGGAGCGAAGACATATTATAAAAGGAGAAGACACGACGACTTCTATGGGAGTGAAAGCTGCCAAAATTGCTATTGAGCGTTCTGGTGTTGCTAAGGAAGACATCGATTTTGTGGTTTTTGCCACATTAAGCCCTGATTATTATTTCCCTGGTCCAGGCGTTTTAGTGCAACGGGATTTAGGGTTAAGAACCGTAGGCGCATTAGATGTAAGAAATCAATGTTCTGGATTTGTTTATGCTTTATCAGTGGCAGATCAATATATCAAGACTGGCATGTATAAAAACGTATTGGTAATTGGATCAGAAGTTCATTCTACCGGATTGGATATGACCTCGCGCGGAAGAGGGGTTTCAGTAATTTTTGGAGATGGTGCAGGAGCGGCTGTTTTGAGCAGAGAAGAGGATTTGACCAAAGGAATTTTATCCACACACTTGCATTCCGAAGGGCAGCACGCCGAAGAATTAATTGTAAAAGCGCCCGGAATGGGAGGCCGTTGGATAACAGATATCTTGGCAGATAATGATCCGGATGATGAGAGTTATTTCCCGTACATGAACGGACAATTTGTATTTAAAAATGCAGTGGTTCGTTTTAGCGAAGTAATTAATGAAGGATTACAAGCGAATAATTTGCAGGTTTCGGATATTAATATGTTGATTCCGCATCAGGCAAATTTGAGAATTTCACAGTTTATCCAAAAGAAATTCAACTTGACCGATGATCAGGTCTATAATAATATTCAGAAATACGGTAATACTACCGCCGCTTCTATACCAATCGCTTTGACTGAAGCATGGGAAAAAGGCAAAATAAAATCAGGAGATACGGTTGTATTAGCCGCTTTTGGAAGTGGATTTACTTGGGGAAGCGCGATTATTAAATGGTAAATAGTAGTACAATAAATCGTATGTCGATTCCAATTGTTCTTTGATAAATAGTCTAAGCCTGCGCAAATTATTGTGCAGGTTTTTTTTATTTAAAGAGGAACCGTTATATTTATAGTTCAAAATTGATGCAACCAATAGTAATACAATCAAAATGACTAATCGTAGAAATTTTTTGAAAACAGCTGCTTTCGCTTCCGCAGCTATGGCTTTACATTCATTCAAAGGGAAACCAGAGGAAGAAAATGATTTTTCATCTAAAAAAGGAAGTAAACCTATTGTGCTTTCGACATGGAATTTTGGAATCCAAGCGAATGCAGCCGCTTGGGAAATTTTAAAAAATAACGGACGAGCTTTAGATGCTGTCGAAGCCGGAGTAAAAATTCCAGAAGCCGATCCTACGGAACGGAGCGTAGGCTATGGCGGAAGACCAGATCGAGACGGTCGCGTCACACTTGATGCATGTATCATGGATGAAAACGCCAATATAGGCTCAGTAGGATGTTTGGAGTTTATAAAACATCCCATTGCGGTGGCTCGCGCTGTGATGGAAAAAACACAGCATGTCATGTTGGTAGGTGATGGTGCTTTGCAGTTTGCGTTGTCGCAAGGTTTTGTAAAAGAAAATTTATTGTTGGAAGAATCTGAAAAAGAATGGAAAGAGTGGTTGAAAACCAGCCAATACAAACCCATTGCCAATATTGAAAATCATGATACCATTGGGATGATTGCATTGGATGCTGACGGTAATCTTTCTGGCGCATGCACCACCAGCGGAATGGCTTTTAAAATGCACGGACGTTTGGGTGATTCCCCGATTATTGGCGCTGGATTGTATGTAGACAATGAAATTGGTGCGGCCACGGCCACAGGACATGGAGAAGAAGTGATTCGGATTTCTGGTTGCCACTTAGTGGTTGAGCTGATGCGCCAAGGAAAATCACCACAAAAAGCGTGTGAGGAAGCGGTTGTCCGAATCGTAAATTTGACCCGTAAAAGAAATAAAAATGTAAAAGATATCCAAGTTGGTTTCATTGCCTTAAATAAAAAAGGAGAATATGGCTCGTATTGCATTCAGGGCGGTTTCAACTATGCTGTCCATGATACATCTGGAAACCGATTAATTGATGCCGATTATTTTTTGAAATAAATGAAAAAAGCACAACTGGAAATTGCCTGTTTTAATTTAGAATCGGCTATAATTGCTGAAAATAGTGGTGCTGACAGGGTTGAATTGTGTGTCAATAGAACAGCGGGCGGAACAACGCCAGATTTAGAACTTACTAAAATTGTTCGCGATAAAATCACCATCGACTTGAATGTTATGATTCGGCCTCGTGGTGGGAATTTCGTTTATTCTGATTCTGAAGTGGCACAAATGAAATCAGAAATCTTGGCATTCAAAAAACTTCAGGTTGATGGTTTTGTTTTTGGAATTTTAAACGAAGACGGTAGTATCAGTGAACAACAAAATAAGGATTTAGTTGCTTTGGCAAACCCATTGCCTTGTACGTTTCATCGTGCTTTTGATGGAGTAGAAAATAAATTTCAAGCACTTGAATCGCTAATCGGATGTGGTTTTAAAACCATTTTGACCTCTGGACAAGAAACAAATGTAGTTGACGGTATCGATGTTTTGGCAGCCTTAGTTAGAAAAGCAACTGACCGAATTATAATTATGCCGGGCGGCGGTTTGCGTTCTGTTAATATTACCGCATTAAAACAAAAAACAAAAGCTATTTTCTATCATTCTTCCGCAATTATTGATGCAGGGGAACTAGCAAATCAGTTGGAGATCCAAGCCATAAAAGCAAATTTAGAATCCCTGTAAAACTTTATAAATCAAAAAACCCAGAGTTGGCATACTCCGGGTTTTTCTTTTTGTAACAAACTATTAAAATGAGTTTCTTTTGATTTAGAGTAGACTAAGGAAAGGCTAGTTTGTTACAAGCATTTTGCTTTTTTTATTTAAATAACAAAAAAAAAGGTTTTATATTAATAAAAACCTTATAAAATAATAGAGAAGTTTTTATCGTTTCAAAGAAAAATGGGATTTATATTCTTTTAAAACAGAGTCCTCAGTATAGGAAATTGAAAACCAGTAATCATCCGCTGGGAGTGCATATCCATTGAAAGTTCCATCCCAACCGGAACCGTTAGGCAATAGTTCTTTCAATAGTTTTCCATAACGATCGAAAATATATAATTTTAAATTTTCTTGATTTGGTATTCCGGTGATGTTCCAGGTATCGTTAAATCCATCTCCGTTTGGAGTAAAGAATTTAGGACTGTTGATAAGTTTCACTGTTACTGGAATGGTGAAAGTTCCGCAATTGGAATCGCTGACCGTTATTTCATGAATTCCGGAACTCACATTGGTGAATACATTACGCTCTTGAGGGGAACCTCCATCTAATGAATATAAGAAATTGCTTCCATCACCTACAAATGGGACGGCAATAACAGTTATGGTTTGGTTGTCCGTGAACCACCCGCTGGTTGTATAAGTTACAGAGGCTGGTTTTGAAGATTCAATAACCGTAAAAGGGACGCTGTCAGCAGTACAGCCAAAAATGGATAAGTTCGTAACAGTGAGCGTATAGTTTCCAGGTTCATTTGTTGACAAATTCTCAGCTGTACCTACTAAAGTTCCATCTTCACTTTTCCATTCAAAGGAATATTGTGGTGCAGTAAATCCACTTTCAATCAAGGCATCGGTAGTGATTCCGGTATCAATATCGATACAAATGGTAGGAACGATAAGGACTGGTTTTGGTTTTTTGGTGATAGTAATTACCATCGGTTTTTCGGCAGGACAAATCACTGTTGCTGATGTTCCTGATTGGGCATAGCCATAAATAGTGGTTGAAACAGTGATGAAATCCCCTGGGAATTTTTCAGTGTTGTTGCTTCCTGGACCACCTGGATTAGTGAAATATCGTGTTACAGGAGCTGTATACGAAGGAAGTTCAAAAGATTCACATCTGGTTACAGGAGTAATAGGTGTTATAATTGGAGTGTTATAAATGGTGACAATAAAAGGGTCTTCATCAATGCAGGTAACTCTATTGTTGTTTTCTACATATACAAAAAGCGTTGCTGTGGTAGTTATTGGGGAATAAGGAGGCAGTAATTGCACTCCAGTTCCATAGGGACCATTTGAAGCGGTGTAATAACTTCCAATCCCTACTATGGTTGGTAAATTAAAACTATTGCAGGCATATTGATCTGCTATGTCATTTACAAAAGTGACTAAAACATATATGCTGTATTCCGATACACAGCTGTTAGTGACGGTAGCAGGAGCATAAACATAGATTGTTTTTGAGGTTTTCAAAATGGTACCGGGAGGTAAAACAGGATTTGTGGGCGATGGTCCGCCTGCAAATTCGTAATATTCTCCGTTTATCAAATTATCTAAAATATAATTTTGGCCACATCGAATAACTTCAACCGGTTTTGCATCAATTGCAGGCGATTTATTAATGGTAATTAAGAATTCTTCTTGCACATAACAGGGTCCGGAAGTAGCTTTGTCATAAAAATACATGATTTGCGTTGTCGTTACAGGATAGCCCACTGGCCGAAGCGCACCGGTTCCTAAAGTTCCCGTGAAATAATTTCCTGAATGTGCTACTGCAGGTAAATAATAGACGTCGCAATGCGGATCTGTATCTGCTAATACTGGTAAAGGAGTAATATTTACCGTAATGGTAAAATCTAAATTATCGGTACACGTTTGACCTGTGACATAAAACCAAAGTGTTGTAGTGGCATTAATGAATGTTCCGGCAGGAATAACTGTTCCGCCACCCGCAGGAGCAGTTCGATATTCTCCTACTGTTAATGCAGGCAGTTTGTAGGCAGAACAGGAATTTACATCTGTTGGAGGCGTTATGCTTAATAGATTAATAAAAACTTTAAATGTTTTTTCATCAGCACAATTTTTTGGAGACGTAGCTGTTTCTTTATAGACGTAGATTTGAGTAGTTGTATTTATTACTGTTCCTGCAGACAAAAGAGATCCGCTCTTGCTACTGCCTGTATAGTAGACGCCGCCATTGAGATCCGCCGGCAGGATATAGGATGTACATGCAAATTGATTTACATAATTCGGCAATGCAGTAAAGGGTATTATTGTGATGTCAAAAGGGTTTTCTTGTGTACAAGACGGGGTAACCGTAGTATCCTCAAACCATACATATATCCTGTTTATTCCCGGAGTATTTATTGTGGATCCAGCAGCTAATTGTGTGTTTCCTGGGGCGCTACTGCCTCCGCTTTGAGTGAAATATTTACCATAGGGCAAAAGCGGAAGCTTATATTTTGTACAATAGGTTTCAGAAGCGGGTGTGATAGTACTTAAATTTGCAATAGTAATATTAAAAGAATCTTGGTTGGTACACACTCCGGATTGATTGAAAACATATAAATTAGTTGTCGTTGTAGATATCACGTTTCCGGCAAAAAGTTGTGTTCCAGTTCCACTAGTTCCAGTCCAATATTGTGCTCCGGCATTTAGCAATACAGGTAAGGTATAAGACGTACAAACAAACACATCGTTTAATACATCGACTTTAGGTAATGGAGATACTAATAATTGAAAACTAGTAACAACATAACAATTAGGATTTGTAATATTTTGTAAACGCACCCACAACGTTGCACTTGGCGATAACAATTGGTTGCTCGAATTTAGAGTTATGATGTTTGCATTGTTATTAGCTCCTACTAATGAGGAGTGAAAAGTAAGTATCTTGTCCGAGGTATTTTGAGAACCTATGATCGATGCAATTTGTGACGTCAAATTGAAATTAGCTTTTAAAGGGCTTTCAGATAAATTTCTGGAGCATAATGTTGCAGCTGCCGGGGTATTTGCAATTTGTGGTGGCGGAACAATAAGCAATTGGAAAGACCTGATTTCATAGCATAATGTATTTGGGTTTTGAATTCTGACAAAAATTTGCTTGCCACTTTCAATACTCGCAATCGTCTGAAGGATTGGTACTGTGCCAGTATTCCCAATGGCATCTCCATTAGTTAGGTGATAGGAAATAATAGTGTCTGCGGGCAAATCATCTAAAACACCAGCTGTTCCGGACGATTGGTTAACGCCGGCTAGAATGATTATGCTGTTTTTATTTAAATCAAAATCAGAGGATGAAGCTCCGGTATCACAGGCGTAAATGTTAGGAACGGTATTTAATACACCAATCTTAGGATAAATTTCTATAATGATTTCATCGGTAACCGCGATGCATTCAGGTTCTTTATACGTGACACTGTAGGTATGAATTCCGGAACTAACCAGTGGAGTAATTGTGTTGAGGTCTAATGTTTCTCCTGTTTGTGCCGGAAAAAATGCTATTCCTTGTTTTTTCCATACAAAAGTGGTTCCGGGACTTAAACCCATTGCAGATAATGTTGGTAAAGTATTTCCAGGACAAATAGCAGTATTGTTCGCCACAGTGTAATCAAATCCTAATACATCTTGTCCGATGTTAAAGCTATTTGCTTCTAAAAAAATGGCAGAATCATAACCTGTATTATTTCCTCCATCGGCAATAACTAATTTGATGCGATAAATATGGTTAATATCTAAACCGGTCGCTGAAGCTAACATTGAAACAGTTTGTCCATTAAAATTTATTGCAGGACCAAATCCACTGCCGTTAAAAGCTCCAAAATAGTTAGGATTGGCAGAAGGACAATTCTGATTATAGGCATCATCTCTTATTGTCTCCACAGAAACCGGAACAGTTGTATTTGGAATTACGGCTAAATTTATATTTGAACTTCCAGCCGTTACATCTTTTAAAAGAAATGCAAATGCATCAGAGAAGTTACATTGGGAGGTTCCGTACTCTTCTGAAGCAAAAACAAAGGAGAAATTAAAATTAGGTGTTTTTGGTTGAAAATCAAATTCAATGTAACTCGCATTTATAGAATTAATAGTTATTCCTGATTGAAAAAGTAAATTTCTTTCCAAATCAGTATCGCCCAGCCAAGCTGAATTACCATCACTTAAAATAGTAGTATTGGGACTGATAATTTTATTAACATCTCCGGTACTCAAAACGACACCATTTGCGAACGGGAAATTTGCATTGCTGTTTTCAAAGTAACCAATACCATTTGTTGAGCCATAAAACGAACCGGATTTATAAGTGACATTGGTTCCGGATACACAAGGTGAATTGATTAAGATATCATTAATCAATTGATCCGCCGTGTAAGTAGATGTATTGATTGTTACCGATTGTGAAAAACAAACGGCATTAAATAATAATAAAAACAGGAGTTGAATTTTTTTCATATTATTAATTAATTGCATATTTCAAATATACAAAAAACCGATAAAAAGTAAATTAATACGATGCAATAGTATTTTTAAACATATTTGTAATTTTAATCCTATAATTTACTAAAAATTCTTTTCTGAAGAATAGAATCTTTAGTAATGCTATTATGAGTTTCCATATCGATTTTCTAAATGATTTTTCTAATTAAATACTATATTTGTAACCTTAAAATAAACACATAAAATGACATTATCACAAATTCTTACGCCTTCGATCGAAAAAGCGGTTCAAGCCATATTTGGCATTGCTATTGACAAAGTAGAATTTCAAACTACACGCAAAGAATTTGAAGGAGATATCACTGTGGTTATTTTCCCATTATTGAAAGTAGTCAAAAGTAATCCTGTAGAGCTAGGGAATAAAATAGGAACTTATTTGGTCGAAAACATGGTAGAAGTGAGTCGATTTAATGTTGTTTCAGGATTTTTAAATATTGTTATTTCTGATGACTATTATTTGGATTTCTTTAATGAAATAAAAGACGATTTACGCTTTGGTTTCGTTACTCCATCCCGAAGCGTCGGGACTGAAGACAAAGCCGTAATGGTGGAATATTCTTCACCAAACACCAATAAGCCATTGCATTTAGGTCACGTACGCAACAATCTTTTAGGATATTCGGTGGCAGAGATTATTAAAGCTTCTGGTAAAAAAGTGTACAAAACCCAAATCATTAATGATAGAGGAATCCATATTTGCAAATCGATGTTGGCTTGGCAAAAATTCGGAAACGGAGAAACTCCAGAATCAACAGGATTAAAAGGAGATAAATTAGTTGGTAATTATTATGTTGCTTTTGATAAAAAGTACAAAGAAGAAATAGCGCAATTAATAAGCGCAGGTAAAACAGAAGAAGAAGCAAAGAAACAAGCACCAATTATTTTGGAAGCGCAAGAAATGTTACTAAAATGGGAAGCAGGAGATGAACAGGTAATCACGCTTTGGAAAACTATGAACCAATGGGTTTATGACGGTTTTGCTATTTCGTATAAAAACCTTGGAGTCGATTTCGATAAATATTATTACGAAAGTAATACCTATTTATTAGGAAAAGATGTTGTTCAGATTGGTTTAGACAGAGGCGTTTTCGAAAAAGATCCGGATGGTTCCGTGTGGATTGATTTAACGGACGAAGGTTTAGACCGTAAAATTGTATTGCGTTCTGACGGTACTGCAGTTTATATGACGCAAGATATTGGTACGGCAATCCAGCGTGTGAAAGATTATCCAGATGTAGGCGGAATGGTTTATACCGTAGGAAATGAGCAGGATTATCACTTTAAAGTGTTGTTTCTTATCTTGAAAAAATTAGGTTTTGATTGGTCTAAAAACCAATTTCATTTATCATACGGAATGGTAGATTTGCCTTCTGGAAAGATGAAAAGCCGTGAAGGAACGGTTGTTGATGCCGATGATTTAATGCAGGAAATGATAGATACAGCGCAAAAAATAGCAGAAGATTTAGGGAAATTAGACACCTATTCTGCGGAAGAGAAAAGTGAGCTATATAAAACTATTGGTTTGGGTGCTTTGAAATATTATATTTTGAAAGTAGATCCTAAAAAGCGAATCCTATTTAATCCCGAAGAATCGGTAGATTTTGCCGGAAATACCGGTCCGTTTATTCAATATACGTATGCCAGAATTCAATCTATTATTCGTAAAGCGAATTTTGATTTTTCGAATAAATCAAAAGTTGCAATACTTCATGAAAAAGAGAAAGAATTGGTGAAACAGTTAGCGTTGTTTCCTGAAGTGATACAAAATGCAGCACAGCATCACAGTCCGGCTTTGCTTGCAAATTTTACCTATGATATAGTTCGGGAATACAACTCATTCTATCAGGCGGTTCCTATTCTTGGCGAAGAAGATTTCGAAAAGAAAATTTTCCGAGTTCAATTATCTAAAAAAGTAGCAGATACTATAGCGGCTTCCTTTAAACTATTGGGTATTAGTGTGCCAGAAAGAATGTAATAGTGGCATATTTTTTGCGTTAATAATTACTTAATAATTTAAAAATACGATTATGAAAAAAATTTCAATCTTAGCTTTACTTGCACTTGTAATAAGTTCTTGTACAAATGATCCCGCTTCAGGAGGGAATGTAACCTTGAAAGCCTCCGCGGTGTCTACAACAGCTAAGACTTCTCTAAATTCTCGTACTGCTGCCTCTACAGTAGTTTTTACTGATTTTAAAATTAATATTGGGAATATCGAATTTGAAACCGACATGGAAGATGCGATGTACAGTATGGATCCTAAATATGATGACGTTAAACTTAATGGGCCATTTTTATTAGACTTGCTTGATCCAAACCTAACGTTAAGTCCATTTATTACTTCTGTAAATGTTCCGAATGCGAGATATGAGGAAATCGAATTTAAATTCGAAAAATCTACTTTACTTGATGAAATGAATGGTAAGACTTATTTGATTAAAGGAACCATAAATGGGAAACCATTTATTATCTGGAGCGATGAGGATGCCGAACTTGAATTGGATTTTGAAGACCAAAACAAAGATTTCACTATCAACAGTAATGATTTGTCTTTAAACATTAAAATACATCTTGATGCTTTAATGAATAAATTAACAACTTTGGCAGACCAAGGCCTATTATTAGATACCGATGGAGACGGAGTTATCGAAATTAGTACTGGTAATGAAGATAGTCACAACGATATTGGCGACTTCATAAAAAATTTACTAGAAAATGAAACAGATTTAGACGACAACGATTAATCTAAAGTTAATTGATCGTATAATAAAAGAGGCTATCTGAAGAAGATAGCCTCTTTTTATTTATAATACTATTTAAACTTCAAAATCAAATGCTTAAATTTGCGCCTTAATTAAAGAGAAAAAAAAGTATGTTCGATAATTTAAGCGATAAACTAGATAAAGCCTTTCATATACTTAAAGGTCACGGAAAAATCACGGAAGTAAATGTAGCCGAAACGTTGAAAGAAGTTCGAAGAGCCTTGCTTGATGCGGATGTCAACTTTAAAATCGCCAAAGATTTTACCACCAAAGTAAAAGAAAAAGCAATTGGACAGGATGTATTGACAACGCTTCAACCTGGACAATTACTAGTAAAGTTAGTAAAAGATGAATTGACAGAATTAATGGGTGGTGATGTTGCCGGAATCAATCTTTCCGGGAATCCAACGGTTATTTTGATGGCTGGTTTGCAAGGTTCGGGGAAAACTACTTTCTCGGGGAAATTAGCGAATTATCTTCTTACAAAAAAGAACAAAAAACCACTTTTGGTGGCCTGTGATATTTACCGTCCAGCGGCAATTCAACAATTATATGTAGTTGGAGATTCGATAGGAGTGGAGGTATATTCTGAGCCAGAAAATAAAAATCCGGTTGAAATTGCTCAAAACGCAATCAAACATGCAAAAGCAAATGGATTCAATGTCGTGATTGTCGATACTGCTGGTCGTTTAGCTGTCGATGAGGAAATGATGAACGAAATAGAACGTGTTCATAAAGCCATCGAGCCACAAGAAACCTTGTTTGTAGTGGATGCAATGACCGGACAAGATGCTGTGAATACAGCAAAAACCTTCAACGAAAGATTAAATTTTGATGGAGTTATTTTGACTAAATTGGATGGAGATACGCGTGGTGGAGCAGCAATTTCGATCAAATCAGTTGTTAATAAGCCCATTAAATTCGTAGGTACAGGGGAAAAGATGGATGCCATTGATGTGTTCTATCCAATTCGTATGGCCGAAAGAATTTTGGGAATGGGAGATGTTGTGTCTTTGGTCGAAAGAGCCCAAGAGCAATTTGATGAAGAAGAAGCACGAAAAATACAAAAGAAAATTGCCAAAAATGAATTCGGTTTTGATGATTTCCTTTCTCAAATTCAACAAGTAAAGAAAATGGGTAATATGAAAGATTTGGTTGGAATGATACCAGGTGCTTCAAAAGCCATGAAAGATGTGGAAATAGAAGACGATGCTTTCAAACATATTGAAGCCATTATTCACTCGATGACTCCAGTTGAAAGGAGCAAGCCGGCTCTAATTGACGTGAAAAGAAAAGCCCGAATTGCTAAAGGCTCCGGTACCAAAATCGAACAGGTGAATCAATTGATGAAACAGTTCGAACAAATGAGCAAGATGATGAAAATGATGCAAGGGCCAGGAGGTAAAAACCTTATGAAAATGATGGGTGGTATGAAAGGTGGAATGCCAGGAATGAGATAAAATGAGTCAAAAGCCGAAAGTCTTAAAGTTGTAATGACTTTAAGACTTTCGGCTTTAATACATTAAACTAAATAAAAATGCAATTACTAGACGGAAAAAAAACTGCGGAAGATATAAAAAGCGAGATTGCTATTCAAGTGCAGAAAATGAAAGCTGACGGGCAGAAAGTGCCCCATTTAGCAGCGGTTCTTGTTGGATCAAACGGCGCAAGTTTGACTTATGTTGGCAGCAAAGTAAGATCATGTCAACAAATAGGATTCGAATCTACATTGGTTTCTTTAGCGGAAGACATCTCGGAAGTTGAATTATTGGCAAAAATCAAAGACCTCAATGAAGATGATGAATTAGACGGTTTCATTGTTCAATTGCCTTTGCCCAAACACATCGACGAGCAGAAAATCCTGATGGCTATTGATCCTGATAAAGATGTGGATGGATTTCATCCAACCAATTTTGGAAAAATGGCTTTAGAAATGGAAACGTTTTTGCCCGCAACGCCTTATGGAATAATGGAATTGTTAGAACGTTACAAAGTAGAAACAGCGGGCAAGCATACTGTCGTTATTGGGCGAAGCCATATTGTGGGTCGACCAATGAGTATTTTGATGAGTCGCAAAGGTTATCCAGGGGATTCAACTGTAACTCTTACGCACAGTAGAACCAAAAACATAGAAGAATACACTAAAAATGCCGATATCATTATTACGGCTTTAGGAGTTCCTAATTACCTAAAAGCAGATATGGTGAAAGAAGGTGTTGTGGTTATTGATGTGGGTATTACCAGAGTGGAAGATAGTTCACATCCAAAAGGATATGTGATTACCGGTGATGTTGATTTTGAAAATGTAAGTAAAAAAGCATCGTTTATTACTCCGGTTCCGGGTGGAGTAGGACCTATGACCATTGCAATGTTATTGAAAAATACGCTTTTGGCACGGGAAATGAAAAGAAATAAATAAAGAGAAAATAGTTTTGATTGAAAGCCTTAGACACCAGTTTAAGGCTTTTTTTAGTTTAAAAATGTATAAAATTCTGATAATTGAAGCAGAAATAGAATTTAAAGAATACTTTTGTACCACTTAAAAAACCCTTTAAAATGGACGATTATTATTCGGAAATGTTGAACTAATATAGCGCTTGAACGATTTTCAAGAGGCTGTACATAAACCTATAGAATTTTTGAAATGAAAGCTTTTTACAAAAACAATAACGGATTAATTGCCACCGCTGAATGGACTCCAAACTGCTGGATAAATATTGAATGTCCTACCAAAGCCGAAAAAAAATATTTACTCGACGAATTACAAATTCCCGAAGCATTTTATAACGACATTGAAGATATTGACGAAAGACCAAGGATAGAAATTGAAAATGGTTGGACTTTGATTATCATGCGAATTCCTGTGAAAAGTAATGATGTGAAGTTGCCTTTTCATACGATTCCTGTTGGAGTTGTTTTTAAAGGAGAAGTTTGTATTACCATCAGTTTTCATAAAACGGAAATGCTTACTGATTTTGTAACCTATACCAAACGCAAGAACATCAATATTAAAGACAACTTCGATTTAGTGCTCAAATTATTACTTTCCTCCAGTGTTTGGTTTTTGAAATATTTAAAGCAAGTCAATCAAAAAATAAGATTAGCCGAGGACAATTTAGAAAAGTCAATTAAAAATGAAGAATTACAAGCGTTGCTTCAAATAGAAAAATGTTTGGTATTCTTTATGACATCCTTGAAAGGGAATGATATCCTATTGCATCGAATCAAGAATATAAAGTCCCAAAAAGAATATTTTGATTTAGATTTACTGGAGGATGTTGAAATTGAATTGCGTCAGGCACAGGAAACCACTAATATTTATAGCGACATCTTAACGGGAACTATGGATGCGTACGCTTCTGTGATTTCTAATAACATGAATGCGATTATGAAGCAGATGACTTCGATTTCGATTATTCTGATGATTCCAACATTGATTGCCAGTTTGTACGGAATGAATGTGCCTAATGATTTAGAAGACAATCGTTATGGAATCTGGATTGTCATTTCTGTATCTGTTTTATTATCTGCTTTTGGTGTGTTTTTGTTCAAAAGAAAAAGATGGTTTTGATAGAAATAGATTTCAACTTTAAATTTCACTATTCCTGAGACTATGGATTTACTTTAATAGTGTATCAAAAAGTTTTAATTTTCCAAAATAATGATTTTGAAATAAAAGTATAATACTATGTTTAGGGTTAAATAATAGCTGTATACACCAAATAATGGTCTTTTTTAGAGTTAAAGCGCCTTGTTAATGATGGCTTTATGAAATATTTTTCGCATAATTTAGGATAGGCCAAATTTATAAACTACATTTATTTCTCAAATAAATTACTATCTAATGAGAAAAAAATTACTGTTTTTATTCGTACTTTGTTTTGGTATCACTCACGCTCAAAAGGACTACCTGAGCTATGAAAACCTTACTAAAAGTCTAAAAGAGCTTGACGCCAAAAGTAAATATTGCACTGTAAAATCAATTGGTAAAAGTAGTGGAGGCAGAGAAATATGGGTAGTAACAATTTCCGAATCAACCACTCCAAAACCAGCTTTGCTTATCACAGCCGGGCTTGACGGAAAATACCGTGCTGGTACACAGATCACCTTAAAAATGATTGATAACGTATTGAAAAACGACAAGTTAGTTGCGATTTTAAAAGAAAAAACGATTTATTTTGTTCCTGCTGTAAATCCGGATGCCATAGATGCTGCTTTTGGTGCTGTAAAAATGGAAAAGCGCGGTAACGATACCAAAACAGATGATGACAGAGACGGTAAAATAGGCGAAGACCCTTTTGAAGATTTAAATAAAGATGGTTTAATTACGCAACTTCGGATTGAAGATGTAACAGGAAGTTTCATTGAAAGCCCAGAGGATTCCCGTGTTTTAATAAAAGCAGATCCAACAAAAAATCAGGTTGGCAAGTATGTTTTAATTTCAGAGGGAATTGATACCGATAAAGACGGAATGTTTAATGAAGATTTTTCAGAAGGAGTCAATATCGACAAAAATTTTACTTTTGATTATCCTGCTTTCGAAAAAGGGGCAGGAGTTTATGTAGCTTCTGAGCCAGAAACCAGGGCACTTCTTGATTTTTTATATTTGAATCAGAATATTTATGGTGTACTTACTTTTGGGATGCACAATAATTTATCTGAGACTCCAAAGTATGATAGTAAGTTAGCTAGTTCTAGAATTATTAAAGGATGGTTAGAAAAAGATAGTAAAGCAGCAGAGCAGGTTTCTAAATTATATACCCAAAAAGCGACAATCAAAGGCGGCCCTAAAATGCCGATGACCAAAGGAAATTTTGCGCAAACCGCTTATTTCCATGCAGGGAGATTCAGTTTTTCAACACCAGGCTGGTGGGTTCCTAAAGTAGAGGCTAAAAAAGATTCGCTGTATTCTAAATTAGAAAAGCCAGCAGAAAAAGATAAAGAGGAATTGAATTCAGAAGTCTCTTTTTTAAAATGGGCTGATAGCCAAAATATAAAAAATGTTTTTGTTGACTGGTCAGTTATTAAACATCCTGATTTTCCAAATCAAAAAGTAGAAGTAGGAGGTTTTATCCCTTATGCTCTGAACAATCCACCTGTGAAATTTTTAGAAGAAACAGCGAATAAACATGTGCTTTTTGTGGAAGAACTTTTGGCAGCCATGCCAAAAATTGAAACAAATGTTCCCGAAGTAGAAAAGATAAAGGAGAACTTATACCGCGTCACTATAAAAGTGGCCAATAAAGGGTTGCTGCCTACTTATACTGAAATAGGAGATAAAATCCGATTTGTTTCTAAAATGAAAACAGAAATTCTACTCCAAAAAAATCAAATCATGGTTTCTGGCAGGAAATATTTTATCCGTAATAGTATGCAAGCGGATGAATCAGAGGAATATTCATGGCTGATTTCAGGTACAGGAAAAGTGACGATCACTACAGGTTGTGCCACTGCAGGATTTAAAGAGGTAATTGCTGATTTGAAATAATAAGTTGACTTCAAAAAAATAAAAAAGGATATTGAATCCTCACCGATAAAAAGTAAAAAAATGAAAAAATACATACTATTCAGCTTGTTCAGTTTTATTTTTTGGGTTACTAATGCTCAAAAAAATGGTATTGCTCCACAAGATTTAAATGGCATCCGTGCCATTGGTTCCCCTGCTAATCCCAAAGTAAAAATGACTTGGGATCAGTACCATGATTATGCACAGGTGACTCAGCTAGGAAGAGATTTGGTGAAAGCCTATCCAAATTTAGTTAAAATGGAATCCGTAGGGAAATCCTATGAAGGAAGAGATCTTTGGGTATTAACGATCTCTGATTTCGATTCCGATAAAGTTGAAAACAAGCCTGGTTTTTATATCGATGGCGGAATTCACGCAAATGAAATGCAAGGTGTTGAGGTTGCCATGTATACGGCATGGTATTTAGCGGAGAGTTTTCAAACTATTAAATTCATAAATACTTTATTAAAAGAAAAGGTGTTTTATATTGTAATGACTATCAGTCCTGACGGGCGGGAAAATTTTATTTACAAACCGAACAACTCTAATACCTCTCGTTCAGGAATGCGTCCTTTTGATAATGATGGTGACGGTCTGGTGAATGAAGATACGCTTGATGATTTAGATAACGACGGGAATATCGTGATGATGCGTAGAAAATCAAAAATAGGACGATGGAAAACAGATCCTAAATATCCTACTCGCATGTATCAGGTCAAAGGAGATGAAATAGGAGACTATGAAATGTTAGGGTATGAAGGTTTAGATAACGATAAAGATGGTTTAGTAAATGAGGATTTGATTGGGACGTATGATCCAAACCGAGATTGGGGATGGAATTGGCAACCTAATTATGTTCAAAATGGGGCATTGTTTTATCCAGGTACACTTCCTGAAACCCGTGCTATAAAAGCCTTTATTATCAATCATCCCAATATTGCCGGAGCACAAAGCTACCATAATTACGGCGGAATGTTTTTAAGAGGTCCTGGCGCTGCAGAAGACGATGCGTTATTTGCTCCACAAGATATTGAAGTGTACGATAATATTGGAAAGTTAGGGGAAAAAATGATTCCCGGTTATAATTATTTTGTAATTCACAAAGACTTGTACACTGTTTATGGTGGAGAAATTGATTTTTTGTCTTTGACTCGAGGGATATTTACTTTTAGTAATGAATTGATGACTTCCTATAAGTTATTTAACCAAAAAAATACTGCTGGACGATGGGATAATGATGAATTCAATGAATTTGATAAATACCTGTTGTTTGGTGATGGCTATGTAGAATGGAAGGCGTTTAATCATCCGCAGTTTGGCGATATTGAAATAGGAGGTCCTAAAAAGAATTACATTCGGAATCATCCGGGGTTTATGATTCAGGAAGATGCACACAGAAACATGGCGTTTTCATTGTACCATGCGTATCAGACTCCAAAATTAGAAATTGTAGGTATTGAAACTGAAAAGCTTTCAGGGGATTTAGTTGCAGTGACTGCCACAATTATGAATACAAGGATCATTCCAACCCATTCGCGACATGATGTAAAAAACAAGATAGAGCGTCCTAATTATATCAGTTTAGCGGGTAGTACCGTTGTAGCGGGTATGACAGTTCAAAACGAAGATTTGAATTTATTTACAGAACAAAAATTCAGTCCAGAGACCATTGCAGTACCTATTATTGAAGGGATGGGTAATGTAAAAGTAAGATGGATCGTTAAAGGAAATCCTTCAGGAGCAACGGTAAACGTTTCCAGTGCCAAAGGCGGAACAGTCTCTGAAAAAGTAAAATAGATAATGTACTTATACAAAAGGAGATTATTAAAAGTTAATTTTGATAACCTCCTTTTTTATTTTGAAGAGTTGATGTTGAATGGAAATTATAAAAAAATAACGTCATTAATATTTATAATCTTATTTCTTCTATGTCTTTGATAGAATAGTTTATATGTTGAGAAAAATTATTAAATACAATAAAAATGAAAATTACAAATAGAGATATAAAAATATTTTTCTTAGGATTTGCTACCTTTTTTATTACCGAAACAATCTACGACTGGGATTCTACTATTGGTTCGATTAAAAGAGGTTGGGATGCGGGCTCAAAATAGATTTGTAGAAAACGAAATTTTTGACACTAATCTTTTCCTTTAAATAGAAGACATTTCCATTTAATAAACATTTATTCTGTAAATTGTATTAAAATTAAATCGGTTTATATTTTAAAATCTAAAATAATAACTAACTTTGTATTCCAAAGTACTTTATTTATGAGCCAAAAACATCAAGAAGATTTATCGCATATTCGTTCCATGATGGAGCGCTCTTCCAGATTTATTTCATTAAGTGGCCTGTCAGGAGTATTTGCCGGGTTATTTGCATTAGCGGGATCATTTTATGTGTATCAATTGTTTAAAAATAATGGTATTGAATATTTTGATGGTAGTCAAAAGATGTATAGCTATGATTTAATAACCGAATTAGTTTTCATTGCTTTGGTGATTTTGATCTTAGCATTGGGATCCGGTATGTTTTTTACTTTGAGAAAAAGTAAAAAGTTTGATTTGCCGGTTTGGACTACTACTACAAAGAAGATGGTACTAAATCTAGCGATTCCTTTATTAGTTGGAGGCGTATTTTGTACAGCACTTTTATACCATCAATTATTTGCTTTAATTGCTCCTGTTACTTTATTATTTTATGGTTTAGCACTTGTTAATGCTGGAAAATATACTTTTTCGGATATAAGATACTTGGGTATATGTGAGATTATTTTAGGATGTATTTCCCTTTTTTATCTTGGATTTGGACTTGTTTTTTGGGCAATAGGATTTGGAATTTTGCATGTTCTATACGGATTAGTTATGTTCAAAAAATATAAATAGAAATGGGAATCATTGACACATTAAATAAAAGCTTCGAAAGTCGAGTCAGATTAGGTATTATGTCTGTTCTGATGGTAAACGACTGGATTGATTTTACTGAAATGAAATCGTTATTGAATAGCACAGATGGAAATTTAGCGAGTCATTCTTCGGCATTGGAAAAATCAGGATACATAGAGATAAAAAAAGAATTTTTCGGTAAAAAACCAAAAACCTCATATCGCGTTACCAATAGGGGTAGAGTTGCTTTTGTTTCGCACTTGAATAGTCTTGAAAAATTAATCAAATCCAAATAACTCGTTTTTTTAACTTTGTACTTTGAATTACAAAGTACTTTAAATTTTATTATGAAAAAATTACATTTTATTTTAACCAGTAGTTTGGTTTTTACACTGCTTTTTTACAACGAGGATTTGGGTCTCAATTGGGCCATTTTCGGGATGGTGCAAACCGCCTTAATATGTTATTTTTTTCAAGAGAAATTCACCAGCAGGATGCATTTGCTTTTAGTAGTGACATCGGTTATGTCTTGCTTTGCATTTGCCTGGTATGGAGACCTTTCATCATTTTTTGCCATGGCTTTGTCGATTATTTTTTTACAATTCAAAACTCAGGAGCCAAAACTTAAATTGTTACAGGCTCTTCCTTTGGTGTTTATCAACGGAATCGCTTCGTTAGGGCGCATATTTATGTTCAGCCAATATCTTCCTAAGCCAAAAATAAACAACGGTTTTGCTAAAAAACTGATTGCTTATTTTGTTATTCCAGTCCTATTTCTTGGGTTATTCTTAATTGTATATTCTTTTGGAAGCGATCATTTTTCCTCTTTCTTTACTGATTATTATTTAGATATAGATCCTTGGCAAGTATTTGTACTGACCGTTTTAGGTTTTTTTATTTCATTCACTTTATGGAATTATTGGATTCCGGAGGTTTGTTATAAAAAGAATGATTTACTGGACAATGATTTTAATGATGAAGCCAAAATGCAAAATCTAAATTCATTTTCATTTCTTGATTTGGATTTCGAAAGAAAGAGTGGCGAGATTACCTTAGTGCTTTTGAATGTTATGCTTTTGGTGTTTATAGCGACCTACAACTACGAGCAGTTTTTTGAAACAATTCAAACATCCACATTAAGCGCAGCTACTCACGAAAGAGTAAATGCTGTCATTTTTTCTATTGTTATGGCGGTAGGTGTGGTCTTGTTTTATTTTAAAGGAGGATTTAATTTTGATGTAAAAGCAAATAATTTGAAACGATTAGCTAAAATTTGGATTCTTCTAAATGGAATTTTAATTATTAGTACGCTCATCAAAAACTCCGAATATATTTCTAATTTTGGTTTTACCTATAAAAGAGTGGGTGTATTTGCTTTTCTGATTTTGGCAATTATTGGATTAATTTTTACCTTTTTAAAAATTATAAATCAAAAAACGAATGCCTATCTTTTCAGTCAAATGGTTTGGTATTTTTACGGAACGATTCTTTTATGCAGTTTTGTGAATTGGGGGAATCTAATTACAAATTATAACATTTCAGTAAACAAAGGGGTAGAGCCTATGTTTTTATCCGGATTAAATTTTAATGATGAAATACGTAGAGCCTATTTTTTACGAAATAATTTAAAAGGTCAATACATTGAACTTACAAGAGAGAAGGAAATTAGTCGCATGCAATCCAATTCTTTTTTGTCTAAAGCGTTGTATTATGAATTTGTAACTAGTAAGTAAAAGCAAAATCCCATTCAGATGTGAATGGGATTTTTTTTGTTTAATAATCGCCTCGTCCTTTAAATCTAGGATCATCTCTTTTGATAAATTCCGTTCTTCTTTTTGGTACTTCTGTTTTTGGTAAACTGGCTTCTTCGGTTTTGATCGAAGGTTCGATGAGTTCGTTTAATTCTTTGATTTCGGCATCAGTCAAATCACGGAAACGACCCACAGGAATGTCCAGCGAAATATTGATAATTCGGATGCGTTTTAATGCCGTAACTTCATACCCCAGGTATTCACACATTCTACGAATTTGACGGTTTAAACCTTGTGTCAACACGATTTTAAAAATGGTAGAACTAATTTTTTCTACCTTACATTTTCGGGTGACGGTGTCTAAAATTGGTATGCCATTTCCCATTTTTTCAATAAAACGATCGGTGATGAGTTTGTTGACCGTTACGGTATATTCTTTTTCGTGATTGTTTCTTGCACGTAGTATTTTATTGACGATATCGCCGTCATTGGTCATAAAAATCAATCCTTCACTGGCTTTGTCTAATCGTCCTATAGGGAATATACGTTTGGGGTAATTGATGTAATCTACAATATTATTGCGAACCTCCAGATTTGTAGTGCATTCGATTCCTACCGGTTTGTAGAAAGCAAGATAAATAGGTTTTTCGTTTTTCTCACGGATTAGTTTGCCGTCAATACGCACTTCATCATGGGGAGAAACTTTGGTTCCTAATTCCGGTACGACTCCATTGAGGGTTACACGACCTTCTGCAATGATTTTGTCAGCTTCGCGGCGGGAGCAATACCCGGTTTCTCCTATGAATTTATTGAGTCGTTTTAGATTTTCTTCCATGATACAAAAGTAATGAATTTGGAAATAGTTATAGGAGTTTTGTATAATCTTTGTCATTTGGACAAAGCAGAAATGGCATAACGATCATACTATTCTGATGGTGTTTGTTCTACTCCGTTTCAAATAAAAAGCGGGAGACTTTTTTATACAACCCATCGTCATGCATGCTATGCCCTAACCCATTAGTTTCAATGAAAATAGAATTTTTCCAGGTGCTGGCTATTTTTTTTCCTTCTTCAAATAAAACAACTGTATCATTAGTGTCATGAGCGATTAATCCTTTTGTTTTTATTTTAGTAGCAAAATGCTTGGCTGAGAATTTTTCAAGTTTTAGTTTAAAATGGTGTAGATAATGTGCTTCAAGTCCTTTTGAAATTTTAGAGTTTAAACTCAACATTGCAATATAATTATCGAGAATGATTTTGAAATCACTCGGCGATCCTAAAATCACCATTTTCTCAATAGTGTTGTTTTGATAAACAGATTGATAATACAAGCAGGTTTTTCCTCCTAAGGAATGGCCAATTAGGTATTGCGGTTTAAATTTTTGAACTATAAAATCAATAGATTTAGCATATTGGGGAATATTAAATTCCTTTCCACTTGATAAGCCATGAGCAGGAGCGTCGATTGCTATGATTGTACTACCGGATTTTTTTAAATAGGGTACCATTTTTTTCCAGCGTGAGGCATTGCTTTCCCATCCATGCACGAGGAGTATTACAGTATTATTTCCTTTCCAAGTATAGGTTTGAATGTCGTGTCCGTTATGCTGAAAAGTTTCCGCAGCTGTTTCTTGTAGTATTTTAGGAAGTTTTGCAGCAGTAAGCCTGCCTTCTCGGGGTTCGCTAAAAAGAGAATAAGCAAGTTGGGTTGCCTTGTCAAGAAATACGTAGCTTAATAAATTTACGTATAATCCAATAGTTTTAGTAAACAGATAATAAAGTATTTTTTTCATAAAAAAAAAGTCCCGATTGGTATCGGGACTTAACTATAATTAGAATTTAGAAAACAATTGTTCCATTTTCTCTTTTTCTTCGTCAGCCAATACACTGTCGACTAATATTCTTCCGGAGTGTTCATCAGTAATGATTTTTTTTCTGGAAGCAATTTCTACCTGTGTTTGTGGGGGTATCGTGAAGAAAGATCCTGCAGAGGCTCCTCTTTCGATAGAAACAACAGCTAAACCATTGCGAACACTTGTTCGGATTCTAGTGTATGCTTTTAGCAATCGTTCTTCTATTAAAGCTTGGTATTCTTGTGATTTCTCAGTTAAGAACGCTTCTTCTTTAGCTGTTTCTGCCATAATGGCGTCTAACTCTGATTTTTTATGCTTTAAGTGATTTGACTTCGCTTCTAATCTTTCTTTAGAACTAGAAATTACTTCTTTCTTGTGTTCGATTGAAGCTTTCATTTCTTTAATTTGTTTTTCAGACAACTGAATTTCTAATTCTTGAAATTCAATTTCTTTAGTCAACGAATTAAATTCTCGGTTGTTACGAACCGTTTCTTGTTGCTTAGTATATTTTTTGATGGACTCTTTGTGCTCATCAATTGCATTCTTTTTTACTTTGATTAGATCCTCAACAACTTCGAGTTCTCCTTTCAGTTTTTCTGAACGGGTGCTTAAACCTGCAACTTCATCTTCTAAATCGTCTACTTCTAAAGGAAGTTCTCCTCTTACGTTTCTGATTTCGTCAATTCTAGAGTCAATAAGTTGTAAATCATAAATTGCTCTTAACTTGTCCTCAACACTTAATTCTTTCGTATTCGCCATATTCTATAAGTACTTAACTGGATTTGAATTTTCTTCTGATAAAATAACTGCAAAATTAAGGATTTTTTTCCGAAGATACTCAACAATATAATTTTTTGTATAACGTTCGCTTTCAAAATGTCCTATATCGGCCAAAAGCAACTTGTTTTCGGCCTCATAAAATTGATGGTACTTCAAATCGGCAGTCAAATAGGCGTCTGCTCCGGCCTGAATTGCATTTTTTATGGCAAAACTTCCCGCTCCGCCAAGCACAGCTACTTTTTTAATTGTTGCACCTGTAAAACCGGAATGCCGAATTCCGCCGCACTCCATTTTTTCTTTTGCAAAAAGCAGAAACTCTTTTTCATTCATGGGATTTTTTAATTCGCCTATCATGCCTAAGCCAATATTTTGGTGTTGGTTTTGCAATTCATAAATTTCATAGGCCACTTCCTCATAGGCGTGGCTATTGAATAAGGCTTTCAGGATTTTTTTTTCTAAATGTTTTTCGAAAGTGACTTCGATTTTGATTTCGTCACCTTGTACAAATTCAAATCGTTCTCCAACTTGCGGATTGCTGTGCTCGTTTCCCATATAGGTTCCAATTCCTTTCGAATTAAAACTGCAATTAGCATAATTCCCAATCGTTCCCGCTCCTGCGTCAAAGAGGGTATTTCGTACTTCTTCCGCATTTTTAGGAATCGTGTAGGTTACTAATTTCCGAATGAAGTTTTGCTTTGGAATCAGGATTTTAGTATGTATTAATCCTAATGCATCACTAAATATTTTATTTACACCTTCTTGATGATTGTCTAGCGCAGTGTGAACGGCATATATAGCTATGTCATTTTTTATGGCTTTGATAACAGCGCGTTCCACGTAGTTTTTACCCGTTATTTTTTTCAATCCAGAAAATAAGATGGGATGAAAACAAACCACCAGATTGCATTTTTTTGCAATCGCTTCGTCAATTATATTTTCTAAAGCATCATGGCAAACTAAAATACCTGTAGCCTCCGTTTCCTGATCGCCAACCAATAGTCCTACATTGTCAAAATCTTCAGCATAGGCGAGTGGCGCCATTTCTTCGAGTACGTCTATTATTTCTTTGATTTTCATGTTTTTGACTCTGATTTACACAGATATATATTTATACACAGATTCAAAGTTATTTTTAATTTGCGAAAATTTGTGAAATCTGTGTTAGATTTTTAAATCAAAGATAATTTATTCTACTTTCGTAAAATGAATTTACTTCGAAAATTACTATTCCCTTTTGCCGTTTTGTATGGTTTAGTAACGTGTATTCGAAACTTTCTTTTCGATAAAGGGGTTTTAAAATCATACTCGTTTGAATTGCCCATTATTGCTGTTGGGAATCTTAGTGTTGGAGGAACCGGAAAAACGCCCCAAATTGAATATTTGATTCGTTTGCTTTCGGATAAATATAAAATTGCTACACTAAGTAGAGGCTATAAAAGGCAATCTAAAGGTTTTATTTTGGCAGAAGCCACTTCGAATGCAGAAACCTTGGGAGATGAACCTTTTCAGTTTTATCAAAAATTCCCATCGATTCAAGTTGCGGTTGATGCCGACAGAAAAAATGGAATAGAGCAATTGCTTTCGCAATCCATAAAACCAGAAGTGATTTTGCTTGATGACGCTTTTCAACATCGAAAAGTAAAAGCGGGTTTTTATATTTTATTGACTTCTTATGGTGATTTATATTCGGATGATTGTATGTTGCCAACCGGGAATTTACGCGAAAGCCAAAGCGGAGCGGCAAGAGCGAATGTGATTATGGTGACTAAATGTCCTCATAACCTTTCATTTGAGGAGCAGGATGACATTAAAAAGAGGCTAAAAGTTGGTAAAAATCAAGAATTATACTTTACTTTTATAGCATACGATGGTTATATTTATGGTGAAAATTTAAAGATAAAGGGGAATGAAATTCAAGATGCTGCTAAGGTACTAGTGGCAGGAATTGCAAAACCGGAACCATTTTTCGCCTATTTTAAGGATACTAATGAGGTCTGTTTGTCTTTTCCGGATCATCATAATTTTACCGATAAAGACATTTTAGAAATTAAAAAGTTAGCTCAAAACAACATGATTATCACTACCGAAAAAGATTATATGCGATTGAAAGGAAGTTTACCAAGCGGACAACTCTTTTATCTGCCTATAAAAAGTACTTTTATTTCCGGGAGTGAAAATTTTGATAAAACAATTACAGATTATGTGGGAACAAGTACAGGAAACCGTTAGTTACATTAAGCAAAGAATTGATTTTACGCCAGAATATGGTGTGATTTTAGGATCAGGATTAGGGAGTTTTACCGATGAAATGAAGGTAGAATATACACTGCCCTACAATGAAATTTTAAATTTCCCTGTATCGACGGTACAAGGTCATAAAGGGGCCTTGGTTTTTGGAACAATAGGCGGTAAGAAAGTAGTGGCCATGCAGGGACGGTTTCATTTTTACGAAGGCTATTCGATGACTGAAGTGACTTTTCCGGTGCGAGTGATGAAGTTTTTAGGGATTGAGAAATTAGTGGTTTCAAATGCATCAGGCGGTGTGAATCCGGCTTATAAAGTAGGCTCTATTGTGATGCTTACGGATCATATCAATATGACGCCGGAGCACCCTTTACGTGGGAAAAATGACGAACGTTTTGGGCCTCGTTTTGTAAATATGAGTGAGCCGTATTCGAGAAAAATGATTGCAAAAGCGACTGAATTAGCTAAGCAACTTCATATCGAGGTTCATGAAGGAATTTATCTGGGGCTTCAAGGGCCTACTTTTGAAACTTTGGCTGAATATAGAATGGTCAAGATTCTTGGTGCAGATTGTGTTGGGATGTCAACCGTTCCTGAAGTAATTGTGGCCCGTCACATGGATCTGGAGACCTTTGGAATTTCTGTAATTACGGATATGGGTAATGAAGAAAGTATTGGCACTATTTCACACGATGAAGTATTGGAAGCAGCAAAAAAAGCTGAACCGCAAGTGAGGAGTCTTATTAAAGAATTGATTTTAAACTATTAATGACTAGATGTATTCAGCGATTGTTATGTAAAATTCCTCTGGGGCGAACGGTTTTGTAATGACTTCATTCATTCCAAAAGACAAGAGCATTTTGCGGTTTTCATGCAATGTGATCGCCGTAAACGCTATGATGAGGGTGGTTTTATCAAATATTCTAATCAATTCTGTAGCGATCGTGCCGTTGATACCCGGTAAATGAACGTCCATAAGAACCAAGTCAAATTTGTTTTTCCGAACTAAATCAATGGCATCTTCCCTATTGTCAACTAATTCACAAATGATTCCTTTATTGATCAGCATCTTTTTAGTGATCATTTGGTTAATTTTATTGTCCTCTACCAAAAGTTTTTTTTTATATAATAATTTAGAATCATAGTTTGCTTTTGGTTTGGTTTCCTCTTGTAACGGTTGCTCACTTATTTTAAAGTCCGGCAGGAATGAAAATGTAGATCCTTCTCCTACAGTACTTTTTAGTTTAATTTGGCCACCCAGTATTTTAATTAATTTTTTTATAATAGTTAATCCTAGCCCCGTGACGCCATATTTTCGATTTACTTCTATGGAACTTTGGGAAAAATTGTCAAAAACACTTGCCAGTTTATCTTCGGGGATTCCAATTCCGGTATCAGTAATTTCATAATATAAAGTTGCATTTTCATTCTGCAAAGAGTGCAGTTTGGTAATTACGTGTACGGCTCCGTTTTGTGTAAATTTTAGCGCATTGTTGATTAAATTTCATTTGGGTTTTCTACCAATAACAAATGGGTAATTCCGTTGATGGCATTCAGAGGGGTTTAAAACTTGAAAATAAAGTCGCGCTCTTAGAGAACGTTTCTATGTTGTTATCATACTCTTTTAAATCAAAATAAATTTTATCCAGATTATAATTCTGAAGTGCTTGATCTTCTATGTTTTTATTTCGAGTCGCATAAAGGATTGCTTTTTGAGGGTGTAGCAGTGCCTCTTTTAATTGTTAGTTTGAATGCTGGAGTTCCTTAACTAGTGTAATATAAAATACTGTCCGTTTTCTCTGTAGATTGAGGAAACAGTGAGGAGTAAAAAACAATAATAAACACGAAAAAATAATTCATTTGTAATTAAATTTTTTCGTGGTTATTTTCTGTCAATAGTATTAGGTCAATTATTCTGGATGAATAACCAATTTCATTATCATACCATCCAACTACTTTTACCATTTTATCAATAACCGAAGTGAGTTGAGCATCGAATATACAAGAATTTTTATTGCCAATGACATCAACTGAAACAATTGGGTCCTCGGTATAATCTAAAATACCTTTTAAAGTAGTTTGTGCAGCATTTTTGAAGGCGGCATTTATTTCCTGTATTGTTACTGTGCGCTTTACATTGAATGTGATGTCAGTCAAGGAGCCGTCAGGGACAGGTACCCGGATGCCGCAACCGCCAATTTTACCTTCAAACTCGGGAAATATTTTTGTCAACGCTTTTGCAGCGCCAGTTGTTGTGGGTACAATAGATTGACTTGCTCCTCTGGCGCGACGCAAGTCTTTATGTGGTTGGTCGTGCAGACTCTGGTCTGTGGTGTACGAGTGAATCGTAGTAATGTAGGCTTGTTCTATACCGCAAAGGTCATTGATTACTTTGATCATTGGAGCGGCATTATTGGTAGTACAGCTGGCATTTGATATAATGGTTTCCGTTCCGTCAAGTATACAGTCATTGACACCTAAAACGACTGTTTTGATAGTGTCTACTTCTGATGGTGCGGAAAGGATTACTTTTTTGGCCCCAGCCAAGATATGGGCATTCAGCGCTTCAAAAGTCTTGTATTTACCTGTGGATTCGATTACGTAATCAATGTCTACACTTTTCCAGTCCAGATTGGAAATGGTTTTTTCATGGAAAAACAAAAAATGATTTCCGTCTACCAGAATTCCTTTTTCATCATCGCTGACCGTAAAGGGTAACACCCCGTGAATACTATCATATTTCACTAAATGGGCCATCGTTTTCTTGTCGGCAATATCATTTATGGCAACAACTTCTATTGAGGGATGGTTTAAAAGTAATCGGAATAAATTTCGGCCGATTCTTCCAAAACCATTTATGGCAATTCTTGTTTTCAAATGGATTCGTTTATTCATTTATTCGTTTATTTGGTTAACCGATTAAACAAATAAACGAATAAACTATTTATAAAATATGTTTTTGTGCTTTATATGAGGAACGTACTAATGGTCCGCTTTCTACATGACGGAACCCTAGTTCTAAACCAAATTTCTCGTATACTGCAAATTGATCGGGTGTTATGAATTCTTTTACCGGCAAATGTTTTTTGCTGGGTTGCAAGTACTGACCTATTGTAACAATATCCACATTGGCTTCCCGCAAGTCCCGCATGGTTTGAAAAACTTCGGCTTCCTGCTCGCCCAGACCTAGCATAATACCTGATTTTGTTCTCTTAATTCCTTTTTCTTTCAAGTAGCATAATACGGCTAAACTTCTGTCGTATTTTGCCTGAATGCGGACTTCACGGGTTAATCGGCGTACCGTTTCTACGTTATGCGAAACTACTTCAGGATTGGCTTCTACGATACGGTCAATATTTCTTTCGATACCTTGAAAATCAGGAATCAGCGTTTCCAGTGTTATATTGGGGTTCATTCTTCGAATGGCTTTTACGGTTTCTATCCAAATGATTGAGCCGCCATCTTTCAAGTCATCTCTGTCAACGCTGGTAATCACGGCGTGTTTGATATTCATGATTTTGATAGAACGCGCTACCTTCTCGGGCTCATCCCAATCTACGGTTTCGGGTCTTCCTGTTTTTACCCCGCAAAAACCACAAGAGCGCGTACAAGTGTTTCCCAGAATCATAAAAGTTGCTGTTCCTTCACCCCAGCATTCACCCATATTAGGGCAACTTCCGGAGGCACAAATTGTATTTAAGCTATATTTGTCCACTAAGCCACGAAGCTCAGTGTATTTTTTTCCTATTGGGAGTTTTACCTTCAACCATTTTGGCTTTGCAGTTGGTAAAGTATTTTCTAAAACTATTTCCATATTTAAATTTTCAAAGTACAAAGATAAGGAATAGAGTTTATTTGTAGATTCGTTTCGTTGTTTATTTGAATAAAGAGATACGGATACTTTGGCAGTACTACAGTCGCTTTTCTTAGGAAGTAGTCGTTCTGATTTTCGGTAAATCCATGCTTTTTGCTATGTTTCTCGAAATGGCGGCAAGGGATACCACTACCATCAGAGCTCAATTAGATTAAGGTACACTCGTAAAAAAAATCAGGTATAAAAAATCTTCAAAATGAATGGAATCTTTTTTTTATTTAATTCATCTGTACCGTAATCGGAAGGGTATAAGCGGTTCGTACAGCTTTTCCGTCAATGATTCCCGGTGACCATTTCGTTTTTAGGGATTTCAAAACTCGAAGGGCTTCTTTTCCCAGTCCATAGCCAGGATCTCTTTTTACCTGAATGTCAGTCATGCTTCCATCTCTTTCTATCACAAAAGAAACATATACCTGAATCGAGCCACTGCCTCCTATTTCCTGTTTTTCAAAATTAGCGCCTACATAATGATAGAATTTATTAATTCCGCCAGGGAATTCAGGAAGTTTGTCTAATGAAATATTGTTGATGATTGTGTTTCCGGTATCTGTAGTGCTGATTGGCCCTGTTCCGGTGTCTGAAGATAAAGATGTACTTGTAGCTGTAGTTGCCGTACCTTGAGTTGGTGTAGTTGTGTAATTAGTGGTTTTTAGAATATTCGGACTTGCCAGTGGCGCCTGTACAATAACTGGATGTACTAACTGGTCGTTTAAAATTGGTATTGCCGTAATTTGTTTTTTTATTTCGGGCAGCACTTGTTTCGGTGTTTCTACAAGCTGGTTTGGCACAATATCAGTTAATTGGACTGTGGTATTTGTAAATTCAGGAATGGTAATTACAAGGCTGTTTTGAGGATTGAAATAACCAATAATCAATGCAATAGCAACAACTGCACCCGAAAACAATAATCCCATAAATAGTGCCGTTAATGAAGTTTTGGCACTTTCCTGGCGCAACTGATACGCGCCATACTCTTTGTTTCTGTCTTGAAAAATAAGGTTGATCCAACCGGTTTGGTAAAGGCTTAATTTTGACATGATTTATAGATTTAATGGTTAAGTAGCAGTTAAATCATAAGTGAAGGATGTTTTTATTTTATAACATGTAAAATAAGAATAATAATTTATAAATTTAGCATTTATTTTTTATTATAGTAGGTTTATATGTATTTATTTAACTTAAATGGTAATTTATACTCATAATAATACTCATAAATAGTGTTTTTAATAGATTTATTCATAATTAAAAACGCATCCAAGTCTATGGATGCGTTTTGTGATTGGGTTTTGTTACTTTATAAATTGCATTTAGAAAGCATATTTGAATCCAATTTGTATTTGAAACGGATTTCCGGAAAGCGAAGGAAGTCCGGCATTATTAACCCTGTAATTAAATTGCTGTCTGCTGTTGTCAAACCCGGGAACTGCTGCTGTTGTTCCGGATGCCGGTGTGCCTAAAGCATATAAGGACTGGCTTCCAAGGGATTTATTGACTCCCCATTCTTTATGTAATAAATTGGCAACATTAAAGATATCCGCTGTAAATTCTAAAAATTGTTTTTTGTATAAAGTAACTTTTTTACTAATTCGAATATCAACTAGTCCATAAAATTCATTTATTCCTCCGTTTCTTTCGGCTAATTTCCCGGAGTATTTGTTGATATAGTTTTTTAAACTTTGGCTTGCATTAGGATTGTCAAGTACGGTTTGTAAACCTGTTTTTATGTTTTGAGGGACAGTTGAGTTATTGATGTCAAATATGTAGGCTAAATCATTTGATGCTGTCACAAAATCAGCATTTGTATTTGCTCCTGATAATAAACTGTATCGCGTACCGCCAATTCCGGAATAACGTACGCCAACACTGAAGCCATAAAAAGCAGGCAAGGTTCCGTAAAATACTACTTTATGGCGGAAGTGATTATCAGAATAACTCATTTTACTCAAATCTCTTGGATCATCTTCAACCGGTAAAACTAAAGTTGCCGTATTGGCTACATTTCCATTAAAAGAAGTATTGTCTTTTGTATCATTCAAGGTATAACTGGCGGATATTTCACCGTCTTTAAAATAACGGTATGTTGCATCCACCACCAATGCAAATTGATTGACTTTACCTTCGCTGTTTAATTCTAACACACGTCCTAGTGTATTACTGATACGCCCTTTCGTCCAGTCTCCGGCTCCATTTGCAGGTATTGAACTGGCAGGAACGTAGACACCACGATTTCCTTCATTAGCCAAAGTGAAAAATGGATTTGCAACCATATTTCTATCAACATATACATAGTTATTACGGCCCAAAGTTGCATAACCTGCTATGCCAGCTTTTAATTTCTCAGTAAAAAAATGGGAATACGAAACATTGGCTTTATACACGAGAGGGACTTTAGCATCTGATCCCGTAAAATTGATAGTAGGCAATTGGAACGCATCTAAAGTTGGAATGCTCGCATAATTATTTCGATAATCAATGAAATTTGGCATCGGAACATTAGGCGATCGAACATCTACTGTAGCCGTATGATTTCCGTCAAAATATAAATTATTGATAATTGCATAGTTGTTTAAATCAGAAGCGAAAATTCCGGCTCCTATGCGCACATAGTCCTTGTGGTTTTCATTTACATCCCAAGATAATTGCACTCTGGGTTGAAGAATAGCAGACTGGAGCTTGTTGTCCGTACGAATGCCCAATTCATCAAAAACCAATTGATTAAAGGTGGCTGTTGGATATTTAGCATAATCAAATCTTAATCCTAAAGTCAGGTCTAGTCCCAATGCTATTTTGGTTTGTAACTGACCATATATCCCAGCGTTTAGTATATTTGAGGTTACTGTAGGGTCGCTTACTAAGGGTACTTCTCTGTAGTAACGGTAGGGCGTTTGATTGTCAAAATTAGCAATGCTATTGAAATGGAAACGTCCATTTACCTCGCTGCCATATAACGATTTTGAATTGGTATGCATTAAATCAAATCCAAAAGTATATTTAACTTTATCCGTGTTAAAGTATAAGTTATCGACAATTTGAAACACATTATTAGAGAATTTTTCTTGTGCAAATCGATGTCCGCCAATTTGGATATTAGTCGTTCTTACCGCTCCGTTAATTGTTGAAGCAACGTTTTCTACAATAGCGCGAGGTATATTATACGAAGGCAGTTGGTCGCCAGGACTGCTGTCCTGAAAAGTATACAAGTGTTGTACTTTCAGCTCATTTGTAACTCTTGCATTTACTTTTGTTCGTAAAGAAGCCAGAATACTATTATCAATACTTAAGTCATCACCTGATGATTCAAATAAATTGATGGCAGTATTGTCCTGTAGTCCTAATTTATTATTGTCATACGTAAAATTGTTGCGAACAGTCAATAAATTATTATTGTTTATTTGCCAGTCAATACGAGCAAAGGCCGCATCAGAATTTCGTTTTTTCTCAAAAGAACCATATTGTGGGGAACTGGAAACTCCATATTTATTTCTTGCTATTGCTACAAAATTATCAAGTGTTGCTCTTGTGACATTAAAGCGTAATTCATCTTCTGGAGATTGAATATCAGCGATAATTAGAGGACGTAAATCTTGTTGATGGTCCCAAGCAACAAAGAAGTGCAATTTGTCTTTAATGATTGGTCCACCCAGAGTGAAACCGTATTGTGTGGTAGAAAAATCATTCTGACGTCTGTTTCCTCTAATGTCATACGGACTAGAGAGCCAGTCTGCACGATTGTAGGCAAACATACTTCCGGTAAGATCATTTGTACCGGATTTAGTTACGGCACTTACCGTCCCGCCGCCACTTCGGCCATAGCTCACATCGTATTGATTAGTAACTACCTTGAATTCTCGCACGGCTTCAATAGAGATGGAGTAGGGAGCACCGCTTCGGCTTGTTGTTGCCCCTGCTGAAGTTGGGTTTTTAGCATTCATACCATCCAACGTATAATTTGTAGAAGAGGCAAGCTGTCCGGAAATATTACCACCTCTGCTCAAAGGCGATAAATCCATTAAACTCGTAAAGTTTCTGCCATTTACGGGTAATGCATTAATAAGTGTTGCAGTTACCGCGGTGGCTGCGCCTAAATTCCCGGTTTTGTTTTTTAAACCTCTGCCTACTACTTCAACCACTTCAAGATTTTGCATTTCGTCCCGCATCAGTATTTCAATATTTATTAAATCACCCTGATTTAAAGAGTAGCCGGACCGTTGTTGCAGGCCATAACCTATAGCCGTAACGCTGATTGTGTAAGGACCGCCTAACGGGAGTTCTTTGAAAGTAAAAATCCCTTTAAAATTTGATAACGAACTGGTTTGGAATCCGGTTGATTCATTTTTGATTTGGACCATCGCATCTTTAAGAGGTTCAGCATTTATGCCTGAAATACTTCCCGAGATCGAGGCCTGCGTGGTTTGGGCAAAATTTTCATGGCTAACAAAAATAGTCAGCACAATCGTAAATAAAAATAATTGGAGTTTTTTCATGAATATTTTTTTTGTTTTTTTAATGTCGACAAAGGAATTGACTAATTGAAAATTAGCTGTTATTTTAACAATAACACTTATGTACTTTTGTGTTAATTAAAACTTAAAAATAAGGTTAAAAGAATCCTTTTCTTTAAGATATTGCTACCTGATTTATCGCTAAAAGCTACCATTTGCTTAGGTAAAATGTTTTTAACTTAATCCTTTCTTAATAGTTGAAACTTTGATAGGAGCTATTTTTACTGCTAAATTTTAAACAGAAATTATGAAATTCATGAAATTATTGATGGCTTCATTAGTAGCCTTGTTATTTTTAAATTGTACTCCAAATAAATTTGTTGTCTGTGGTCACAGAGGAGCCATGGGGCATGAAACCGAAAACACATTGGCATCCATAAAAAAAGGGATGGAATTAAAAGCGGATATGTTAGAAATAGATGTTTTCAAAATTAAAACGGGTGAAATGGTTGTTTTTCACGATGATGAATTAGAGCGCATTACCAATGCTAAAGGAAAAATTGAAGACTACAGTTTTGATGATTTGAGAAAAGTACTGGTTGCCGGAAAACATCAAATCCCAACCTTGCAAGAGGTGATTGAGACGATAGATAAAAAAGTGGTACTTAATATCGAATTGAAAGGCACAAATACAGCAACGGATACGTATAGAATAATTGAAGAATACAAGAAAAAAGGGTGGAGTAATAAGGATTTCTTTATTTCTAGTTTTCGAGTAGAGGAATTGCAGACCATGCGGTCTTTAAGCAAGGAAATAACGATTGGTTTACTGGCGTATAAAGATCCCATTGCGAATATTATTAAAACAGCAAAAACACTTAACGCACAAGCAATAAACCCGTATTATAAGACCTTAACAACTGAAAATGTAGCGATAATGAAAGCTAATAATTTCAAAATCTATCCTTGGACTGTGAATGAACCTATCGATATTAATAATTTACAAGCGCTTAAAGTGAACGGAATTATTACGGATTATCCGGAAAGAATCATAAGATAATTATGCTATAAACACGGGTTTTTATAAGGCGGTCTAAAGTTGTTTTTAGATCGCTTTTTATTTTGTACCGAGTATTGATGCGTTACGGTTTGTGTGGTATTTACCTTCTACTTTTAATGATTTCTGCCAATAATTTCTTGGCACGAAGCAACTTAATTTTGACATTACTTAGCGGCTCATCAATCTTGTTAGCAATTTCCTGGTAACTCATTTCCTGAAAATAACGCAACTGTATCACCTCTTGATAATGGGGTTTCAATTCTTTAATGAATTGCAGTAATCGGGAAAGATTTTGTTCCGTTATCAATTCATCTTCCGCAGATGGAGTAGTGTCGGCAATATTGTAGGCTTGCTGGTCGTGTTCATCGGTAATTTCTACAAAAAGACTCGATTTTTTTTTCCGCAATAAATCGATGTGAACGTTTTTTGCAATAGCAATAAGCCAGGTGTTGAACTGGAATTCCGCATTGTAAGTGGCTATTTTATCAAAAGCTTTCGAGAACGTCTCAATGGTGATATCTTCGGCATTGGTTTCGTTTTCGGTGCGTTTCAGCATAAAACCATATACTTCATTCCAGTAATGATTCAACAGAAAAGTGAAGGCAACTTGATCGCCTTGTTTTGCTTTTTCTATCTGTTCGTTTATTTCCAATGGACTGGTTTTGAGAATGTATTTGTTATAAAAATATTGATTTGAGTAAATAGCAATACCAATTCAATTATTGGATACCAATATACAACATCTTTTTCTTTTAATTTGCCTGCCGAAAATCCGATGACAATCCATGTTACAAGATACCGAAGCGCAATTAAACTAAGCACTAATATCCATTGGAATTGAAAAGACAGCAATACAATGGGCAATAAAATGAATAACAATTGCGAACAGTAAAACAGACCTAATTGTAATTTATCAAAAGGTTTGTAATAATTTGCCGTAGCCACATGTCGTCTTTTTTGAATCAGCCAGTCTTTGTAAGTTTTTTTTGGTCTGGAAAGCGTAATGCTTTCCGGCGTGAAAGCAATAGTGGTATTTCTAGCATTTGCCGCCTGGTTTACAAATAAATCATCGTCACCGGAACGAATTTGCATGTGATCAATAAAACCATTTACATTGAAAAACTCTTCTTTTTTATACGCTAAATTTCTTCCTACACCCATGTACGGATGTCCTGTTTTTGCCCAGGAAAAATATTGAATCGCGGTTAACAAAGTTTCAAAACGAATTATTTTATTCAGGAAAGAATTGGCAATTTTTTCATATTTCCCATACCCCAACACGATAGTTTTTTGCATCGTAAATTGAGAACTCATGGCTGTTATCCAGTCCTTTGAAGTGGGATAACAATCCGCATCAGTGAATAGTAAATACTCTTTTTTTGCGGCTTTTATTCCTAATGTCAACGCATATTTTTTGTTTCCCCAAAAGGCTTCGTTGTTTTGTACTTTTACCAAACGAATATTTGGATATTGTTTTTCAAAACCTTCAAAAATAGCCAGAGTAGCATCACTTGAGGCATCGTCAATCAAGACAATTTCAAAATCAGGATAGTTTTGTTCCGCCAGTAAAGGGATGAAATTTGCTGCATTTTCTTCTTCGTTTTTGGCACAAACAATAACTGAAATGGGGATTCTTTTTGGTGTTATTTTTTGGATTTTGGCGAAAGCAAATTTTCCAAAAACACCTAGATAATATAAAATTTGAACCGCAATAATAAAAATAAAAAAGTAAAGAATTAGTATAAGCATCTGAGTTTAATGAGTGTTTAAATCCCCGATCCCGAAGCTTCGGGACGGCAGAGTGCAAAGGTATGAATAGAATTATGAATTGTAAATTATAAATTATGATTTTTAAAAGAATTTATAGTGGGCATTTCTTCATCTCATTTGCAACTGCTATTGACTGAAAATCTTTTGTTTTTTCTAACTCAGAAATGATGTTTTGATGGTTTTTTTCGTCTCTGTTTTGAGATAATTTTTTTGTGGCTTGAATTTCAGTTATTTCAATTTCAAAGGCGACAATACCGCGAGTTTGCATCATGGTTTTTTTAGATAAATCTGCTATACGAATCGGGTTTTCAGAATTCTGTTCGTACTTATCGACCAGTTTTTTTAAGGATTCAATGATGGCTTCTCCTTCAATAATTTTTATTTTTCCGTACACATGAACCGCAATATAGTTCCATGTTGGAACATTTTCATGATCGTACCAAGAAGAAGAAATATAACTGTGAGGTCCGGAAAATACAGCTAAAATTTCGTCGTTGTCTATAAAACCATTCCATTGTGGGTTTTCTTTAGAAATGTGCCCACATAAAATTTCCTTGCCTTCTTTGTTGGTTTCCAGTTCCAAAGGAATATGTGTGGCACACAATTTCCCATTGGTTTGATTGATTAAAATACCAAAACTATTCTCTTGCAGAAATTTTTTGATTTCTTCCTGATTTTCGTTTTTGTAGATTTCTGGAGTGTACATTTTAGGATTGGGTTTTTGGGAATTAGGAATAGGGATTAGTAAAACGATTTTAAAATTTATTGGACTAATGCCTAGCACCTAAATCACATTTACTTCGGCCTCAATATGGATGCCAAAAATTTTAAAAATAGTGTCCTGAATATTTTTAGAAACATTCAAAATTTCCTGTCCGGTTGCATGACCATAATTCACTAAAACCAGCGCTTGATTTTTATGGATTCCGGCATCGCCAAAACGTTTTCCTTTGAAACCGGCCTGTTCTATCAGCCATCCAGCAGGAACTTTTACTTCAGTTTCTGAAATATCAAAATATTTCATTTCAGGAAATTTCTTGTAAATTTTTTCGAAATCGGATTTTAACAGAATCGGATTTTTAAAGAAACTGCCACTGTTTCCCAATGCTGCCGGATCGGGTAATTTGCTTTGTCGAATGGTAATTACAGCATTGCTGACGTCCTTTAAAGTCGGATTGCTGATGTTGTTTTTGGTTAATTCAGCCGAAATATCGCCGTAAGAAGTATTGATTTTATGGTTCTTTTTAGTCAATTTAAAAACAACTGATGTAATGATGTATTGGTTTTTTATTTCGTTTTTGAAAACACTTTCCCGGTAACCAAAATGACATTCGTCCTTTGTGAAAATTTTTATTTCCTGATTTGCTACCGTCATTGCTTCACAGGAAACAAAAGTATCTTTGATTTCAGTTCCGTAAGCACCAATGTTTTGGACCGGCGTAGTCCCTACATTTCCGGGAATTAGCGACATGTTTTCTAATCCTCCAAAATTTTGATCGATGGTCCAAAGCACAAATTCATGCCAGTTTTCGCCCGCCTGACTTCTGACCCACACAAAGTCTTCGTTTTCTTCAAGGATTTTTTTGCCTTTCAAATCGATATGAATCACAAGGGCATCAATGTCTTTTGTCAAAAGCATGTTGCTACCTCCGCCCAAAATAAATTTTTGCTGCGTTTTATTTTCTTGTAAAATAGTTGTCAAATCCTGTATAGAATGAATGGCGACAAACTGTTTTGCTTTGGCTTCAATACCAAATGTGTTGTATTTTTTTAAAGAGAAATTAGGTACTATTTCCATAAAAGAAAGGGCGTTTTGTGTTGTTGAATCCTGCACCAAAAGTAAGGATTAAAATTTAGTTGCATACGTTTTCATCCAGATATGCATCATAAACAACGGCATTAAGTACGGCGTCATTCTGGTGTCTCCTTTTTGTAAATTCATTATCAGTTTCTGGATGTGAATATGTTCAAAATAAGGGATTTGAAACAGATCACTTTTTGCAAAAGACTCTAGTTCATCTTTAAAGGCGTGACTCTTTGTGATATAATCGCCCCAAGGCGCACTCAAACCTACTTTTCTGAAATTCAGAATTTCATTTGGTAAACGTTCTTCCATTGCTTTTTTTAGAATGAATTTCCATTTTTTCCCTGAGAAGAGCCACTTGTCATCCAATGATCCTAGACCAATAATTAATCTTGGGTCTAAAAATGGTTCTCTACACTCAATGGATGCGCCCATTGTACAGCGATCGTTCCTGTCCAGTAGTGAGCATAAATAGGTGTGTTGGTCAAAATAAAGGGCTTGTCTCCGTAAGTTGTCAGGATACAAAGATTTCGCTTCTTTGTAAATTTGTTTTCGGTATTCGTTTTCAGGAGGGGTATTAATACCAAAAGTTTCCGCAATATCATTTGGATAAATAGTAGAGCCATTGTAAATAACCAAATCAGATTTTTTACTAATTTGAGCATAACGACGCAGCTTTTCATACCTCGGTTTTTTAGAAAATAATTCGATGTTGCTGATGGTTGCAATTGAATTTAACAAAGACGGATATTTCAAAGCTTTGTAGCGTACATAACCCCCCATTAACTCATCAGCACCTTCGCCGGAAAGCAATACTTTTACGGCAGGTTTTGCCATTTGAGACACTGCTAAAATATGTGGTTCGCTTAAATGCATGATGGGTTCATCCTGAAAATAAGTGGAACGTATTAACTGATCATAAAGATTCTCATCTTCTAATTGCATGGTGTGAAATCCATAATTGAACTTCTCGGCCATCATTTTTGCTAAATGCGCTTCATTGTGTTCCTTTTCTTTGAAACCCATATTGAACGTCTGAATGTCTTTATATTTTTGATGGTGTAACGAGGCTAAAACAGAGGAGGAATCCAGTCCACCACTCAATAAAACACCTACAGGCACGTCACTTACCATGCGCATTTTAACTGAATCATCAAAGGTTTCCCGAAACCATTCGACCGGATTTTTTATTTCAGGGTGGTTTTGAATTTCCTTTTTTAGATTCCACCAGTTTTCCATAATGGTTTTTCCGCCTTCTTCAATAATTAGGCTATTGCCAGGCAGTACCTTTTTTACGTGTAGGTACAGCGTGTTTTCTCCAGCTACAAATCGGTTAAAAACATATTCTTCCAGTCCGTCTTGCGCCATTTTAAGCGGAACTCCAGCCGTGAAAAGCGCTTTTTGTTCCGATGCAAAATAAAATGTTTCGTTATAAAAAGAATAATATAGCGGTTTAACGCCCATTCTGTCTCGAACAAGAGTCAGCTTTTTTTCTAATGTATCCCAAACAGCAAAAGCAAACATACCATTTAGGCGGTGGAGCATTTTTAAACCGTACAATTGAAATAATTTCATCAAAACCTCCGTGTCTGAGGTCGTTCTGATATCAAATCCATTACTTTTTAACTCTGGATAAAATTCTTTGTAGTTATAAATTTCGCCATTATAAATGAGCACATATCTTCCGTCTTCGGATAGGAAAGGCTGGTGTCCGGCTACTGAAACATCCAAGATTGAAAGTCTTCGGTGTCCAAAACCAATATTGTTTGCTATAAACAATCCTTTGTCATCCGGACCGCGATGTTTCAGAGAATCCCGCATATTAGTAAGAACGCGTTCGTTTACTTTTTTCTGAGATTGTAAATGCAAGATTCCATTAATTCCACACATAATTAATTGGATTGATTTTGGTTGATTAATTCGTGGTATTTATGGGCAATAATCTTCATGTTAATACTATAATCAGCATTTTTTTCAACAATTTTTCTATTCATAAAAACAGCTTCGTTTCGGTATTTATCGTTTTCAAATGCCCAAATTAATTCTTCGGCAAGTTTATTGTAATCATCTACGGGGACTAATTGCCCGTTTTTGCGGTGTTTAATCCAGCTTTTATTTCCGGAAATAGCACTTACAATTGGATAACAATTAGTTGCCATTGCTTCAAATAAGGATGCCGAAACGCCTTCCGTTACGGGCATACTGATGTAAATGTTTGATTCTTGCAATAGCTTTGGCAATTCCGTATTCAGAATTCTTCCGGTAAAATTGACTTTATTTTCAATGTTTAACTTTTTAACTAACTCTTTTAATTTAAAAAGTTGTGTTCCGTCTCCTACAATGGTAAGGACGAAATCTATCCCTTTTTGGTTTAAAACAGCAAACGCTTTTAAAACAATAGCATGGCAGTATTCAGGCATCAAAGAGCGGGTGACGATAGCGCAAATTTTTTCAGGATTGGCAGTTTTTTGATTGCCAAATTGCACCAAATCAATTCCCTTTGGTAATACCAAAACTTTACTCATGTCAACTTTAGCCTCCAGCATAGATGAAATCATCACGGGTCCCCAAGCGTGAATTAAATCGGCTTTTTTGAAAGCGTAATGTTGAATTATTTTTTTTAATGGAAGTGAAATAGATTTTTCCGGCCACAAATCTGTTCCGCCTTGTTGTGCGATTGCAACTGGTTTTACTCCGGACAATGCAGCAAGAAAACCATAACTGGTGGTTCGTTCCGCAATTACCATATCCGGTTTTTGCAGTTGGATTATTTTTCTGATTTTTAAAACAGCAAGTTCAAATTCGAAAATCCGTAGTATTCGGTTCTTAAAACTATCGCTAGGCGTTTTTAATTCCCATGTTATAATTTCGAAATCACCAAATTCCTTGAGTCCATTCATCCAGGTGATGGCATCGGCTCTGTAGGATTCCCCCAAAAAAAGTATCCTTCTCTTTTTTGTCGATATCATTTGAATTACTCGGAAGTTAAGGCTCGATTGATGAAATCGTTCAATGGTTTTAGCACAATCAGTTTTTGACTCATTACGGCAACAAAATCTTTTTTGGCAGCTGCCGAAAAATCAATTTTCTGTGAAGACTCAAAACTTTTTAGTTTTAATAATTCAATAGCCGGATGTTCTTTTTCGTACCCTCGTGGCGGGTTTTTCAGGGTGTTTTTTTCATTACGATCAAAGTTGTTAAATTCTTTTTTGAAATCTTTCTTCTCAAGAATAGCTTCCAGATCCTCATGAAAAAATGCTATTTCTTTGCGCATTTTTTTTAAGTCATGGGATTCCGGGCAGTACAATCCGCCGGCAATAAAACTCGCGCCTTTTTCCAGATGAATGTAATAGCCGGAACGATTCAGCCCTTTCGCACCAGACGAAAGCCAGATTCCCAAATGCGATTTGTAAGGCGTTTTGTCCTTAGAAAACCGAATGTCGCGATTGATTCTGAACGTACAATTTTTAACTTCTAGCATTTCCAGCGATGGATCCAAAGGTTTCATGGCGTCCAGTAAATCCCCAACTAGTTGTTGGTAGTCTTTCTTGAACCTTTCGTAGCGTTTTTTGTTTTCCAGAAACCAATCCCGATTATTATTGGCTTTTAAATCATCAAGAAATTGTAGTGTTTCTTTTGAAAGCATCTTGTACTATTGTATTTGTTTTCTTAATTCTTCTTCGCTAATGAAACCGGATTTTCTCCATTTTACTGCTGCTTTTTCATACAATAATAGAGTAGGAAGTTCACTGATTTTCATTTCGGTCATTAAGGTTTTGTTTTTGTCGGCATCCAATCGTATGATGGTTACGCTATCTGCTAGTTCAGTTTGCATTTTTGTGATGTAGGGCGTCATTTTTTTGCATGGCGCACACCATTCTGCATAAAAACTAACCAATATTTTTTTATCAGAGTCTACTGATTTATTGTAGTCCTGCAAAGTCATTCCAGTGATTTTGTTGCTTGGTTTAGACAGTCCTGCAGCGTCCCATTTTAATATTCCGCCTTGTAATTGGTAAACATTTGTAAAGCCAAGTTCTTCCAGTTTTTCAACGGCACTTTGACTTCTTCCGCCGCTTTTGCAGTACACGAAAACAGGTTTTGTTTTGTCTAGTTTTTCGGTGCCTGCAACAAAGCTGTCTCCGAGCCAATCTACATTTACGGCTTTATCGATATGATCTGACGAAAATTCCGCAGGCGTTCGTACATCCAGAATTTGTGGATTTGGTGTTGCCGCAATTTTTTCGCTAAAAGCTTTTGCATCGATAGTTTGACTTTCTTTTGATGCTTGTCCATTACAAGATAAAAAAGCAAAAGATATGATTAATACGAATATTGAACTGAATTTCATTGTAATTTGATTTATAATTGAATACGCTAAATTAGGTGTTTTTTCAATTTTCAGGCCTTATAAAGTACTAAATAAAAGTTATAAGTTGAAAATTTTATAGCTCTGATGGGTCAATTTTAGAATAACTTCCGTACGTTCCGGATGGGTATCTGAAATGAAAAGTTGACCAAAAGTATCGCTGTTGACCATTTCGATTATTTTGGCCACGCGACTTTCGTCTAATTTATCAAAAATATCATCAAATAACAGAATTGGTTTTACACCGCTTTGTTTTTTTAAAAACTCAAATTGCGCTAATTTTAAAGCGATCAAATACGATTTTTGTTGGCCTTGCGAGCCAAATTTCTTTATTGGATGTTGGTCAATTTCAAAGGCTAAATCGTCTTTATGGATTCCTACACTCGTATAATGTAACGCTCGGTCTTTATTGATATTTTCCTGTAAAAGGGTCAACAAGTTTTTTTCGAATAAATGGCTTTCGTAAACGAGTTGCACGGTTTCCTGTGAACCCGTTATAGCTTGATGATGGGTATTGAATATAGGAATGAATTGTTCTATAAATGCTTTTCTTTTTTCGAAAATATAGTTTCCAAAACCATTGAGTTGTTCATTATATATGGAGAGCGTGTCAGTATCGAAAACATGATTTAACGCAAAATATTTCAACAAAGCATTGCGCTGACTCATTACTTTCTGGTATTGAATAAGTTGCTGTAAATAGTGGGAGTCCAGTTGCGAAATCACACTGTCCATGAATTTCCGTCGGGTTTCGCTGCCTTCCACAATCAAATCTCTATCGGCCGGAGAAATAATCACTAAAGGAATAAACCCAATATGATCTGAGAATTTGTCGTAGGCTTTGCCGTTGCGTTTCAATATTTTTTTCTGTCCTTTTTTAAGGCTGCAGACAATTTGTTCCGTTCTTTCGTTTTTTTCAAATGCAGCATCTATAACGAAAAATTCGGCTCCATGTTTGATGTTTTGTACCGCCAATGGATTAAAATAGCTTTTTCCGTACGATAAATGGTAGATTGCATCGAGCACATTTGTTTTGCCAATACCGTTTTTACCTACAAAGCAATTTATTTTAGAGTCAAAATCAAAATTAGCTTCAGAAAAATTCTTATAATTGAACAGTGAAATTTTTTTTAAATACATGGGTAAGGCTTGCTGGTATTGAGAACTTTGCTGTTTTTGAACAGACTTTTCAAAGTGGGTGCAAATTATTGAAAAATATCGATAAAACCGTCTTTTCTGTTTTTTCTATGAGAATTATTTTGTCTTTGGAAACAAAGAATCTGATAAGATATTTTTTTTAAATATAAAAGCATATTTTTTGTTTGGGTTTGAATAAAAATTTTATTTTTGCGACTCACTAAATTAAATTTAAATGGCTACTTACAATAAAAGAGGATATAAAGCACCAAAAGAAAAAGAAACAAAAGACGGCGTTGAAGCAGTAGTAATTGATGATAAGGACAGTACAACAGCAGAAGTATTTTCTAAATTAGATCAAACCGCTACAATAACGGAGGATTGGGTAGCTAAAAACCAAAAAATTATTATTGGATTAGTTGCCGCTGCTACCCTATTTACTATTGGATATTTAGCCTACCAAAGATTTATTGCTGCGCCACAACAAGAGGAAGCCGCTAATGAAATGTTCGTGGCACAACAAAATTTTCAAAAAGCAACTGATGGAGTAGCAAGTGACTCCTTATATAAGCTGTCTTTGAATGGTTCAGAAGGTAAATTTGGATTCTTGAAAATTGCAGATGAATATTCTGGAACTGATGCTGGAAATTTAGCTAATTATTATGCTGGAATTGCCTATTTGAATACCGGAAAATATACTGAAGCGATTGATTATTTAGGTAAATTTAAATCGGATGATATTGTTTTAAGTGCGTTGGCAAAAGGAGCAATTGGAGATGCTTATTCTCAAAAAAATCAACCAAAAGAAGCGTTAGAGAATTATGTAAAAGCGGCAGGATCTAATAAAAATGATTTTACAACACCACGTTTCTTATTGAAGGCCGGAAAAACAGCTTTGGCTCTAGGAAATAAAGAAGAAGCATTGAAATATTTTACTGACATCAAAGAAAATTATGAGGGCGCTCCAGAAGCTGCTTCAGTTGACGTTTTAATAGGATTGGCACAATAATATAAAAGTTAATAGTCACAGTTTTTAGTTTCCAGAAACTGCATACTGCGACTGTGACTGAAAACTAAATAAGATGGCTACCGAAAATAAAAATTTATCCGAGTATGACAAAAATATGGTTCCAGACGCGAAAAAATTTCGTTTCGGAATTGTAGTTGCAGAATGGAATGACACCATCACCGAAGGGCTTTTTGATGGGGCATTCAAGACATTATTAGAAAATGAAGTTCCTTCCGGACAAATCATACGGTGGAATGTTCCAGGGAGTTTTGAACTTGTCTATGGAGCCAAAAAAATGTTGCAAACTCAAAATGTGGATGCTGTTATTGTTATAGGGTGCGTCATCCAAGGACAAACCAAACATTTTGATTTTGTGTGTGAAGGCGTTACGCAGGGAATAAAAGATTTGAATGTTCAAACGGATGTTCCGGTTATCTTTTGTGTTTTGACAGATAATACCATGCAACAATCAATTGATAGAAGCGGAGGAATTCATGGAAATAAAGGGACTGAAGCAGCTATTGCTGCTATAAAAATGGCTTATATCCGCCAGCAGGCTTCTTTGAATCATCAGTTTGATAACCAACAGTTATTGTCTTCCGGTGCTTTGCAAATTGAAAATTTGCCATTGGAATTAAAAGAATAAGAATAAAAATTTATAATTCTTTAACCTATACTATTGCATATATAGTATAGGTTTTTTGTTTTATTTATGATTAAATACGCTACCATTCCCCGTAGAAATTCATTAAATTTGTGCTTCTTGGTTTTATAATAAACTATTGTCGCCCGGAGAAGTCTATACTGAGCGAAGTCGAAGTACAGTCAAAGGGATAAACTTTAAACCTAATTTTTTTAATGTCGAGTATAATTCAATTACTTCCGGATCATGTTGCCAATCAAATTGCTGCTGGCGAAGTCGTTCAAAGACCCGCTTCGGTAGTCAAAGAATTGCTCGAAAACGCGGTAGATGCCAGAGCAACGGATATCAAACTAATTATTAAAGATGCCGGAAAAGCATTGGTTCAAGTCATTGACAATGGTTTAGGGATGAGTGTTACTGATGCGCGTTTGTGTTTTGAGCGCCATGCTACCTCCAAAATCCGTCATGCCGAAGATTTATTTTCACTGCATACCAAAGGGTTTCGTGGCGAAGCATTAGCATCTATTGCGGCAATTGCCCATGTGGAAATGAAAACCAAACAAGATCAGGAAGAACTTGGAACCCATATTATTGTTGAAGGCAGTAAATTCGTATCTCAAGAGGTAGCTGTTTTGCCTAAAGGAACTTCATTTGCCGTGAAAAACTTGTTTTTTAATATTCCAGCACGACGGAATTTCTTAAAGTCGGACACCGTAGAATACCGCCATGTAGTGGATGAGTTTCAGCGTGTGGCTTTGGCTCATCCAAAAATACATTTTACATTTTATCACAACGGCAGTGAAATGTTCAACTTGCCTCCATCAACTTTACGACAACGAATTGTGAATATTTTTTCAGGTAAAACCAATGAAAAATTAGTTCCGGTTCAGGAAGAAACTGAAATTGTAACAATTCAAGGATTTGTAAGCAAACCAGAATTTGCCAAAAAAAATCGTGGAGAACAATTTTTCTTTGTCAATGACCGTTTTATAAAAAGCGGTTATTTGCATCATGCGGTTATGGCTGCCTATGACGGAATCTTGAAAGACGGTGCGCAGCCCAGTTATTTTTTATATTTGTCAGTGCCACCCAACACTATTGATATCAATATTCATCCCACTAAAACGGAAATTAAGTTTGATGACGAACATGCTTTATATGCTATTTTACGATCTTCAATAAAGCATAGTTTGGGCCAGTTTAATGTGGCTCCAGTATTAGATTTTGATCGCGATTCAAATTTAGATACGCCGTATCATTACAAAGATTTAGAAGGTGCTACACCGACGATTCAGGTAGATGGCAACTTCAATCCGTTTTCTGAAGAAAAACCCAGTAAGCAATTTTCCAGTTATAGAAAACCAGAACCAACCGCTAATTGGGAAAGTTTATACGTAGGCTTAAAACAGGATACGGATGAAATAGGGCATTTGACTTTCGAAAATGAAGAAGTTACCTCGTCTTTATTTAATGACGAAGAAGTGGAGCATTCTGTTCATAAAACGTATCAAATACATAAAAAATATATTGTTTCCTCCATCAAATCCGGAATGGTAATTGTCGATCAGCAGCGGGCGCACCAACGTGTTTTGTATGAGCAGTTTTTGGTCAATATGACGGTTAATCAAGCCTCAAGTCAGCAGTTATTATTTCCTTTGAACCTATTTTATTCGTCAAGCGAAATGGAGCTTATCGGGGAATTACAATTATCATTAATGAATACCGGATTTGTTTTTGAAGAAAATAACACCGATCATATTGTTATTTCAGGAATACCGGTAAATGTAACGGAGAGTGAAGTTTCACTGGTTTTAGAACAATTATTAAGTGATTTGCAGGACGGAATTCCAGAAAGCAGTTTCAGCCAGAACGATACGATTGCCAAATCGATGGCCAAAAGTTTAGCCGTGAAAACAGGAACACACCTGACAGAAAAAGAACAGGAAAATTTGGTCAACGGACTTTTTGCCTGTAAAGACCCAAATGTTTCCCCATTCTATAAACCCACTTTCATCACCATGCGTGTGGAAGATTTAGATAAAAAATTTGCATTATGAGAAACGTTACTGAAACCGTAAAACAATTAATTATTATCAATGTATTGTTTTTTGTAGGGACACTGATTATAAAAGAGCCCGCCTATAAAATATTAGCATTGTATTTTCCGGAAAACCCAAGTTTTCAATTGTGGCAACCGGTGACGCACATGTTTATGCATGGCGGTTTTATGCATATTTTTTTCAATATGTTTGCGTTATATTCTTTTGGATCTGCTTTAGAGCAAATGTGGGGAAGTAAGAAATTCTTATTTTTCTATGTTTCCTGCGGATTAGGTGCAGCGTTGTTGCATACCGGAGTCAATTATTACTATTTTCAAGACGGATTGAATACGCTAATGGCTAATGGTTTTTCTAAACAAGAAATTTTGCAAATTTTGAACGAAGGTAAGATTGATACCAGATGGCAGGAGATCTTAGCGGTTTCTGATTTTCAGAATTTCACAAGTGCCTATGTAGGTACTGCAGTGGGAGCCTCTGGCGCTATTTATGGAACGATAGTAGCCTTTGCCTTTATGTTTCCTAATGCTGAGTTGTCTTTGATGTTTATTCCTGTACCCATAAAAGCAAAGTATTTTGTTCCGGGTTTAGTGTTAATCGATTTGTACCTGGGTATTTCAGGAAAATCAATTTTTGGTGGTGGCGGAATTGCCCATTTTGCCCACGTTGGTGGCGCCTTATTTGGTTTTATTATTACGTGGTACTGGAAGAAAAATCAGTTCAATAAGAACCGTTGGAATTAAAAGTCTAACAGCTTTTAAAGTAGTATATAACCTAAACAGCAGCTCTTAAATCCCAATTAACTTATGAATATTATCGACGACCTGAAATTACAATACAAAATGGGAGGAATAGTGACTCAGCTACTCTTTTGGAATGTCGCTTTGTTTGTGCTTCCGTGGTTGTTTTTTGCACTTTTATCCGTGTTGAGTGTCCATATTGATCATGTTCAATATGTGAGTTTGTCGTCTAATCCGTTGGATTTGCTCTGGAAACCATGGTCGTTGCTTTCGTATGCTTTTTTTCACAGCGGCATCATGCATATTGTTTTTAATATGATTGTTTTGAATTTTTCAGGCAGATTGTTTATGACGTTTTTTACCTCCAAACAGTTGTTGGGCTTGTATCTTCTGAGTGCCATTTTTGCGGGGATTTGTTATATTCTGGTGTTTTATGTTTTAAATATCAATGCACCAATGGTAGGGGCTTCAGCTGCTATCATGGGTATTTTAGTAGCTGTTACAACTTATTATCCGTTGATGAGCGTACAGCTTTTGATTATTGGAAATGTCAAATTATGGCATATAACCGCTGTAATTATTATTATTGATTTGATGCAGCTGCGTTCCGAAAATATGGGTGGACATATTTCTCACCTTTCCGGAGCTCTTTTTGGTTTTATTTTTATTAAATTGCTTCAAAATGGAACGGATTTAAGTACAATTGTATCTCGTAGTTTAGATTTTTTTACAAATTTGTTTCGTAAAAAACCTACTACACCGTTCAAAAAAGTACACAAAAATTACCGTAAACCTGTTGAAAAAACGGCTTCAAAAATAATTGAAAAAGATAAAGCACAGCAACAGATTGATGAGATTTTAGATAAAATCAGCCAGTCCGGTTACGATAGTTTGACTAAAGAAGAGAAAGAGTTCTTGTTTAAAGTAGGTAAATAAGCTTTTTAAAGTGGTTAACATTTTTGTTTAAATATAAAATATAGAAAAAAATGAAAAATCTTTCATGGTTTAATAAAGGAATGTTTTTTTTGAACATAGTCCTTACCCTTGTGACTTTTACTGCCTATGTTTTGCCTTTTCTAGCCCCTAAATCGTTTCCTTTTTTGTCAGTTTTGACACTTTTTATGCCTCTTTTTTTTATATTAAACGGCTTGTTTTTTATGTATTGGGCCATACAATTCAAAAAACAGTTGATTGTATCGGGTTTAGTATTATTGATTGGCATTACTTTTATAAATAAATTCTATAAGTTTTCAGCACCGGAAGTAATTAAAGAAGAAAAAGATTTTACTATAATGAGCTACAATGTGCGCTTGCTAAATGTTTTTAAGTGGATCGATAGAGATGATGTGCCCTCAGATATTTTAAACTTTATAAATGATAAGAATCCAGATATAGTGTGTATTCAGGAATTTTCATCTTCGGGTAATATTGATTTAAAGGTATATCCACATCGTTATATTTTTATGAATGGTGATAAAATTAAAACAGGACAAGCAATATTTTCAAAATTTCCAATCCTTAATCAAGGGAAAATAACGTTTCCTAACTCCAGTAATAATGTGATTTTTGCTGATATAAAAAAAGGAAAGGACATTATCAGAGTCTATAACATGCATTTACAATCTATCAAAATTTCTCCCGATGTAGATGAAATTGATGAAAATATTGAGGTCATTAATCAACAAAAATCGCAAATGCTTTTTATCAGAATCAGCAAAGCGTTCAAACAACAGCAACAGCAAGCAGAGATTTTTAAGGAACACAAAATGAAATGTATTTACCCTACAATTATTTGCGGAGATATGAATAATAGTGCGTTTTCTTACGTGTACCGTAACATAAAGGGCAACATGAAAGACAGTTTTGAAGAAGCCGGAACCGGTTTTGGAGAGACGTATAAATTCAGGTATTACCCGGCCAGAATTGACTATATTTTTGCCGATGAGAAAATGTCAGTAAAGAAATTTGAAAACTTTCCTCGATTTATTAACTCGGATCATTTTCCTATTATGGCACGATTGTCTTATGAGTAGCAAGTAGAGAAGTGCTTTATTTGATAATCAATTCTTGTTTTCTCAAATAATCTATCGCGTATTTTCCTTCATTAAACAGCAAATCCAGAACACTCAAATTGTTGATAAAACCATGTTTGTCATCAAATACCTGTGTGTAGTTTTCAAATATCGAAAGATCTTTTTTTCCGTTGACCAAAGCTCTTAAGTCGGTAGTTGTCTCGGTATTAACCTCGTGAAAGTATTCCGTGGTTGTAGTGTAATCCAGTTTTATTCGGAAACATTTGGATAGAAGGGCTACAATTTCAAAATTTAAATCCAATAAAAATAGTTGTTTTTTTTCAAAAATGGGACGAATGTCATCTTCAAAATATTCAAAAAAAGGAGAACTTCTGTAGGCGGCTTCCAATGATTTGAAATGCTGTTTTTGCCAGTCAAAGTCGGTTTCAATTTTGATGTCTTTAGTTTTTTGATGACTTTCTTTTGAATGCTTCACGGGAATATTCAACAGCTGAATCCCATTGGGACTATAAATATAAGCGCGGTTGCGATTGGTTTGTTTTTGAAAATTATCGGCAATCTCAAAGGTGATGCTCTCCGATTGTACCATGGCAGCAAAATTGCTAATCGAGGGGAAGTAAGTTGGGTGTATGAGAATATTCATATTTGTCTAAAGTTTTTAAAGTTATAATGTCCAAAGTCATAAAGTTAGATTAGATCCTAACTTGATGACTTTGGACGTTTGAACTTTGGACTAATTTTTCGCCTCTTTTCTTTTTTTCCAAAAATATTCTCCTACGAAGAAAATAACGAGTCCTAACAGGAATAATTTAAAATACGACTGCGGTTGCCCTTCACCGCTAACCGTTGTGAAAACCCTGTCCCAGCGTACTTTTTCTAATCCTTTGCCGTTAGGATCGATACTGAGCCATATAAATATAGGTTTCCCTACAATGTGATTTTCGGGTACAAATCCCCAATAACGACTGTCTTCAGAGTTATGACGGTTGTCTCCCATCATCCAGTAATAATTTTGTTTGAAGGTGTATGTTTTTACAACGGCACCGTTCAATCTGATTTCGTTTCCTGTAACCTTTAGATCATTTTTTTTACCATCCTCATTCATTTCATAATCAGTAATGATTGCTTTGTAGAAAGGCAGCGTTTCAGTGGTTAACGCAACCGTTTTTCCTTTTTCCGGAATGTAAATTGGGCCAAAATTATCACGATTCCATTTATTGATATGCGGGAAGATTGTGTTGTCCGCATCCTTTGCTATCTGTCTGATTACAGACGTGATACCTGGTGTATTTTTTAATCGTTCTGCACCTGCTTCAGTCAAGGCACTCAGAAAAAGGGTGTCTCTTTTTGTTTGATCTATAAATCCAGCAGGATCCGTCACATCTAAATCCTTAAATATTGATTCAAAATCGATAGGTGTTTTTCCGTCCAGAGCTACTTTATAAGAGAACTGTGGTTTAGCTCTTTCGGGCATTTGCAAGAGTTTGCCATCAATATAAATCATGCCATCCTTTATGGACAAGCTGTCTCCTGGTATTCCCAGGCATCTTTTTACATAATTCGATTTCTTGTCAACGGGCTTGTAGGCACGTCTTTTTGAAGTATCAAAAAATCTATAAACGGTATCAACCGGCCAGTTGAACACAACAATATCCGTACGATCAATATTCTGAATGCCGGGCAGTCTCATGTACGGCAATTGTGGCCAGATGAGGTATGATTTACTTTTTGTCAAAGGAATAGAGTCGTGTACCATTGGGAATGCTACTGTGGTCATGGGAACTCTCGCGCCATAATTCATTTTGCTTACAAATAGAAAATCACCGACTAATAAGGATTTTTCTAAGGAGGAGGTAGGGATGGTATACGGTTGAATGAAATAGGTATGAACAACTGTGGCTACAATTACAGCAAAAAGCAAGGAGCTAATAGTGTCTGCCGTTTTGTTTTCAGGACTAAGGCTTCTGTCAGCATTATAATTTAATTTTTGGGTATAATTAATGTAGTATATATATAATCCAAAAGTAATTATTCCCAGAAAAGTGTCTAATCCGGATCGTTTTCCAAAACTGCGTAGCGTTTCTACCCAGATTACCGGAAATACAATGAGATTGATGATTGGAATAAATAGCAATACAGTCCACCAAGTGGGACGTCCTATTATTTTCATTAAAACAATTGCATTGTAAACAGGAATAGCGGCTTCCCAACGTTTTCTGCCGGCGCTCTCATACAGTTTCCAAGTTCCTAGAAAGTGAATAATCTGGACTAGCAGAAAAAATACAAACCATTGATATACTGACATAGTTTTTTGTTTTAAGTTTGAGATTTAAGATTGTTTCGCTAGAAATGTACTCAAACAGGTGAATAATTTTATTTTAATTCTAATACATCTTTCATTGTGAAAACGCCTTGCTTTCCTACAATCCATTCAGCGGCAATGACTGCCCCAAGCGCAAATCCTTCACGATTGTGCGCGGTGTGCTTCATTTCGATTGCATCCACAGCAGAATTGTAATTAACGGTATGCGTGCCAGGTATTGTACCAATTCTTTTGGCTTTTATAGGAATTTGTTTTTCCAGTTCGTTTGGGCTCAAGTGATTTGCTTCCGGTTTTTCTAAGGTCCAGTTGGTGTAAGAACTATTTGCAAGTATTCCGTTGGCCAATGAAATAGCAGTTCCGCTAGGTGCATCCAGTTTTTGGGTATGATGAATTTCTTCAATCGCTACTTTGTACGTATCAAATTTCGACATGATTTTAGCCAGATATTCATTGAGTTCAAAGAAAATATTTACTCCTAAACTAAAGTTAGAACTGGAAATAAAAGCGCCTTTTTTTTGATTACAAAGTGCCACCATCTCCTCATACTGTTCCAGCCATCCTGTGGTTCCTGAAATAACGGGCACATTGGCCTGGAAACAACTGGAAATATTGCTCACTGCAGCAGTTGGAACACTGAAATCAATTGCCACATCAGCTGCTGAAAGTCCATCAAAAGTGTTCTTTTCCTCTTTTTTCAAAACGATTTCATGCCCTCTTTCCAGTGCAATCCGTTCAATTACCTGACCCATTTTTCCGTATCCTAAAAGCGCAATTTTCATTTTTTATTTTTTTTTGAATAGTGTACAATTCCTATTAGTAGTAATCCTATTAAAAGACCGGCGATAAAACCAGAAAAGAAATCATTCATTCGGATCGAATCAAACGCTTTAATTTCTGAATAATTCACTAAGGTGAGCAGCAGTAAAACGGTAGTGAGGATAAAAAAATATTTCTTTCCTATTTTAGTAACTAATAACATAAGCAGCGGTTCTTTTTTTTGTATTTAAGCTTTCCGGTTTTGTGTCTAAAACTGATAATTAAATGTTAGTCCTACATTCGTCTTAAATGTTACATTATCTGGATAAAGAACGGGTCTTACGGATAAGTTTTCATCAACATTAAATTGTAATAAAGCTGCATCTACATTCGCATCAAGAATATTCAGGGCGTAAAAGGCAATTGTTATCAAAGCGGACAAATCACGATTTCGCTGGTAAAATTTTTGGCCGGCAATTAATCGATTGTTGTCTAAGAATGCTAAATCGTCAGTGGTGTAGCCTTCTAGGCGACTTTTATAGGCGTCTCTGTATTGGTGGTATTTTTTATTACTGTCGATGTAAAAGTAAAGACTGGTTCCTATGGCGCCATAAACCAGCGGTATTTTCCAGTATTTTTTATTGTAAGCCTGGCCTAATCCTGGTAAAATTGCAGAAAAAAAAGCAGCTTTTGCTGGGGTCAACGGATCAATGTCATTTGATTTCAAAGTGTCTTTTGCCACCAAAACCGCCTCTGTTCCCGTTTGGGAAAAAACAGTGTGATTTCCTAAAGTGAAAAGGAGCAGACTTATGAAAATGATTTTATGCACTATTCGTTTATTAGTTTAATGATTCTTTTGAAGTCTTCTTCAGAGTGAAATGGAATTGTGATTTTTCCTTTACCATTTCCGGCTACTTTCACATCGACTTTAGTTCCAAAATAATTTGTAAAAACGCTCTTTTGAGTATCTGCAATTTCAAAGGATGCAGTTTTTGGTTTTCCGGCGACTTTAGGTTTTAAACTTTCCTGATAGTTTTTTACCAAAGCTTCCGTATCACGAACCGATAGATTTTGACTGACAATTTTTTGATAAATATCAGTTTGAATATCCTGGTCTTCAATATTGATTATCGCACGACCGTGACCCATACTGATAAAACCATCTCGAATTCCGGTTTGGATTATAGGATCCAGTTTCAAAAGCCTCAAATAATTAGCAATAGTAGAGCGTTTTTTCCCTACTCGCTCACTCATTTGTTCCTGAGTCAGTTGAATCTCATCGATCAAACGTTGGTAGGATAAGGCAATCTCAATAGGATCTAAATCGTGGCGCTGAATATTTTCGACTAAGGCCATCACCAGCGATTCGTTGTCATTTGCAATCCGAATGTACGCAGGAACAGTAGTCAATCCCACAAGGGTAGAGGCACGAAGACGGCGTTCTCCTGAAATCAATTGGTATTTATTGAAATCTAGTTTTCTAACAGTGATTGGTTGAATAACACCTAATTCCTTGATAGAAGTTGCTAATTCCCGCAATGATTCCTCATTGAAATTGCTTCTGGGCTGGAACGGATTTATTTCAATAGCTTCAATATCAAGCTCAATAATGTTTCCTACAACTTTATCGGCATTTTTATCATTTACGGATTTTATATCGTTTTCCGGATCTTTCAATAACGCAGATAATCCTCTTCCCAGGGCTTGTTTTTTTAGTGCTTTTGCCATAAAACTATTTGCTGTTTTTCTTTATAACTTCTTGAGCTAGATGCAGGTAATTGGTAGCTCCTTTGCTTGTTGCATCGTAGTTTATAATGCTTTCGCCAAAACTGGGTGCTTCACTCAATTTGACATTTCTTTGAATAATAGTGTCAAAAACCATGTCGTTAAAATGTTTCTGAACCTCTTCAACCACTTGGTTTGACAAACGCAAACGGGAGTCAAACATGGTCAATAATAATCCTTCGATATCTAAATCCGGATTGTGAATTTTTTGGATACTTTTTATGGTATTCAGTAATTTCCCTAGTCCTTCTAATGCAAAATATTCACACTGAATAGGAATAATTACGGAGTCAGCGGCCGTCAACGCATTTAAGGTAAGTAATCCCAATGATGGCGCACAATCTATGATAATATAGTCGTAATCGTCTTTGATACTTTCTAATGCTAGTTTAAGCATATATTCTCTATTCTCCTTATCGACTAATTCAATTTCAATAGCAACAAGATCAATATGCGATGGAATCACATCCACGTTTATAGCAGAACATTTTATGATGGCCTCTTTTGGTGTGTGACTGTGTTCTAAAATTTGATACGTACCTATTTCTACGGATTCCACGTCAATACCCAATCCGGAGGACGCATTAGCCTGAGGATCAGCATCAATAAGTAATACTTTTTTTTCTAAAACACCCAATGAAGCAGCAAGATTAACTGACGTAGTAGTTTTGCCAACCCCTCCTTTTTGATTAGCAATCGCGATGATTTTGCCCATTTATTTTTCTAAATTTTGAACCGTAAAAATACAATTATTTATGGTTTCTAAAAATCTATTTTGTTAACATTTGTTAATGCTTGATTAGTCGCTATTTGACCATTCCTGTTTTGAAAACGAATTTCATTTTATGGGAGCTATTTCAGCAGTGCACTACAATCCCGATTGTTCGGGACTTGAGTTGCAATGTGGGCTAGGGGAAGTTGTGCATTCATTCTGCTTTGAAAAAATATTTTTATTTAGATTTTTATATTGATTTTCCAACTAAATAATTTTAGTTCTTAATTTCAGTAATAGTTTTGCTAAAGCAAAAAATAATGCTATCTTTGCACCCGCTTACGGGGTGTAGCGTAGCTCGGTTATCGCGCCTGCTTTGGGAGCAGGAGGCCGCAGGTTCGAATCCTGCCACCCCGACAAAAGCCGAACAAGTGTGGAGGGCACTGAAAAACTTCACTTATTTTGATTAGCATCCTTTTTTAGACAATAAAAAAACGCTTATAACAGGATTTT
>NZ_RYDP01000010.1:0-136002 GCF_003970395.1 Flavobacterium sp. GSP27 | reverse complement strand
CAAGCTACAATTACTTGCGGCAAAACAACAAAATATTCTGGTTTCCAAATCTTCGCGTTAGGGATAGTAGTGGAAAGCCCGCAAGAAAGTGGAGTGAAACACAACTTTATGAGGACTTGTAGCGGATAGCCCGACCGTTTATAAAAAAGAGAGGCTACTATCGATATTGATAATAGCCTCTCTTTTTTATAAATGGGAACGCACTAATGATAATCTAATCGAAACGTATGGCTTTGACTGGAGAAATTTTAGTTATTATATAGGACGGAATTAATAATACAAAAAAACAAACGGTCACAGTAAGTAGGTTTAGCACTAGGATATATCCCCAATTTAAATAAACTGGTGCTTGGTTTACATAATAGTTTTCTGGATTCAACTGGATCACGCCAAATTGTTGCTGGAGTAACAATAGTGCTATTCCGATTAAGTTTCCCCAGAAAAGCCCTCTTACGATAAGATAGAAGGCATTATATAGAAATATTTTCCGGACGGACCAATTATTGGCTCCCAACGCTTTTAGGATTCCTATCATTTGGGTTCGTTCGAGAATTAATACTAATAGTGCAACCACCATGTTGATTGTGGCCACAAGAATCATGACAACTAATATAACGATGATATTAAAATCGAATAGCTGAAGCCATTCAAATATATAGCTGTATTTTTCTAGTATGGTTTTACTATCTAATGTAGAAGCTGTTTGTGCATAGACTTGTTCTCCGGTAGCTTCGATAGTATTAAAATCGTCAACAAAAACTTCGAAAGCACCAATTTGATCTGGAGTCCATTTATTGATACGCTGCATGTGACGAATATCTCCTATTATATAGGTTGCATCGAATTCCTGAAAACCGGAATTGAAGATTCCTGTAATTTTAAATCTCCGAATATTGGGCAACTGATTTTGATTTTCTTTGATGAAGAATGTATTGAACAGATCTCCTACTTTCAAATTCAACCTATTGGCAAGGAATTGAGACAATAACACTTCTTGATTCACATTTTTTGAATAATCAGGTAATTTGCCTGAAACCAGATACTCTTTTATATTATCCCATTTGTAATCATTCCCCACTCCCTTGAAAATAATTCCTTCGAAAGCGGTTTCGGTTCTAATAATTCCTGCTTTACTGGCAATGGCTTGAATATGCTCCACTTCAGGAACAGCAGTAAATTTTGGATAAAAATCTTGTTTTTTAGAAATTGGAACTACCGTGACTTCGGATTGATTGTTGTCATAATTGGAAATAACGATGTGTCCGTTGAAAGCCGCAACCTTCTCTCGGATTTTTTGTTGCAGTCCAATTCCTGTCGCTACCGAAATAATCATCATAATCATACCAATTGCAATTGCTGAAATAGCAATTTTTATAATTGGAGCAGATATGCTACTTTTATAATCTTTAGCAGTTATGAGTCTTTTGGCTATGAAATATTCTAAATTCAAAATTTATAGTTTGCAACAAAGATACATAAAGTTTTTTGCCACAGATTAAACAGATTTAAACAGATCAAAAATAGTACTATGAAATATTTTAGCTATACTTACCTCTTATTATTGACATTAGTTGTACAATCCTCTTGTGGAAGTTCTACAAAAAACAATCAGTATAGCAGCAGTACGGATAGCTTGCCAAAAATCCATTTCCAACCATTTTTTAGACCACATCAAATACCAATATTTAAAACGGGAGCCGATAATTACGAAAAATATATTTCTCTGTTAGAAAATAAAACAACAGGAATTGTAACCAATCAAACGGGAATTCTATCTGACAAAACCCATTTTGTTGATTTTTTACTTTCCAAAAATATCAATGTGCAAACTATTTTTGCTCCAGAACATGGTTTTCGTGGCACTGCTGATGCGGGAGAACATGTGGTTGATGGAAAAGATTCTAAAACCGGGCTGCCAATTATTTCTCTATACGGTGATAATAAAAAACCAAAACAAGAACACCTCGCTGGAATCGATATCATGATTTTCGACTTGCAAGATGTAGGCGCACGATTTTATACTTACATCTCCTCGTTACATTACATCATGGAAGCTTGCGCTGAAAACAACATTCCGCTTTTAGTTCTTGACAGACCAAATCCGAATGGAAGTATAGTCGACGGTCCAATTCTTGAGCCAGAATTTACCAGTTTTGTAGGCATGCATCCAATTCCTTTGTTTCATGGAATGACAATTGGCGAATATGCACAAATGATTAATGGGAAGAAATGGCTGAAAAATGGCATTCAATGCAAATTGACCGTTATTCCGTGTATTAATTACAACCGAAAAATGAATTATAGTTTACCTGTAAAACCTTCACCGAATCTTCCAAATGATCAAGCCGTGAATCTTTATGCAAGTTTGTGTCTGTTTGAAGGCACAAATGTAAGTGTGGGTCGTGGAACTGAAAAACAATTTCAGATTTATGGCTCTCCGTATCTACCAAAAAGTGATTTTAGTTTTACACCCAAACCAAATTTTGGTGCACAAAATCCAGTTTACAATGGCGTGAAATGTTATGGGGAAGATTTATCAACACATACAAAGGTCAGTAAACTAGAATTAAAATGGTTGATTCAAGCCTATCAAAGCACAACGGAAAAATCGAAATTCTTCAATCCTTTTTTTACCAAACTTGCAGGAACTAAAAAACTGCAACAGCAAATAGAAAATGGAATTTCCGAAAATGAAATCAGAAAAAGCTGGCAGAAAGGACTTATTGAGTTTAAAGCAATGAGAATGAAATATTTGATATACTAATTCTCACCCCCCTTCCGATCCCGAAGTTTCGGGACGGGACTCTACAAAGCAGAGGGAGACAAAATAGAAAATTTTTAAAGCGGCATTTTCTTTTTCATTTCCTCTACAATATTAAACGCTGCCGGGCATATCGCTACGTTTTTCAAGGTTAAGTCTGTAATTTGTTGGAATTTTTTTCGATCCGTATGCGGGAATTCTCTACACGCTTTTGGACGTACGTCATATATCATGCACGCATTTTCATCATCGAGAAAAGTACAGGGTACACTTTGCAAAACATAATCTCGGTCTTCATCGATTTGAAGGTATTGCTGGATAAACTGTTGTGGCTTTTGGCGTAGGTATTTTGAAACACGCTCAATGTCGGCATCCGTAAATAATGGTCCCGTAGTTTTACAACAATTAGCACACTTTAAACAATCCGTTTTCTTGAATTCAGCATCATGCAAATCTTGCATCACGTAATCCAAATTCTTTGGTGTCTTTTTTTTCAGCTTATCAAAATACTTTTTGTTTTCGATATGCTTATCTTTGGCTTCCTTAGGGAGATTGTTTAAAATATGTTTCAAATTTAAAGTTTAAAGTTGGAACCACAAAAGTAACAAACTTGAATCCTTTAACCTTAAACTTTAAACAAAAAAAGATGAAAGACCTTTTTGGCAAAGCCATACTTGATTTTCAAACCAATAATTCACCCGAAGATTTAATTACGGAAACTACAATATCTGAAGAAGATGAAATGAGCGTTGCCTACTTGTTTCGTTCTTATGATGAAATGCCCCAAATGGAACAAAAAGCGTTACAACTTGCCAAAGGTAAAATCCTGGATGTTGGCTGTGGCGCAGGAAGCCATAGTTTGTCTTTACAAAACGAACGCAATCTAGACGTAACCTCTATTGATATTTCAGCAAATGCTATTCAAGCGTGTACCCTTCGCGGACTTAAAAAAGCGAAAGTTCAAGATGTACTGACATTAGAAAATGAAAAGTACGACACCATACTCCTATTGATGAATGGTGCTGGAATGTGCGGTAAACTTAAAAACATCCCGAATTTCCTTTTAAAACTAAAATCGTTATTGAATCCCGGCGGACAAATTCTATTAGACAGTTCTGATATAATTTATATGTTTGATGACGATGAAGATGGCGGAAAGTGGATTCCTTCCCAAAAGGAATATTATGGAGAAATCGTTTTTAATATCTCCTACAAAGGCGAGAAAGAAAAACCATTTGACTGGATGTTCATTGATTACAACACTTTGCAAAATGCAGCTTTAGATAATGGACTAAAATGCGAGTTGATTCTTGAAGGCGAACATTTTGATTATTTAGCAAAACTTTCCATTTAGAAAACACATAAAACTACTTAGTATGGGAAATTCAGCGGTGGAAAAATTACGTTATCCTATTGGGAAATTTATCAGACCCGAGATCTATTCAAGTGAATATCTCCATAATAAAATAAAAGAAATCGCAAGTTTTCCAGAACGATTGAAAAACGAAGTCATTCATTTGACAGAGGAACAACTAGAGACACCATACCGTCAGGATGGCTGGACGATTCGTCAAGTCATTCACCATTGCGCCGACAGTCACATGAATTGTTTTGTTAGAATTAAATGGACATTAACTGAAAATAAACCGCTAATAAAAGCGTATCACGAAGATTGTTGGGCAGAATTACATGATAATTTAACGATGCCCATTCAACCCACACTTTCATTTCTTGACGGATTGCATTTTCGTTTGGCATATATAATGAATAGTCTTTCTGAAGCAGATCTTGAAAAATCTTTTATACATCCCGAACATAATACCGTTATTCAATTGAAGGAAATAATTGGAACCTATGCTTGGCATGGAAACCACCACTTAGCGCATATTACCGAATTGAAAAAAGAAAAAGGCTGGTAGTATAAGGAGCTATTTCCAGCTATTCGCTATATCTTTTTTTCTCATTAAAAAAATGAGAAAAAAAGGATGTCGCTACTATCTGGGCTAGGAAATCTGCTAACAAGAAGTAAGCCTTCCGAAAATTAATCAGTATCTGTTTTAATTCAAAACCCCAAACAGCACTTGCTATTTGAGGTTTTTAAGTATTAAGGAATATTCAAATATTTATGTGTTTGCAACGAGACACGCCATTTTGGGTTGTTCATTACATAATCAACAATTAACGGAGTCATTTCTTCTTTTTTACTCCATTCCGGTTGAAGAAATAAAATGGCATTCTCATTTACTTTATCAGCTTGCTCTTCGGCAAAAATAAAATCATGTTTATTGTAAATAATCACTTTTAATTCCTGTGCGTTATCATACACCGTTTGAGTTGGTAATTTGTTTTTCTTTGGCGACAAACAAATCCAATCCCAAGTTCCTGTAAGCGGATAAGCCCCAGAAGTTTCTATGTGCACTTTTCTATCACTATCTTTTAGCTTTTGTGTTAGCAAGCTCATGTCCCACATCAATGGTTCACCACCAGTAACCACAACAGTTTCTGAATATTTACTTGCATTGGCAACAATTTGATCAATACTAGTTGGCGGGTGTAGCGCCGCATTCCAGCTTTCTTTAACATCACACCAATGACAACCTACATCACATCCGCCAATTCTAATAAAGTACGCAGCTGTTCCGGTATGGTATCCTTCCCCTTGAATGGTGTAAAATTCTTCCATTAAAGGAAGCATTGCACCTTTATTAACTTCTAACTGTATTTCTTTTGATAACATTCTTTAATTTTAAAGTGCAAAGATAGTTAATTAGAAAAGGAGTCCATTTGCAAACACAGACTAAAATGATAAACTTTCAATAAGCCAAAAAAGGCGTGTATTAAACCGTTTTAAAATAATTAATCCAACTCTGAATACAACGATCCTAAAATAGGAGCACAAAAAAACCGATAGCCAAAGACTATCGGTTTTTGATATTGAGACAAATTCTTATTGTTTCAAAATTTTTATTGACTCTGTTGCATAATTATTAGCAGGGTCTAATGCTAATGTTTTTTTGAAATATTCAATAGCTTTAGGCTTGTCTGTATTAGCAAAACTGGCTGCCATATTATTGTAACATTCAATAAACTTAGTTTTTACTGCAGGTTTTGCTATTTCCTCAGCACCTAATTCCATTGTTTTTAAAAGATAATCTTCATAATTTTTCACCATCAAGTCATCTTTTTCAAGTAATCTATTGGTTCTTGCTTTATACAAGTATGCTTCTAAATAAGTAGGAGAAGCAACTAATACTTTATCAAAAGCAGCATCTGCTTTTTGCAAAGCAATTGTATCTACTTTTTCGCCTTCCTTTTTGTTAATATTGGCATAGTAATTCGCTAGACCAAAATAGACGTTGTCATCCAGATAATTAGTAGACTCAGGAGAATTGGCTCCAGATTCAAATACAGCTGCAGCTTCTTTGTATAGTTTTTGAGAAAATAATTTTTTACCAATATCACTCAAATCTTGAACCGCTAATGGCTCCATTTCGATTGCTTTTTTAAGACCTTTCATTCCTGAATCAAAAGCAACGGAGTCTATAGCTAATCCATCTTCGCTAGTCCCTTTTTTTATTTTAGTCAAACCCAAATACAAATAATCTTTAGCGATTACTTTATTAGTTGGGGAAGCGATAAAACTTTCCAATGATTTCAATGCTAAATCAACATTTCCATTTTCATAAGCCGCATATCCTAAATAACGATAGATTCTTGGATTAACTTTGTCCAATTCGATCATTTTGTTAGCTTCCGCTTCCAGTGCAACATAATCCTCTATCAAGATTAGAAAATCAGCTCGACGCATTCTAGAGTTAATCGAGTAATCGGTTAAAGCCATATATTTATCGTAATAGCCAATTGCTTTTTTATAATTCACAGCCGCTTGAGAAGGTTTATTACGTGCAATTTTATAATAAGTCTCCGCTAATTCTCTATACACTGGTCCATAGTTAGGATTAATAGCAATAACCTCTTCATAAGCTTTTAAAGCTTCGTCATACGATTTTGCTCCTTTAAGCAAAACACCCAGTTGCATTTTTGCTCTTAGCAAAGAATTATCTGCTTGAAAAGCACTTCTATAAGCTACATAAGCTTCATTTTGTTTGCTATCACCATAGTAAGCATCACCAAGGGCAAGCTGTAACTGTGCATCATCTGCATTTTTTATGGCAGCGCGATTCAAAATAGCGATTGCATTTTTATAATCGGGCTTTTCAGCATTCATATAGGCTCTTGCTTGGTAAACGTACTCTGCAAAATCCTTTCTTTTCATGTCTTTGGTGGCCAATACAAATTTTGCTTGAGCTGCCGCAACATCATTGTTATCTAAATCCATTTGACCTAAGCCAATGTAATTCAAATTAGCTTCATCAGAAGCTGTTAATCCTTTTTGGAAATAAATTTTGGAGGAATCTTCTACATTTTGAGTAAGATATACATTCCCTAAAGTAAAAAAAGCAGCTCCATTAGATGGATTCTCCTTAATAATTGATTTTAAAATTGCCTTCGCACTTTCGAACTGTTCTGCATCGATCGCTTTTTTTGCTTGATCAATATCTTGCGCTTGACTTGCAAATGCCGATGCCAATAATGCAACACTAAACGTTTTTAATTTATTCATTTTCATTGTAGTTAATTTAATTTTTATCATTGTATATTTTTTTTCTAACCTGAATTAATCTACTCGGTGTTCGTACCGGCAGTAAACCAGATTTAAGTATTATCCGCTGTCCTCTTTCACCTGCTACAAAAGAGGCAAAACCCATTCCTAATCCAGAAGAACCCTGACAATTTATTATATACAAATCACGTGCCAAAGGATAGGTTCCCTCTGCAATATTATTTTGCGATGGCGGATAATATTGATTTCCAGTAGTACTTTTAACGCTAAGCACCTTAATTTTTTTTACAATATCTTTCATAATTCCAGAAGGTTGATAAAGCCAGTTTAGCCCCACTATTCCAATCATTCCTTCATTTTCAGACACATACTTTATTACCTCTTCATTGGTTTTAAAAGAAAAAATCCCCTTTTTCGGAAGTTCTGACACACCCGCTAATTCATTCATATAACGAACAGTACTGGAATTTGGATTATCAAAAACCAATCCCTTTATTGCCGTTTGAGACTTCCCTTGCAGAAAGGCTATAATGTCATTTAAAGCGACTAAGGTATCCTTAATATTCTCATTTGCGATTAAAGCAATCCCATCAGTAGCGAAAGGAGTCACTTTTGGAATAATTTTTTTACCCTCAAAAATCTTATTTTCCTCAGCATTTAATTTTCTGGATAAAATGGCAATACTTAATGAATCATTTAGCAATGATCGGAGCACTTCTTTTTCAGATTTAGCATTCAACGTTATTTTTGCAGGATACACACTTTCAAAAACCGCTATCTGATCCTCAATCACAGGTTGTAATGTTTCATCAACTAGTATCGTTGTAGAACCTTTTAAAATAGTTTCTTTATTTTCCTTAGATCCTTCCGTTTTTTTACATGCAAAAAGAAATACAAACAAAGAAAGAAAAATAAAATACGGAATTATAGCTGTTTTTTTCATGATCTAGTTGGCATTATTAATAAGTCGGATGAATCTAAAAAAAGAATATACAATAAGAAGCAAACCAAATGCTATTCTATATCCAGTATCCATTACTATGGGAAATTCTTTCATAAAGATAATAAATAAACCCAAAACCAGATAAACTAAAAAAAACATAATTCCTAAAACGAGAAGAAATCGCTCTTTGAGCGATTTCTTCTGAATATTAATACGTATGCTCTTTAACATTAATTTGCCGTTTGAATTGTAATTGGTAAAGAATACAGCACTCTGACTTTTTTACCGTTTTGTTCACCCGGAGTCCATCTAGGAGACTTTTTCAAAACACGAATCGCCTCTTTCCCTGTACCATAACCAATATCTCTAATTACTTTAATATCGGTTAAAGAACCATCTTTCTCTACTACGAAAGTAACATATACTTTACCATTCAACCCGTCTTCTTCAGGAGTTTGATAATTATTACCCACATACTTGTAAAATTTCTCTATCCCACCTGGAAAATCAGGTTTAACCTCAATCCCAGCAGTGTTGTAAATTTGGTTATCTACTTCTTCTACTACCGCGGCAGTACCTGTACCTACAGGCTCTACAGTCAATACTGCATCTGGATCACCTTTTATGGTCACTGCACCTAATTTTTTGTCTTTAATTTCAACAATTTTGGGTGGTTCTTCTGTAACTTCTTCCGCTTTTGCTACAACAGGTTTCACAAATTTAACCTGATCCACTTTTGGAGGTGGAGGTGGTGGTGGCGGGATGTTTTCTTTAGGCTTTTCTTGCTTTGGCGGCAACTTTACTGCTGTAATTTTAATATCTCTATTTTCCTCTACATCAGATGTATCCGGAAGCAGACTAGCAATAAGAGGGGCACTAACGGCCAAACTAAAAAGAATACTTCCAACAATAAGCGCTCTCACTGAGGTCTTATTATTTTCTTTTCTTAGTTCATACGCTCCATAACTTTTATTTCGCCCTTCAAAAACGATATCCAGCCATTGGTTTTTAAATATATCTAATTTCATTTTTCTTAATTATTAGGTTATTAGGCTATTAGATTAAAATCTTATTTACCTTCTAACAATTTTGTTTCCTCAGGTGAAAAATCATTTACAATTGCATAAGTTGGAACGCCAACAATTGCCATTTCATCAAGTATATCAACTAAGTTACGATAATTAGATTTCTTACTTGGCTTGATGATCACAATAACTCCTTTGTCTTTGTTTCCAGTATGCTCCACTACTGATTTTTTTCTAGCCAATAATTCTTTACGAATTCCGTTTTTTCCATAGGCAATATCTTTTGGACCTGCAATTGGCGTAGCCAATAAACCCATGTAATATACCACCTTATTGTTCTCACCAAGCATAATTGTTAAAGTACGATTTTCATCTACTTTAATATCCTTATTTATTTTAGGATCGTCTTCTTTATCTGGCAACCCCAAATCCATTGATTGGGGTTTTGACAACGTAGTAGTCAGCATAAAAAATGTGATCAATAAGAATGCCAAATCCACCATAGCAGTTAAATCTACTTTTGAATTTTGTTTTTTACTTCTTACTTTACCACCTTTTCCGCCTCCACCGTCGCCGGTATTTAATTCAGCCATTGTAGTGTATGTTTTTTAATTAAAAATCTTCTCCTCTTAAACCAGTAACTAAATTAAAGCTATTGATTTTTTGATCTTGTAAAATATCCATCACCTTTTTAATTGCCTGATATTCTTCTTTTGCATCCCCTTTTATGGCTATTTGCAATTCTTTATCAGCAATTTCAATATTGGCAATACGAGCATTTTGTATCCAATCCGCTAATTGATTATCAAGTGAATCTTTTGGAATACCTGGTTGGTTTGCTTTTCCTCTGTCTGCAGCTTTCATCTCTATGATTTGCTTCAAACTTTGAATTGGCACACCAAAACCATCCATCAGTGCAAATTTATCAGCATCATCAGCTGAGAATTCAACACCATATTTTTGACCCATTAATTCTAACGTTTTTTTACGAACTTCTCTTCCTTTTAGATCAAAGAATACTTTTCCTTTTCCAATAGTAATTGTAGCCAAATCTGTCTCAGGCAATTTTGTCTGAACTGTAGAAGAAGGCGTGTCTACCGGCAATGCTTCTGGTACTTTAGCTGTAGCGGTCAAGATAAAGAACGTAAGCAAAAGAAACGCAACATCACACATCGCAGTCATGTCAATTGACGTTGACTTTTTTGACATTTTTAGTTTAGCCATTATCTTTTTTATATTTTATTTTGACGCACATGACGTCAAAAAAATTATTATTGTTTTAAGCTTCCTCTAAATCTTCTGTAAGTATTTACAATTGTAGTACCTGCTTCATCAATAGAATAGGTTAAATCATCAATTTTAGAAGTAAAGAAGTTATACGAAACGATTGCTAATACTGAAGTCGAAATTCCAGTTGCAGTGTTGATAAGTGCTTCAGAAATACCATTTGCAAGAGCCGCTTGATCAGGAGTACCTGCACTAGCTAATGCTCCAAACGCTTTAATCATCCCTGTTACCGTACCTAATAATCCTGCAAGAGTTCCTAAAGAAACCAAAGATGAAATAATAGTCATATTTTTCTCTAACATTGGCATTTCTAATGAAGTAGCCTCTTCGATTTCCTTGTGAATTGTTTCAGCAGCTTCTTCGCTATTGAATCCTTCTTTTTTAACATCTTGGTATTTGATCAAAGCTGATTTTATTGCATTTGCAACAGATCCTTTTTGTTTATCACACAAAGCGATAGCTCCATCAATATTCCCTTCTTTAATATCATCTTGTACTTTTTTCATAAACTGATCTAAGTTTCCTGATCCAGCTGCTTTTGAAATCACAAAATATCTTTCAAAAGAAAAAACAACAGTCATCAACAATAAACCCATCAAAACTGGTACAATTGGACCTCCTTTGTATACCATTGCCAAATAATTACCCGGTATTGGGTGTCCTGTATTTACTCCGCCTTCAAAATTGGCACCATCTCCCATTATAAAATTCCAAATCAACCATCCTACAAATACACATGCCACAATAATGATTCCTGAAATCATTCCTCCTCCGTTTGAACTCTTTTCTTTTTTAACGTTTGCCATTTTTTTTAATTTTAATAGTTTTAAATAATTTATTTTAGTTATAATAAACTTGTAGTGGAGCAAATTTATATTTTTAGTTCAAATAAAAAAACTTTTTTTAATTTTATTGTCATTAATTTTATTTCAAACAAACATTTAGCAATTTACTCATTGCATATATATCAAAATCTACAAAGAAATCATCCGTTTTACAAAAAAAAAAATACATTTTTAAGAAATATTAACACAAATTTTCAATAACCGTTTAAAAGCAGTCAAAAATATATTTTTTTATTATTAAGAGTAAAAAAGCAGGAAAACTGCATTATACCCCATAATTTCCTATTTAAGAACACTAATAGTAGCTTACAAATCCTTTTAATTCAAACTTATCATGACCAGAAAAGAAGATTTTATACAAGACATAACGCGTGGGTACCTTTCAAAAGGAAAGAGTATGACTTTGGAGGAGTACTATTAGGCGGAGAAGCTCTAGCAAATGCACCCATAAAAATTCCCTTAAAAACCTTAAACTGTCATGGGTTAATTGCCGGAGCTACTGGAACGGGGAAAACCAAAACGATCCAAGTTCTTTCACAACAACTATCCTCTTTTGGGATTCCTGTTTTAATGATCGACATAAAAGGCGATTTTAGTGGTATTGCTAAAGAAGGGAAATAAAAACCATTTATAATTGAAGGCGAGACCGTGGTTCTTACAGCAGGACAGTCCATAAAAATAGAGAAGAATACCCGTGTGCACTATTCCGATCCTTTTGATGAAGTCTGTGAATATTTAGCTATTTGCAAACCTGCATTTTCTTTAGAAAAAGTTAATAGAGCAGACTAACCCTTATATAATTTGTATCTTTATACTTTCCATAAAAAAAGTATGAAAGTTCAAAAAAAAATTATAATAGTTGGCGCTGGCTTTGCTGGATTGCGTTTGGCTCAAGATTTAGAAAATACAGATTTTGATGTTTTACTGATTGACAAAAACAACTACCATCAATTTCAACCCTTGATGTACCAGGTAGCCACAGCAAGGCTTGAACCTGCCAGTATCTCATTTCCGTTACGAAAAGTATTTCAGCATTCGAAAAATGTCCGCATTCGAATAGCTGATGTACTTCGTATTGATCCAGAGCACAAAATAGTACAAACCTCTATTGCTGATTTTGAGTACGACCATTTGATAATTGCCTTTGGATGCACGACTAATTATTTTGGAAATGCTGAAATAGAAAAATTTGCATTTCCCATGAAATCGGTGCCGGAAGCGATCCAACTTCGCAACCAAATTCTACAAACTTTTGAAGATGCCTTAATTGCTTCACCAGAAGAGCTACAATCGCTAATGAACTTTGTGATTGTTGGCGGAGGCCCTACCGGAGTAGAACTTGCAGGAGCTTTGGCAGAAATGAAAAAAAATATTTTGCCAAAAGATTATCCGGATAAAGATTTTTCGAAACTCACCATTTATATTCTTGAAGGATCTCCGAACGTATTGAACCCAATGAGTGAAGATTCCCAAAAAACGTCTCGTAAATATCTGGAGGAACTAGGTGTCATTGTAAAAACGGATACTATTGTAAGCCATTACAACGGTAAAACCGTAAGCCTGCAAAACGGAGACACGATTGCATCCAGAAATGTGATCTGGGCAGCAGGAATTACAGGAAACACCCTGGAAGGTATTCCCAAAGAAAGTATTACCAGAGGAAATCGCTATCTTGTTGACCGATTTAATAAAATAGAAAATCTCGAAGAAGTGTATGCCCTTGGTGATATTTCATTCATGGCTACTCCTAAATATCCCAATGGTCATCCGCAAGTAGCCAGTGTTGCTATAGAACAAGGAAAAGTATTAGCCACAAACTTCAAACTAAGTCTAAAAAACAAACCTCAAATCGAATACGAGTATCATGATAAGGGTTCTATGGCTACAGTAGGAAAACGAAAAGCGGTGGTCGATTTACCAAAATTTAGTTTCCAAGGAAGATTGGCTTGGTTTACCTGGATGTTTATCCACCTAATGTTGATTTTAAGCGTCAAAAACAAACTCTCTATTTTTGTTAATTGGATGTTCAGCTATTTCAATAATGACAGCACCTTACGAGTCCTACTGAAACCGGCAACAAAAGATAAATAACACCAAAAAGGACTCTGAATAGAGTCCTTTTTTTATTTTAATAATTCTAAAATGGTATTTTCAACTGCTTCTGAATCCCAGATTTCTTTGATATTTTCCATTTTTAAAATTTCTTCCATAATTGCATTTTGATAATCACCTATAGCCAACGCTTCTGTATAAGGCCGATCACTAAATGTTACACGACTGTATAGTGGAATCCATTTTTCAGGGTGCTTGTCTGAAAATGATTTTTCAATTTTCTTTTGCAAAAGGAAGTTTTCATCTGCAGTCTTAGAGCTCATTTCTAAAAAATTTCGATAGGAAAGCTCTGCAATAGCATCGGCATTTTGTTTACGGGATTTTTGATATTCGGAAAAAATAGATTTCCAATCATCCCCATACTTTTCAATCATTTCATACAGCACTGAAATATCTTCAAAACCGGCATTCATTCCTTGTCCGTAAAAAGGTACAATAGCATGACTCGCATCCCCTATCAAGGCAACCTTATCCTCATACGTCCAAGGAAAACACTTCATGGTTACTAATGTACTGGTTGGGTTCCGGAAAAAATCTTCTGCTAATTTTGGAATAACATCAACCGTATCCGGTAAATTTTTTTCAAAAAAAGCTTCTACTGACTTCCTATCCTTTAAGGAATCAAAGGAATTTTCTCCTTCAAAGGGCATAAATAAAGTACAGGTAAAGCTTCCGTCTAAATTGGGCAAGGCAATCAACATATATTCTCCTCGTGGCCAGATATGAAACGAATTTTTATCCAATTTATGTGATCCATCCCCGTTTGCCGGAATATTTAATTCTTTATATCCAATAGGTAGAAATTCTTGCGAATAATCGAACATACTCTGGCGCTGCATGCGGTGACGAATTCTTGAAAAAGCACCATCAGCGCCAAAAACCATATCATATTTTTTATCTTCCCATGCGCCTCTTTCGGTTTCGCCTATATGAAGTGTTGCATTTTCTAGAGTTACATCCCAAATTTTGTGCTCAAAAAAGAACTCTGCTCCTGCGGCTTCCGCCAAATCGATCATTTTTCGGTTTAAAATTCCTCTCGAAATTGAATCAATGGATTCGCCTTCCTGACCATAATTTTGAAAATTAAGCTTATCCACTAAATGAATTGCCCGTTTTTTCATGGGGATTGCGATCGCTCGAACAGCATCACCTACTCCAACTCCATCTAAGGCTTTCCAGCCGCGATTAGACATCGCTAAGTTGATAGAACGTCCTGAAAATTGTATCTTCCTGATATCTGGACTTCTATCGTAAATATGAACAGTATGGCCTGCTTTGCGAAGGTAAATAGCTAATAAGGATCCGACTAGTCCAGAGCCTACAACTGCTATTTTTCGGGGAGTTTGCATTAATTTTTTATAAAAAGTTAGGCAAAATTACTGATTTAAAGTTTTAATAACTTTAAAAAACAATCATTTTTTATAGGGAATAAACACCAATTTTGTAGAAGTCCTAACAATCTCCTTTTCGTTCAGTTTCATTCTTCTGAATTTTCCTGAATTATACAATTCCGCCTGATCGTTATAATGTGCACTGAATGGATTTCCGGATTGTCCCGTTGGCAAAATGGCCCAGCTATTTTCAATGTCTGAGAAATCAATAATTCTTCGTGTTGAAGGGCCGCCTTTTACTTGATACTGACCCGTTTCGGTATAATCAAAAAACAAATTATTAATCACTTCCGTTGAACCTGAAACTTCAAATGGACCAACATTAAATATAGTTCTTAAAGCTGCGATTTTACCCAACGGATGCTGATGTTCCAGAGTATGTACTTTGTTCCAGGTCCAAGCTGATACGGAATTGCCCAATTGTTTTTCTAAAGCAGCAATCGATTCCTTGAACGATAGCGACACGATTTCTCGCCTTGTTTCCGAATGGTTTTTTGTATTGATATTATCCCACCACAGTGAGTTTTTGTTTTCAAGTTGTCTGGCGATCATTTGCTTCATGATATGCGTGCCTAAAAACTGCTTGAAATTAGCAGCTCCCAGTTCGTCCTCAAAAGTATTTTTTAAATAATTAAAAATCCATTTATTATAGATTGTGGGTGCTACATCATCCAGATTATTAGAACCTTTCCATTTTTTCAAAACAGCAAAGGCTTCTTTTTCATTATTTGAAAGCGTAGTGTAATCCAGATTCGAAATTAAACGTGCTACAACGTCAGGCGCAACTGGTGATGTATTATCAAAAATCATGCTGCCCACAGTTGCCTTATTCCATTTTGTTTTTTTATTCAATAATTGCGTGATTCGTTTGGCTCTGTCTTCAGGAAGGTAATAGCCCGGATACAAAAATCCGTCTATTGCCTCTGGTTGATTATTGGCTGAATACACGTAATTCCATTTTGGATTCACCGCTGAAGGATTTTTGGAGAAATCCAAATATTCCTTGATATCGTCTTTCCCGCTCGCCCCATCCAAAATAAAATTCGGATTCACGCCTTCATTATGCTTGTATAATTTTCCTGTTGCCCACCATGCAATATTTCCTTTGGAGTCACCATACATAACATTCAGTCCCGGTGCGGCTATCAGAGCCACTCCTTTTAGAAAATCTTCCTTGCTTTCAGCGTGCGAAAGCCTATACACTGCGTCCAGAATTCGTATGGGTTGTTGGGTATAAATCCAAGACATTGCCACTGGTTTGTCCTTATCCAGCCCTACAATTAAGTCATTCATGATAGGCCCGTGACGACTCACTTTTACATTCAAAACCACATCAGTAGAATCTTTTATTTTTATAATTTTTCGGCGAATTTCATAATTCCTATACCCCGTTGGCGTTTTGTAAGAGGTCGCATTTCCAGGACTATTTTCTTCTTGGTACAAATCAATATCATCATTTTCAAACATGGTTAATCCGTACGCATAGTTACGGTTATGTCCCAATAATGGGAATGGAGTACCTGCTAAATAGCAACCGTACAATTCAAAATCCGGAGTTACTAAGTGCGCTTCATACCAAGTTCCGGGTTGCGAAAACCCAATATGTGGATCATTGGCAAAAATCACTTTTCCTTTTTTAGTTTTCTTTGGAGAAAGAACCCAGCTGTTGCTTCCTATAAAGGGTGGGATAGGGGATTGGTCTAAAAGTGAGGCTACTGATTTTGAAATAGCAGCATATTCCTGTGGCTTATGTTTTGCATTTTTTATTTTTGTGGTATTAAATGAACCGTCAATGCCAAAATCCTTGAGATAGTCCATTCCGTACTTGTTCCGAATATCCGTCAACAAAGGATCTGACTTATGGGCCATAGCAAAACTAAAAGACATGTATCCAAAAATATTGTAGACGTCTTTTATGGTAAACTTTTCTTTTTTGACACCAACTAAACTGAATTCTATTGGCGTAGTTCCCTCTGCCATATATTGGTTTATCCCCTCTAGATAGTCCATTGTCAATAGATAACTGGAACTTTTCTTATCTAAAGTTGCGATTGCTTTTGCGGAAGCTTCTTCGATTCCTAATCCGGCAAAAAACAGATCACTTTTCAATGCAACTGGTCCAAAAATTTCTGACAATCGTCCCGGAGCAATACGCCGCATCAATTCCATTTGCCACAATCGTTCTTGCGCATGTACGTAACCCAACACAACCATAGCGTCCCTTGAACTTGCCGCATAAATATGAGGCACTCCAAATTCATCAAAATAAACTGTGGTTTCCTTTCCAATATTTTTAAGTTTTAGTTCCCCTTCATAGGTTGGCTTTAAATAAAACCCATAAATCAACACAACTATTGCTGAAAGAAACAATAAAGAAAGTAAAACCAGAAGGACCTTTTTAAGTGTTTGCATCTTTACATAAATTGGCAACAAATATATAAGATTTAGAAGTCAATTAGAACAATTTACTTATAATGTGTTTGTTCAAAACTAATTCAAAATAAATAATTGAGCCCTATTTGTTATTTTGTTTGATTTATTTACATTTTAATTAAACAAAAAGTATATTTGTTCAAAAGTAAAAAGATGAAACATATTTCTAAAGAAGCTATTTCCAAAATGGAAAAAATTGAAAGACTGAATTTAATCAATTCGTGCACGGGTTATAAATCAGCGAATCTTCTTGCTACAAAATCATTGGACGGAAACACTAACGTAGCAATTTTTAGCAGTATCACACATTTAGGTAGTAATCCTGCCATAATTGGATTCATTATGCGACCCACAACCGTTCCCAGAGACACCTACAAAAATATAAAAGAGACTGGTTATTTTACGGTAAATCACATCACTGCTGACATGATTGCCGATGCGCATCATACCTCCGCAAATTATGATTTAGGCGTTTCTGAATTTGATAAAACAAGCCTGGAAGAAGAATACAAGACCAATATTGAAACTCCTTTTGTAAAAGGAAGCCCTGTGCAGTTGCATTGTAAATATCTAAATGAATATTACATCCAGGAAAACAATACAATTCATGTAATTGCAGCTATCGAAAATTTATTTTTTGAGGAGAAATTAATACATAAAGATGGGTGGTTACAAATTGATAAAGGCAATGTTGTGGCGCTAAACGGCCTTGATGGCTATTGTTTACCCAAACTTATCGACCGTTTTGAATATGCCCGAAAAGAAGTTTCTACTGTTTCCTTTTACAAAAAATAAAAATGAAAAAACTACGATTAATCCTTGGAGATCAACTCAATTTAAAACACTCCTGGTTGGTGGAGAAAGATCATAACACTATTTATGTGCTGGCCGAAATGCGTCAGGAAACAGCGTATGTAAAACATCACATTCAAAAAGTGGTGGCCTTTTTTATGGCGATGAGAAATTTTTACACAGCCCTACAATCACGAGGACATCAAGCCTTATATTTTCAAATTACTGATGGCGATAATCCTCAGGATCTAGAAAAAATTATTGCTTTCTGTATCGAAAAATATAAAATCGAAAAATTTGAATATCAATTCCCTGATGAATACCGATTGGACCAACAACTAAAAACAATTTGTTCCAATCTAAAAATAGAATCAGAAGCTTTTGACTCCGAGCATTTTTACACTACGCGTCATGACCTTTCCGATTTTTTTGAGGGTAAAAAGCTGTTGCTGATGGAAAATTTTTATCGCAGCATGCGTAAAAAACATCATTTGTTAATGAATGGGTCAACTCCTGTGGGAAATCAATGGAATTTTGATGCCGATAATCGCAAAAAATACAAAGGAGAAGTTCCTGTGCCTTCTGAAAAGAATTTTCACACCAATGTTTCTAAAGTTGTTGCCCAAATTAAAGAAGCTGGGATCATCACTTTTGGAAACATCGATTTAGATAATTTCAGTTGGCCTACTTCGCGCGAGCAATCGTTCGAGGTTTTAGATTATTTCTGTAAAAATCTGTTGAAACATTTCGGTGATTACGAAGATGCAATGCATACCGATGAAAAATTCCTTTTCCATTCTCGTTTGTCTTTTGCCATGAATAGCAAAATGCTTTCTCCAAAGGAAGTCCTCGAGACCGTGATTGCTTTTTATCATGACAATGAAATAGAAATAACTATCTCACAAGTAGAAGGTTTTGTGCGTCAAATTTTAGGCTGGCGCGAATATATAAGAGGAATATACTGGAAAGAAATGCCTGATTATGCTAAGATGAATGTCTTGCAAAACAAAAACAAGCTTCCTGATTTTTTCTGGACAGGTAAAACCAAAATGAATTGCATGAGCCACGCGATTAATCAAAGTTTAGATGAAGCCTACGCGCACCACATCCAGAGACTTATGATTATTGGGAATTTTACACTATTGACACAGATTCATCCTGACGAAGTAGACGCTTGGTATCTGGGCGTGTATATTGATGCGATTGAATGGGTTGAAATGCCCAACACACGCGGGATGTCACAATATGCCGATGGCGGAATAATTGCCACAAAACCCTATGTTTCCTCTGGCAGTTACATCAACAAAATGAGTAATAATTGCTCTAAATGCCACTACAATGTCAAAGAGAAATTTGGCGACAAAGCCTGTCCCTTCAATACGCTGTATTGGAATTTCCTAGATGAGAAAAAAGAGTATTTCAAAGGGAACCAGCGCATGGCAATGATGATGAATTTATTGAACAAAATGAATCCTGAAGAAATGTATAAAATCAAAGTTAAGGCGAACGAAATTATCACTAATATGGATTCCTATTAAACTAGATAGCGCTAAATAAAAAGGAGTGTTTAAATTCTTTTTGAACTTAAACACTCCAAGTTATATTGAAAAATCTATTTACTGTTTTTTACTATCTAAAATAGCGCCTGTACCTGCCCCTACTCCCGCACCGGCTAAACCACCTATTATAGCACCTTGTCCTTTTTTCTTACTGATGATTGCCCCTGTGGCAGCACCAACGCCGGCACCAATTACGGCTCCTTTTGCAGCACCACTCCAACCTTTATTTTTTGTAGTAGTCCCCGCTGTTTGTTGATCCACAACAACTACTTCTTTTTGAGTTTCTACTTTAGCTTCCTGGATTTTAACCATTTCTACCTGCATGGAGTCGATCACTCTTTGTTTTTCGATTTCAACTTTCATGGAGTCTACAGTAGCCTGTTTGGCTTTTTGAATGTCCATTTTTCCTTGATTTTGACAAGAAACAATACCTGCAGCTATTAGTATAAAATATAATGCTTTCATAATTTTAATTTTCATAATTAGTACGAATACAAAGAAAGGCTTAACCCTGTTAATTAAGTTTATAAAATTAAAACTATTTTTTGTGTTATTTAATGCCCGTTTTAAGACTGAATTCCTGCTTTCAAAATTTGCCCAAATTGATATATATCCTCAAAAGAAGTATACAGAGGCACTGGCGCTAAGCGGATAACATTAGGTTCACGCCAATCCGTGATTACCCCATTTTGCATTAAATAATCAAACAAACTGCGGCCTTCCCCATGAAGCAAGACGGACAATTGTGACGCTCTTTCTGTGGGATTTGACGGTGTTATAATTTCGAAACTACTATCCACTTCTTTGTCTATTTCATGCAGAATGAATTCTAAATAAGAAGTGATCGCATCTCTTTTTTGGATCAAAGCATCCATCCCAATTTCATCAAACATGTCTACAGATGCTAAATAAGGCGCCAGAGAAAGTATTGGAAGATTACTAATTTGCCAGCCATCAGCGCCTTGAATAGGATCAAAGGTTTGTTCCATCTTAAAACGACGTTCTTTATTATGTCCCCACCATCCGGCAAATCTGGGTAACGCTGCATTGTTGTGGTGCTTTTTATGAATAAAACATCCAGAAGCATTTCCTGGCCCTGAATTCATGTATTTATAACTGCACCAAGCGGCAAAATCCGCATTCCAATCGTGCAATTCCAGCTTAATATTTCCTGCGGCGTGCGCTAAATCCCAGCCTACGTAGGCTCCCACTTTATGACCTGCAGCGGTAATAGTTTTCATATCAAATACCTGTCCTGTGTAATAATTGACTCCCCCAATTAAGACCAAAGCCAACTCATCACCTACTTCCTCAATTTTTGCCAACACATCTTCTAAGCGAATGTTGTGTTCGCCATCGCGACGCTTAATCTCAACAATTGCATCCTCGAGTTGTATCCCCAGGTTTTGGGAGTGAAAATCGACCTGACTTTGAAACATATATTGATCCGAAGGAAATGCTTTTTCTTCGCAAATAATTTTATATCTGGTTTGTGTAGGTTGGTAAAAGGAAACCATCAGTAAATGAAGATTTACCGTTAATGTATTCATCACGGTAACTTCGCTTGGTAAAGCACCAACAATTTTACTCAACGGATCTGCGAATCGTTCGTGGTAATCCCACCATGGTTTTTCACTGTAAAAATGTCCTTCAACAGCTAGATTTGCCCAATCATTCATGACTTCATCTACATACGCTTTGGTGCGTTTCGGCTGCAATCCTAAAGAATTTCCAGTAAAATAAATTACTTTTTTTCCTTGTACCTTCGGGAAAATAAATTCGTCTTGGTATTTGTGTAAAGGATCTTGTAAATCGAGGTGTTTTGCAAATTCAAAGGTGTTTTCGAAAATCATGATTTGTATTTTGTTTTGTAAAAGTAGTGAAAAAGCACCACTTTGAAAAAGGCCAACGTCGCATTGGATGAGGACAGAGAGAAAAGAAAAAAACTATTTATCCGGCAAAAGAGTTATTGCCTATGAAATGATATTCTCTGCGGGAAATTTCAATAAAGATTTTGAAACTACTTATAACAAAAACGGAACTACGAGACAGCAAATTTTTACTGGATTCACGTTAACTCAAAGTGTGAGTATCCAATCTAAGGAAGTAAACAAAATTGAAAAATTATCGTGACAATCCCGTGAATTGATTAATTCTGACGTGGAATATTAGTACATCAAACTGGCCGAACTAAAAATAAATGATTGCTCAGGCAACTAAAGATGCAAGTATACGAGCCACGAGTATTGCTGAGAATGCAGACTCTGACTTACGAAATCTAAAAAAAAGCAGGTATCGGTGTTTTCAAATTACAATTTAAGGCTTCAGAATATATATTAAGTCGAGCGCAGTCAAAACTCAACGCGGTATCTCGACTGCGCTCGACTTGACAAAAAAATAGCTGTAACAAATTTATTCAGACACAAAATTGAGATGCCGTTTTAAATTTCTTTTTACACAAAAAGTCCTCACATTTTCCAAACGTTTTGTGTGAGGGATGGAAGCGGCATCCTTTATTTTCTTTCTTTAAGAAAATAAAGATACAGCGTACAGCGCGACCCTTGGGGCACACTCTTATAAAACTGTGCTCGGAATAAACCAAAAAATCTCGCCATTGCTGACGAGATTTTGTTATTTAGACTGAAATGAATTCAGATTAGATGATCATCATTGCATCACCGTAAGAATAGAATTTGTATTCTTTTTCGATTGCTTCTGCGTATGCTTTTTTCATTAAATCGTGGCCACAAAAAGCGGAAACCATCATTAATAAAGTTGATTTTGGCGTGTGAAAATTAGTAATCATACAGGTGGGAATCGTAAATTCATGAGGTGGAAACACAAATTTATTTGTCCATCCGTCAAAAGGATTCAGTGTATTATGTGACGAAACTGAACTTTCTACGGCACGCATAGATGTTGTTCCTACGGTACAGATTCTTTTTTTATGAACTTTTGCGTTATTTACAATATCACATGCTTCTTGAGTGATTTTTAATTCCTCGGAATCCATTTTGTGTTTTGATAAATCCTCAACCTCAACCGGATTAAAAGTTCCCAAACCTACGTGAAGGGTTACTTCGGCAAATTTGATTCCTTTGATTTCCAGTTTTTTCATTAAATGTTTAGAGAAATGCAATCCTGCAGTTGGCGCTGCAACAGATCCTTCTTCTTTGGCATAAATAGTTTGGTAACGTTCCGCATCTTCCGGAGTTACGTCTCTAGAAATGTATTTTGGGATTGGAGTTTCTCCAAGTTCCGTTAATTTATTTCTGAATTCTTCATAAGAACCGTCGTAAAGAAAACGCAATGTTCTTCCACGAGACGTAGTATTATCTATCACCTCAGCGACTAATGAATCATCATCTCCAAAATACAATTTGTTACCAATTCTGATTTTTCGGGCCGGATCTACTAAAACGTCCCAAAGTCTTTGCTCTGCATTTAATTCTCTAAGTAAAAAAACTTCGATTCTTGCGCCTGTTTTTTCCTTGTTACCATACAAACGTGCCGGAAAAACTTTAGTATTATTGAGAATTAAAACATCGCCTTCGTCAAAATAATCAATAACATCTTTGAACATTTTATGCTCTATAGTCCCTTTCTTACGATCTATAACCATTAGACGTGCTTCGTCTCTGTTTTCAGCTGGATATTCAGCAAGAAGTTCTTTTGGCAAATCGAATTGAAAATGTGATAGTTTCATCTTAAAAAGTTATAAGTTATGAATTATGAGTTATGTCCTTCGTCTGCGCTCAGGATGACAATCTTAATTCGAGTGTGCAAATATACGATTGTGAGATAGGCGTTGTCAAGTGTTTTGCAATTTATTTTTCCTCACACCAGCCCTCTCCAAAGGAGAGGGAAAAGGGAAACATCTTTTCGCCCAATGAATTGAGGGTTTTTTACGAAATTTCGAAACCTAAACTTTTTAAATCTTCCCAAAAATCCGGATATGATTTTGAAACGACTTCGGCATTTTCGATGATTATGGGTACTTTCAACGCTAATGGTGCAAATGCCATTGCCATTCTGTGGTCGTTGTAGGTTGCAATTTTAATGTTGTGATTGATTTCACTTGAAGCCAAAAGCGTCAAGCTATCATTGGTAACGGATATGCTCGCTCCGAGTTTTGTTAGCTCAATTCGTAGTGCTTCCAGTCGGTCTGTTTCTTTAATTTTCAAGGTATGTAAGCCTGTTAGATGGCAACCAATTCCTAATCCAAGGCAGGTAACTACGATCGTTTGGGCAATATCCGGCGTATTATTTAGTTCAAGATTTAGAGTTTGAGGAATAAAATTCCCTTGTTTGGTAAGCGTCATTTTATTTCCTTCAAAATGCGTTTCAACTCCCATTAGCTTATAGATTTCTACCAAAGCCGAATCGCCTTGTAAACTGGTTTCTGTATAACTGGTCAATGAAACAGTAGCATTTTCAGCCAAAGCAACCAAACTAAAAAAGTAGGAAGCCGAACTCCAATCGGATTCAACAGTCATTACTTTTGATGCTACTGCTTGTTTTGGATAAATAGTAATTACATTCCCTTCAAAACTGGTTTTAATGTCCAAATCATTCAACAAAGCCAGGGTCATTTTGATATAAGGAACTGAAGTGATTTCACCAACCAAAGTGATTTCAATACCGTTTTCCAGTTTTGGCGCCACTAATAATAAGGCCGATATGTATTGACTGCTCACATTGGCAGGAATGTTCACTTTAGAAGCTGTTATTTTTTGTCCTTTGATACGAATGGGCGGATATCCTGGTTCTTTCTCGTACGTTATTTTCGCACCTAATTGTTCCAAGGCTTCCACCAAAACTTTTATAGGGCGCTCCGTCATTCTTTGAGAACCAGTCAAAACTACTTCGCGGCTTTCGTTCACAGCAAAATAAGCGGTCAGGAAACGCATGGCTGTTCCTGCATGATGAATATCAACTATTTCCTCGTTTCCTAGCAATGCTTTTTGCATGACTTCACTATCATCAGAGTTCGAAGTATTGGCCAAAGTAATGTTTGGGAATAAGGCCTGTAACAATAACAAGCGGTTTGTTTCGCTTTTTGAGCCAGTAACTGCAATTTGAGCTTGTAAATTGGATTGGGAAGTTTGTAACAGTAAATTCATTTTTGTAATTATGGGTTGTGAGTTATGAATTATACTTTCATTTTTAACTCAAATAATTTTTGAGTCGCAATTTACCACTCCGCATTTATAATTCATAATTTATACTTCACAAATTATTTGAGTTTTTCATTGTTTTTGTGACGGTCTTTGTCTCGAATGGATTTTAGATCCATTTTTTTATCAAAAGCGGCTTGTAAATCAATTCCGGTTTGGTTGGCTAAACACAATACCACAAAAACTACATCGGCTAATTCCTCGCCAAGGTCTTTGTCTTTATCGCTTTCTTTTTCGGATTGTTCGCCGTAACGACGGGCGATGATTCGGGCCACTTCCCCTACTTCTTCGGTAAGCTGCGCCATATTGGTCAATTCGTTAAAGTAGCGAACTCCGTGTTCTTTGATCCAAGTGTCAACGTCTAGTTGGGAATTTTTTAGGTTCATGGGTTTAGTTTTTTTATTTCTTTATCAAAATCAGAAATTATTTTTTGTGTTTTATTAAATACTTCATAAGCAGCGATTGCTTTTTTATCAGCTTGTATTTTAGAAATTTTCCCTTTACCATCCAAAACCTTATAATCATTAAAGTTTAGAAATTTATTCACACTTGTTGCCAATTGACTCATCGTAAAAGTATTCTCCCGCTCTATCAATCCTTCTATGTAATCAAAGTAACCCGTTACGGTGCGCTCCAATTGTTTAATTTCTTTTTCTTGTAAATAATTTTTGGCAACTACCACATCCGATTTCAAAACCCTTCCACTTGGACTGTTTTTCCAAGTCGTTAATCCCATATTTTCCTTTTTGGCGTCGGCAGTTTTGGCTATTATTTCGGCAGCAGTATTACCGGTTATAGCAAAATGAAATTTATTTTGAACTGTGGCATAGAAATTTTTTGTGATATCGGCATTGCTGTCATAGTCAATACTGCACTCAGCAAAAATATCCGTTACTTGCTGGTAAATCCTTCTTTCACTTGCGCGAATCGAACGAACTCTTTGCAGTAATTCTTTAAAATAATCCTTTCCAAAAATTGCTTGACCCTGTTTTAAACGATTGTCGTCAAGCACAAACCCTTTTATAATATATTCTTTTAAAGTCTGGGTTGCCCAAATCCTGAATTGTGTAGCTTTGGTAGAGTTTACTCTGTAACCAACAGAAATTATTGCGTCAAGACTGTAATGTTTTACTTTGTAGGTTTTGCCATCTGATGCAGTTGCCGAGAAAACCTCGGTAACTGCATTTTCTTCTAATTCCTTACTTTCAAAAATATTTTTTAAGTGTAATGAAACATTGTCTGCACTGCAGTCAAACAATAACGCCATTGCTTTTTGCGAAAGCCATACCGATTCGTTTTGCAGTAAAACATCAACACGTATTTCTCCGCTTGGTGCGGTGTATAAAATAAATTTTTTTACGTTTTCTTCCATAACTATTCTATTGCTATTGTATCAATTACTTTCATTAATCTATCCGTTTCACTTAGTGCTACAATGATTTTTTGATAATGGGCAATATCGTCAAATTCCAGTTTGCGTTCCTTACGGTCTTTGAGCCATTTTTGAGCGGGTTGATAACCACCAATGTAGAAATTCCAAGCCACTTCAGGAACGTTGTCGAAATATTGGGTTCATTGGTTGCGGCAACATCCGGAACAATACTTTCGATAAGTTGCTTCAAATCGCCACGATAGGTGTGTTCTGTTGCATTACCTCTTTTGTAGGCGGAATTTATATTTTGAATGTATTGTTCTAAAGTCATCTCAGTTGTATTTGAACAAATGTAAAGAATTGGAACCTAAAAAAACACCTTCAGTGAGGTGTTTCTTATAACAATTTCCGGTATTTACTTTTTATGTTTGGAGAGCTGTACGGAAACCTACTCTCTATTTTTACTGTCAATTACTATCGTTACAGGACCATCATTCAGCAAAAGTACTTTCATATCTGCACCAAAAACGCCAGTTTGTACTTTTTTACCCAATTCTTTCTCCAACTGAAGCACAAAATTCTCGTATAATGGAATAGCTATTTCTGGTTTTGAAGCTTTGATATAGGAAGGACGATTGCCTTTTTTAGTAGCGGCGTGCAAAGTAAATTGACTTACCACAATAACATCGCCATCTGTATCCTTGACAGATAGATTCATCACTGCATTTTCATCTCCAAAAATACGAATATTGACTGTTTTTGAAGCTAACCAATTGATATCTTCTTGATTGTCTAAATCTTCAATCCCAACCAAAACCAACAATCCTTTCTGGATATCGGCTACGACTTTAGTATCGATGGTTACGGAGGCTTGGGAAACTCTTTGGAGGACGATTTTCATTCTTTTATATTCTATGTAAAATAGACGCGATAAATCGCGTCTCTACTATTCCCTAGTTTTGTCACTGATTATTCGATCCTCGTTATGAATATCAGTACGGTAATTTTCATCGTCTCCTTCCAGAATTTTAAGGTAACTTCTATAACGGGACCAAGCGATTTCATCTTTTTCTAAAGCCCCTTTAATAGCGCAATGCGGCTCATCTTTATGCAAGCAATTATTGAATTTACATTGCTCTTTCAACTTAAAAAATTCAGGAAAATAACCACTGATTTCTGCTGCATCCATGTCTACAATTCCAAAACCTTTGATCCCGGGAGTATCGATGATTCTGGCATCAAAAGACAAATCATACATTTCGGCAAAAGTCGTCGTGTGTTGCCCTTGCTTGCTTGCTTCAGAAATTGTCTTTGTTTTCAGATGTAAAGAAGACTCCATCGCATTTACCAAAGTCGATTTCCCAACTCCGGAATGTCCAGAGAACATGCTCACTTTCCCAATCATCATTTCTTTCAATTCCTCTATTCCTTTCATTTCAGTCGAAGAAACGCGCAAACATTTATATCCAATTTCCTGATACACATGCTGCATGTACAATTGTTCATCCAGCGTGGCATCGTCTAGCGTATCTATTTTATTAAAAACCAGTATAGTTTCAATTCCATACGCTTCGGCAGTAACCAGAAAACGGTCAATAAAGTTAAAAGTCGTTGGCGGATTATTGATGGTTACCAGCAAGAAAACCCTGTCAATATTAGACGCAATAATATGCATCTGATGGGATAAATTCACTGATTTCCGAACGATATAATTCTTTCTGTCATGAATGTTATGAATGGTTCCCGTAACAGTATCGGATGATTCTTCTAGTTCATAATCCACAATATCGCCTACAGCAATAGGATTGGTGCTTTTGATTCCTTTAATTCGGAATTTCCCTTTCATACGGCATTCAATAAAATCCCCTTGTTCGGATTTTACGGTGTACCAACTTCCTGTAGATTTGTAAACGAGTCCTGTCATAAAGGATTATTTGATTGAAGATTAACTATTTTAGATTTCTGATTTAAAATCTAAGACTTTGCAAAGATAATTCTTTGTTTTAGGTTTAAAGTTTAAAAGTTTAAAGTTTTTCACTTTGAGCAACTTTACATACAATTAAAAATAGAAAATCCCCACAACTTTTGACAAAAGCTGCAGGGATTTATATTTAAAAAATACGGACTAAGCGTTTAGTACTTTTTCTTGGTGACCAATACTTTCCTGGTGAATCGCTTTGAACATTTTTAGTACAAACTCTTCTGTCAACCCTTTCTTCTCGCCTTCCAAAATCATTTTTCCTAAAATTTCGTTCCAACGATTGTTTTGCAATACAGCAACGTTAGCGTCTTTTTTCACTTGACCAATTTCGTCAGCCACTTTCATTCTTTTGCCTAACAATTCCAATAAATTCGAATCCAGAACATCAATATTCGCTCTCAATTTTGTCATTTTATTAGCAAACTCATCCGTATCACCACTTACTTTTCTCACTTTCAAATCTTTGAAAATTTGCTTCAAAGCATCTGGTGTCACTTGTTGCGCTGCATCACTCCAGGCATTATCCGGATCAGTATGCGTCTCGATAATCATACCGTCGTAATTCAGATCTAATGCTTCTTGAGTCACTTCAAGAATCATCTCACGGTTTCCTGTAATATGGGAGGGATCAATGATCAAAGGCAAATCAGGGAATTTATTTTGCAATTCAATAGCTATCTGCCATTCAGGAATGTTTCTGTATTTCGTTTTTTCATACGTAGAAAAACCTCTGTGAATAACGCCTAAATTCTTAATTCCTGCCGCATGCAAACGTTCCACACCACCCAGCCACAAAGCCATATCTGGATTTACCGGATTCTTGACCAATACAATTTTATCGGTTCCTTTTAATGTATCAGCAATTTCTTGCACCGCAAACGGATTTGCAGTTGTACGGGCTCCAACCCATAATACATCAATATCATGCTCTAAAGCCAATTTACAATGCGCTGCAGTCGCTACTTCGGTTCCCATAAGCAAGCCGGTTTCTGCCTTTGCTTTTTGCAGCCATTTAAGTCCTATTGCTCCTACTCCTTCAAATCCTCCCGGACGCGTTCTTGGTTTCCAAATTCCTGCTCTAAAAACACTTACGTCAGAGTCTTTCAATTCATGTGCAATTTTCAATACTTGCTCTTCTGTTTCAGCACTACAAGGTCCTGCGATCACAAATGGATGAGTCAAATTGAATTCATTCAACCAATTTCTCATTTCTTTCTTGTTTTCCATCTTTTCTAATTTTAGTTTTTTTATTTTATTCTGTGTTGTTTACTTTAACTGTAACCTGCTCCTGAAGCTTCTGAAAAAATGCTGGTTACTTTTTTATATTTATTCCGTTTAATATTTCTTTTATTTTATTCACACTTTGCATTTCATGGTAAATCGCATCATAATCTTCCTTCTCTAATAATTCCTTAAACTTTGACAAATTAGAAATATACTCCTCTAATGTTTTCACAACCTGCTTCCTGTTCTGTTTAAAAATTGGTGTCCACATTGCCGGTGAACTCTTGGCCAAACGAACCGTACTTTCAAAACCAGAACCCGCCATATCAAAAATATCCTGCTCGTCTTTCTCTTTGTCAATTACCGTTTTTCCAAGCATAAATGCACTGATATGGGATAAATGCGACACATAAGCAATATGTTTGTCATGTGATTTCGGATCCATATACCGAATCCGCATTCCCATTGCCTTAAACAAATCCAACGCTTTTTCCTGTAATTTAAACGTTGTTTTTTCGACCTCACAAATGATATTCGTTTTCCCTTGAAACAATCCTTTTATCGCTGCCGATGGTCCTGAAAACTCCGTTCCTGCAATAGGATGCGTTGCAATAAAATTCCTTCTCTTAGGATGATTAGCAACCGCTTCACAAATAGGCGTTTTTGTCGAACCTACTTCAAAAACAATCGTATTTTCACCAATAACATCCAGTACTTTTGGTAAAACACTTAATACAACGTCAACCGGAACAGAAACGATTACAAAATCTGCATCGGATAAATCATCAAATGTCGCACCAGCATCAACAACTCCCAAAGTTATTGCTTCCTGCAAATGATTTTCATCAGTATCGATTCCATAAATTTTGGCTTCCGGATGCAGTGCTTTAATGTCCAATACCATTGAACCGCCTATCAATCCTATTCCTATTACGTGTATATTCATGTATTAAAATCTATCAATTGCTTCCTGTACTTTTTCTTCTTTTACACACAATGCAAATCGGATGTAACCTTCTCCATTAGAACCAAAAATGGTTCCCGGTGTAATAAAAATAGATTTGTCATATAAAATTTCATCTATGAATTTCTCCGCCGATGTGATTCCGTCCGGCAATTTTGCCCAAACAAATAATCCAACTCCTTCTTTATAAACTTTACAGCCTAATTTCTCAGCCAGTTGTTCGGTAAGAATTCTGCGTTTTCTATAAATCGCATTCATCGAATCAAACCAAGTTTTGTCACTTTTTAAAGCTTCAATTGCTCCTTTTTGAATCCCGTAAAACATACCGCTATCCATGTTGCTTTTCACTTTCAAAACGGCATCAATGCAAGCTGCATTTCCCAGAAGCATTCCCACTCTCCAGCCCGCCATGTTAAAAGTCTTACTCAAAGAATTCAATTCTAAAACCACGTCTTTTGCACCTGCTACTTGCAACAAACTCATCGGATTGTCGTTCAAAACAAAACTATACGGATTGTCGTTGACTAATAAAATGTTATGCTTTTTGGCAAAAGTCACTAATTTTTCAAACAATGCCAGACTTCCTCTGGCTCCAGTTGGCATGTGCGGATACCCAATCCACATGATTTTCACTTTCGACAAATCCAATTTTTCCAAAGCTTCAAAATCCGGCTCCCAGTTATTGTTTTCTTTTAAGTCATAATAAACCGGAACTGCTCCCACTAAATTTGTCACCGAAGTATAGGTTGGATATCCTGGATTTGGGATCAGTACCTGATCGCCTTCATTCAAAAAAGCCAGTGAAATATGCATAATTCCCTCTTTGGAACCCATCAAAGGCAAAATTTCGTTAGCCGGATTCAACGCAACTCCGTAATTGTTTTTGTAAAAATCAGCCATACCTTGCCGCAACTCTGGCAACCCCTGATAACTTTGGTATTGATGTGCATTCTCCTCTTGCATTGCCAGAACCACTGCATCAATTACCGCCTGTGACGGCTGTAAATCCGGACTTCCAATTCCCATATTGATAATGGGTTTCCCTTCAGAAGCCAGTTGCCTTACTTCTCTCAACTTTGAGGAGAAATAGTATTCTTCAATTATTTCGAGACGTTTCGCTATAGTAATCATTCTTCTATTTTAAATTTCTTGTAAATCGATCTTAATCTAATTCCCACTTCGGGGGTTGGGGTTAAGGGCTTTATAATTTTGTGTTTTTATATTCGCCTAACACTTTGAAATATTCTGCCATAATGATCAATAGCGACTTTGCTTTCGCATAATCTTCGTATTTTTCAAAAGTGACATCGACAAAAAACGAATATTTCCAAGGCGTTTCTATTTTTGGTAACGATTGTATTTTTGTTAAATTCAATTTGCAATCGCTCATCACATTCAAAACTGCCGCTAAACTTCCCCGTTTGTGATCCAATTCAAATTTGATGGACGCTCTGTTAATTTCGTTTTCCGGAACAAATGAATTTTCCTTTTTGATAATCACAAAACGTGTCATATTATTTTTAATCGTTTGAATCTCCGGAGCCAAAATTTCTAAATCATACATTCTCGACGCCGTAATACTGGCAATTGCAGCAATCCCTTTCAACTGATTTCCCTGAATTCTACGTGCCGTTTCGGCAGTATCTTTATCTTCGACTAATTTTATATTTGGATATTTTTTAAGGAATTCCATACATTGCAAAATGGCCATAGGATGCGAATGTACTTCCAAAATATCTTCTATTTTCTGCCCTTTTAAGGCCATTAAATTTTGATGAATTATTAAATAATGCTCCCCAATAATGTGTAAATTATTCTTGTCAATCAATGCGTAATTCGGAATAATTGGGCCCGCAATAGAATTTTCTATAGCCATAACTGCCTGATCTGATTTACCGGAGAGTAGGTTATCCACTAACTCTTCAAAGGACAAACATTCATCTAAAGCAACCGCCTGATGAAAATATTCTTGCGCCACCTGATGGTGAAAAGAACCCGTTATGCCTTGTATTCCAATTATTTCATTCATTTTACACCTTTTTAAGCAAAAAAAAATCCCGATTTACATCGGGATTGTATATTTATAGTATCAATTTAATTTTATAATCAAATAACCATACAACAATCCCTTTCGACCTTCCAGAAGAAATAATAAGAGTTGCTAAAATAAAATCGGCTATTCAACATGCTGTTGTTTTTTGTATTAATTACTCTGCGAATGTATACATAATTTCCAGCTATCCAAAAAAAAAGGCTGATTTTATTGAACAAAAAAAGAATTCGCTAAAAAACTGGTTATTAATTATGTAATAATTAAAAAAAGGTCTTTAAAACACCAATAAGTCGTTGCTATTTTACTGTTTTTAAAACTATACCATTGAAACCGGCTAAAAAAAGTGGTTTTATACAACTACTTTTTCAGCAAGCCATTTTTTTCCTTCCGAAATTCGGGCAACCATCATCGCCGACACTAAATCACCATTCGCATTTAGCAATGTCGCCATTGGATCTACTAAAGTCCCCACAATCATTGCAGCTGGAAGAGCTTGTTCCATTGGGAAACCATAAACGGTAATCGCCAAAATTTCTCCTATATAACCTCCATTAGGAATTCCACCTTCAACTACCGAAACAATTACTGTAATTCCTAACGCCACTAATAAGGTATTTGGGTCCGTTAAATCTTTTCCGAACATGGCGAAAATTACCGCAATTTTCACAATAGATGACATACTGGATCCGTCTTTATGCAAAGGCGCACCCAGTGGAATAACTACATTTCTGATGTGAGCCGGAATATTCATTTTTTCGGCACCTTCCAGATTGGCAGGAATAGTGGCAATGCTGCTGCAAGTTCCCAATGCGGTTAAGGAAGGCGTAATATTATTTTTCCAAAATACTTTAAATCCTAATTTCCCTCCAGCGATAAAAGCGTACAAACTAAAAAACACAATAAAGTAGAAAGCACAAACCGCATAATAAAGCCCCAAAGGTTTTGCATAAGCTCCAAATAATTGCGGTCCAAAAATTCCAACCTGATACGCGAAATAAGCCCCCAAACCTATTGGAGCCGTTTTCATGATGATGTGTAACAATTGTTTCATCACTTCATTGCCTGAATTCAAAAACCTGCTGAAATCTTTTCCTTTTTCTCCGGAACGCAGGGCGGCAAACCCTATTAGAAAGGAAAAAATGATTAAGGCCAACATGCTTTTTCGAGAAAGCAGTTCATAAAAATCCCCCGCTGTAAGCAATTGGGTAATTTGTGAACCTGTATTTGTACTTTGTATACTTTCTAACGGTATTTTTGAAATAATGATGTCTTGATGAATGGGAAATAACAGGACACCAACCAGCATCAAAATGGCAGAAAGTAATACGGTGCTTAAAAACACTCCCATAACAATTACAAATAATCTTCCCAGTTTCTCTGATTTTTCTAAATTGGCAATCGAAGATGCAATCGTAAAAAACACCAAAGGGATAATGGCGGTAAACAATAAATTCAGAAATATATCGCCCAATGGTTTAATCACTTCTACTTCCTTTCCAAAAACTAAACCCAATATACTTCCTGCCAAAATTCCGCCAAGCAGCAATAAAATACTTTTGTAGTTTTTCAAGAAACTCCCTGATTGTGTGTTTTTCAAATTCATGTTCATATAGTTTATGGTAAATATATAAATCTAAAAGAGAATATCCTCTTGCTCAATAAACTTTGACTAAGGTCTTTTATTTATTGAGTTACAAAAACAATAAATCAATACTTTTTCTGTTTACTTTTGCAACAAATAAAATTCCATGTCAATAGAAGTAAATAACATATCCAAAAGTTACGGTACTCAAAAAGCCTTAGACAACATTACATTTTCTGTCAAAAAAGGAGAAATAGTTGGTTTCTTAGGTCCAAATGGAGCCGGAAAATCAACTTTGATGAAAATATTGACCACTTACATCAATGCTGATGAAGGATCCGCAATAGTAAACGGAAATGATGTAAACACCAACCAAAAGGCAGTACAACTTTCAATTGGTTATTTACCGGAACACAATCCGCTGTATTTGGATTTGTATGTACGCGAATATTTAGCCTTTAACGCTGATGTGTATAAAGTAGCTAAATCCCGTATCGACGAAGTAATTCAACTTACTGGTTTAACTACCGAAAGTCATAAAAAAATAGGCCAATTGTCTAAAGGATATCGGCAACGTGTGGGCCTTGCCAACACGTTATTGCACAATCCCGATGTTTTGATTTTGGATGAACCAACCACTGGTTTAGATCCAAACCAATTAATCGAAATTCGTAATGTGATTAAAAATGTGGGAAAAGACAAAACTGTTTTCCTTTCGACGCACATTATGCAGGAAGTAGAAGCGATTTGTGACCGTGTTATTATCATCAATAATGGAAAAATTGTTGCCGATAAAAAACTGGACAACTTAATTTCTGAAGATAAGGAACAAGTGATTGAAGTAGAATTTGACTATAAAATCGAAGAACAAGCCATTGCTAAAATCGAAAATCTTGTTTCTTATAAAAATACGCACGACATGATTTGGGAGTTGACTTTCAAAGCGGATAAAGACATGCGTCCGGCAGTTTTTGATTTTGCCAATGCCAATGGTTTGAAAACATTGCAACTGAATCAGAAAAATAAAAATTTAGAGGCTGTTTTTAGAGAGATTACGAAAAAATAGTAATCAGTGTTCAGTCGCAGTTTGCAGATGAAAAATACTAGCCATTCATAATACTTATACCGTTTGATTTGTCATTCCGACGAAGGAGGAATCCCATGCGGTGAAATTCCTCCTTCGTCGGAATGACAAAATTATGAGAATTTGGAATGAATAACGACATTTATAACCGTTAAATCCCTAGCCCAGATAGCAGTAAAAATCCTTTTCTTGTCTCGTTTTTTTAGACAAGAAAAGATTGTAACGAATAGCTGGAAATAGCTCCTAAAAAACCTTACTCGCTATTTGTCGAATATTTTCTGATTTTCCCATAGAATAATAGTGCAACACGGGAACACCGGCTGCTTTCAACTCCAATGATTGTTGGATAGCCCATTCGATTCCTACTTGTCTGATATCTGCGTTGTTTTTGCACTGATCAACCGCATGAATTAAATCTTCCGGCAGATCGATTCGGAAAATTTGTGGCAAAACTTGTAAGTGTCTTTGCACGGCAATAGGCTTAATTCCCGGAATAATAGGAACGGTGATCCCAATTTCTCTGGCTTTGGCAACAAATTCGAAGTATTTAGCATTATCAAAAAACATTTGCGTCACCACATAATCCGCACCGGCATCTACTTTTTCTTTGAGTCTTTTCAAATCTGAAATTAAAGACGGTGATTCTAAATGTTTCTCCGGATATCCCGCAACTCCAATACAAAAATTGGCTTTATCATCAACATCCATGAGGTCATGCAAGTACTTCCCGCAATTTAATTGGTTAATTTGTTTGACCAAATCAACTGCAAAATCATTTCCTCCTAATTTAGGAACAAAAGACTGCTCGTCTTTCATGGCATCGCCACGCAAAGCCATCACATTATCAATTCCCAGATAATGACAATCAACTAATAGATATTCCGTTTCTTCTTTGGTAAAACCACCACAAAGCACATGAGGAACGGTATCTACATTGTATTTATGCTTGATCGAAGCGCAAATCCCAAGTGTTCCTGGACGCATTCTGGTTAGTTTTTTTTCCAATAAACCATTTCCTTTATCCATATAGATAAATTCTTCGCGAGAGGTGGTTACGTCTATGAATGGCGGTTTGAACTCCATCAACGGATCAATATTATTGTATAATTCCTGAATACTTTTGCCTTTTTGAGGCGGAATAATTTCAAAGGAGAATAACGTTTCTCCTTTGGCTGCTTCTATATGTTGTGTTACTTTCATGATCCTCCCCCGACCCCTCCAAAGGAGGGGAGAACTCGGGTAATTTTAATTGAACAATATTTTTTTCTTCCTTTTCGACTCCTCCCCTTCGGGGAGGCTGGGTGGGGATTTTAATCTGCTACATTCGGGTTCAACCATTTCATTGCTACATCGGTTGGAATGCTTCTGCGTTTGGCATAATCAATGACTTGGTCTTCTTTTATTTTTCCAAGTCCGAAATACTTGCTTTCCGGATTTCCAAAGTAATACCCAGAAACCGATGAAGCGGGCCACATCGCCATACTTTCGGTTAGCGTCACTCCAATTTCTTGTTCTACATTTAGTAATTTCCAAATCGTAGGTTTTTCTAAATGGTCGGGACACGCCGGATATCCTGGAGCCGGACGAATTCCTTTGTAATCTTCTGCGATCATAGCCTCTGTACTTAAAGCTTCATCTGATGAATAGCCCCAAATTTCTTTACGGATTTTTTCGTGTAAATATTCCGCAAAAGCTTCCGCAAAACGATCTGCTAATGCTTTGACCATAATCGAATTGTAATCGTCTAAATCTCTTTCGAATTCAGCCGCCCACTCATCAACACCAAAACCAGTCGTGACACAAAATGCGCCCATATAATCCGTTTTACCGCTATCTTTTGGAGCAATAAAATCAGACAAAGCAATGTTTGGAGCACCTTTTGTTTTTTGTGATTGCTGACGTAACGTCAAGAATGTCTGCAATGGTTTTCCGTTTTCATCACTTATCTCAATGTCATCATCGTTCACTTGATTGGCAGGGAAAATTCCATAAATTCCTTTAGCAGTCAGTTTCTTTTCTCTCAAAATAACTTCTAACATTTCCTGCGCATCTGCAAAAACCGAAGTGGCTTGTTCGCCCACTACCGCATCCGTTAAAATTGCCGGATATTTCCCGAACAATTCCCATGTTCTAAAAAACGGTGTCCAGTCAATATACGGAACCAAAACATCCAAATCCACTTCGATCACTTGTTCGCCTATGATTTTTGGCTTTACAGGAGTAAAATTCTCCCAATCCAACTGCAATTTATTCTTGCGCGCTTGCTCAATAGTTAAGAAATTCTTGTCGCGTGAACGATTCAAAAACGTCTCTCTAAAGGCATCATACTCCGCTCTAATGTCGCTTGCATATATTTTTTTATCCTTGTTCAATAAACTTCCCGCCACCGTTACGGCTCTCGAAGCATCATTCACATGAATAACCGTTTCTCTGTATTGTGGTGCAATTTTCACGGCTGTATGTGCTCGCGAAGTTGTTGCCCCACCAATCATTATTGGAATTTTAAGTCCTCTTTTGTCTAATTCTTTAGCAAGAAAAACCATTTCGTCCAGTGACGGCGTGATCAATCCGCTCAATCCAATAATATCTACGTTATGCTCAATGGCCGCTGCGATAATTTTTTCGGGAGGCACCATTACGCCTAAATCTACAATCTCATAATTATTACACGCCAGCACCACGCTTACAATGTTTTTACCAATATCGTGTACATCGCCTTTTACGGTTGCCATCAGGATTTTTCCATTCCCTTGTTTGTCTCCGGCTTGTTTGCTGGCTTCAATAAACGGCAACAAATAAGCCACTGCTTTTTTCATTACCCGAGCCGATTTTACCACTTGCGGCAAAAACATTTTACCCGAACCAAATAAATCCCCAACCACATTCATTCCTGTCATTAAGTTAATTTCAATAACTTCAATTGGTTTTTTTGCTGCCAGTCGAGCTTCTTCAATATCCAAAAGAATAAATTCATCCACTCCCTTCACTAAGGAATGTGTCAATCGTTCCTGAATCGTTCCAGAGCGCCATTCCTGAATCGCTTTTTCATTGCTCTTTACATCTCCTTTTACATTTTCGGCAAAATCCAGTAATCGCTCTGTGGCATCCTCTCGCCTGTTCAGAATTACGTCTTCAACGCGTTCTAAAAGATCTTTTGGAATTTCGTCATAAATAGACAACATTTCAGGATTCACGATTCCCATCGTCATTCCATGTTGGATGGCGTGGTACAAAAACACGGAGTGCATCGCCTCCCGAACCGTATCATTTCCTCTAAAAGAGAACGAAACATTACTTACACCTCCACTAATGTGTGCGTGAGGTAAATTTTCTCTAACCCATTTAGTTCCTCTAAAGAAATCCAAAGCATTCAAGCGGTGTTCTTCCATTCCTGTCGCTACTGGAAATATATTCAAATCGAAAATAATATCCTGCGGAGGAAAACCAACTTTATTCACCAAAATATCATACGAACGTTGGCATATTTCTACCCGGCGCTCGTAATTATCTGCTTGTCCAGTTTCATCAAAAGCCATAATAATTGCCGCAGCACCGTAACGCTTAATCAATTTAGCGTGATGAATAAATTGTTCTTCGCCTTCTTTCAAGGAAATCGAATTTACCACACTCTTACCTTGCACCACTTTTAGTCCAGCCTCAATGATATCCCATTTCGAGCTATCAATCATGATTGGAACTCTGGAAATATCCGGTTCAGCAGCAATCAAATTCAGGAATTTCGTCATGGCATATTCGCCATCAAGCATTCCTTCATCCATATTTATATCGATGATTTGCGCGCCACCTTCCACTTGCTCTTTGGCAATACTGAGTGCTTCCTCGTATTTTTCTTCCTTGATTAATCGAAGGAACTTTCTAGAACCGGTAACATTCGTTCGTTCACCAATATTTACAAAAACGCTGTTAGGCGTAATGATTAAAGGCTCTAATCCTGATAATACCAAGTTTCTTCTAGTTTCTGCTTGTGCCATTTTTTATCTTTATTTGTCCTGCACGGTTTTAGAAACGGTACAAGTTTATGCTTTTGTTGTTTATTTCTACTTTTTTTTAACGTGTAGTTCGTTTTGTTTCTTATTATTTTGGGCGTGACCACAAGGGTCGGGCTATTCGTTACAAGTTTTCGACTAATTCCGTCCCGATAGCTATCGGGACTTCATTTGTCTGTGGGCTTTTCACTGCTATCCCTCACGCAGATATTGGTACTAAATCATCTATTATCAACAGAATATGCTCGTAATCCTAATTTTTATTTCATTCAACGGAATAAATTCCGTTGCTACAAAATATATCGTTCCTACGGAACTCGTACTTCGCTAGCCACCCAGTTTTTATTCTCTTTGTGGGCACGGATTACAAATCCGCGCTATCTAGTGTTATCAGTTCCGGCGCTGGCACTAACTTGGATTCAACTAAAAAAATCCATTTTCAAACATCACTACACAATTTAAAAAAACCATGCAGGAAATTTAATTACATCGTTGCTGTTGAAACTCTAGGTTTATACTCCTTTGCGATATCAGCAATCAACTTAATGTGTTCTGGCGTTGTTCCGCAACAGCCACCTATGATATTTACTAAATTATCGTCTAAATATTCTTTGATAAAGGCTTGCATCTGTTCTGGCGTTTCATCGTACTCTCCAAAAGCGTTGGGTAATCCTGCATTAGGATGTGCCGAAACATTGAACGAAGTATTATGCGCTAAGGTTTGGAGATACGGTTTAAGCAAATCGGCACCCAAGGCGCAATTGAATCCTACACTCAACAACGGAATGTGTGAAACCGAAACTAAGAAAGCTTCCACGGTTTGACCTGAAAGTGTTCTTCCTGATGCATCGGTAATTGTCCCGGAAACCATGATTGGAATGTCAATATTGCGTTCGTCTTTGACTTCTTCAATAGCGAAAAGAGCCGCTTTGGCGTTTAACGTATCGAAAATAGTTTCCACCAACAGTAAATCACTTCCTCCGTCTATCAATGCTTCTACTTGTTGTTTGTAAGCAATGCGCAAATCATCAAAAGTTACCGCTCTGTAACCTGGATCATTTACATCTGGTGACATACTCGCTGTTCTGTTTGTTGGTCCAACTGAACCGGCTACAAAACGAGGTTTATCTGGATTTTTGGCTGTAAATTCATCGGCTACTTCACGGGCAATTCGTGCCGATTCGTAGTTAAGTTCGTAAACAATATCTTCGAGATGGTAATCTGCCATTCCGATGGTGGTTCCAGAAAAAGTATTGGTTTCAACGATATCTGCTCCTGCTTCAAAATAGGCGGCGTGTACCGCACGAATCGCTTGTGGTTGCGTAAGTGACAATAAATCATTGTTCCCTTTTAAGGAATGTGGAAAATCTTTGAAACGTTCTCCTCGAAAGTCTTCTTCAGAGAAATTGTAGCGTTGCAACATGGTTCCCATAGCTCCATCGAGTATGAGTATGTTTTTTTTAATGGCTTCTTGAATGCTTGACATATCTTGTTATTTCTTGTAAATCACGATCCATTTCGGGATTTACACTTTTGATTATTAATTACAAAAGTTCACTATATGAACTCTTTAGCCCCGATTGAAGCGATATCCTATTTTTCTGGCGTTCAGAAAAAAAGATATAGCGGAAAGCGGGAACAGTATTGGCAAAAAAACACCAATTGTTCGCTCCTGATACCGAAATTAATTCAGCAGGCTAAAAATATATGTTGTCAAGAAAAGGTTTGAGAAATACTGAGTGAGTATTCGTGTGTTATCTATCTTAAATACTGAAACTGGTTCTGTATAAAGTAGAATGTAGCACCTTCTTTAAAGATAAAGGGTTGCTAAGGTTTCATTGGGTCTTTCCCTCCGCCTTTCGTGATAACTTTCAATAAATATAGGAACAGTGCAAAGTAAAGACATAGCGCCTATACTTGCAAGTATTAGCGCTATATTTTTTAACTAGTTTGTATTAAGTTGTTAAACTATGGCTTTAACCACGGCTTTTGGAGCTTCTTTACGAGTTCCGTCAAATCCGTCAACACCAGAAACTGTAGTATATTTCAGCACATATTTCTTACCCGGATTGATTATTTGGTAGGCTGCCTGACACATCATAGTTGCTTCGTGGAATCCACAAAGAATCAATTTCAGTTTTCCTGGATAAGTGTTTACGTCACCAATGGCAAAAATTCCGGGAATATTCGTTTGATAATCCAAAGCATTATTTACTTTTATGGCATTTTTTTCAATGTCTAATCCCCAGTCTCCGATAGGACCTAACTTTGGAGTTAATCCAAAAAGCGGAATAAAATAATCTGTAGGAATGGTTCTGTGGGCACCATTTTCTTCAATATCAATTGATTCTAAATGTTCGGCTCCATTTAAACCAACTACTTCTGCCGGCGTGATCATTTTTATTTTTCCGGAATCTTTTAACTCCTGCACTTTTTCGACCGAATCCAAGGCTCCTCTGAATTCATTTCTACGGTGAATTAAAGTCACTTCGGAAGCAATATTCGACAAGAAAATACTCCAATCTAAAGCGGAATCACCACCTCCTGCAATTACTACTCTTTTGTCTCTGAATTTTTCCGGATTTTTAATGAAATACTTGATTCCTTTATCTTCGTAAAATTCGATGTCTTCGATCAATGGTTTTCTGGGTTCAAAACTTCCTAATCCACCGGCAATCGCCACAACTGGTGCATGGAATTTTTTTCCTTTATTTGAGGTGACAATAAAACTTCCGTCTTCTTGTTTTTCAATCGTTTCTGCACGCTCGCCAAGTGTGAATCCTGGCTCGAACTGCTTGATTTGTTCCATTAAATTATCCACTAAATCCCCAGCTAATACTTCTGGAAACCCTGGAATATCATAAATAGGTTTTTTAGGATATAATTCTGAAAGCTGTCCGCCCGCTTGTGGCAAAGCATCTAAAATATGGCATTTTAATTTCAATAATCCTGCTTCAAAAACGGCAAATAAACCAGTTGGTCCGGCTCCTATTATAAGTATGTCTGTTTTAATCATTTTTTTATTCTTTATGTAATGTAATTATAATAAACTATTTAGTACAAATTAACGATTGATTTTTACAACTTTAAATGATAAATATCATTCGTTAATTTGCAATGCTTTTATTCTTTGTTTTTTAATGCTTCTGTGATTTCGTTCATTTTTTGTACTTTTTCTTCGAAATTCCCTTTAAGCGTTTTGCGATATTCATTGAGGTTTTCGACCATTTTATTGATGTCATCCGGAATTATTTCTTCGAAAAACTCCCGTAATCTTTTGGCAGTTGTCGGTGATTTACCGTTGGTTGAAATGGCTATTTTCACATTTCCTTTGGTTACGATTCCGCCCAAATAATAATCACATAAATCCGGTGTATCGGCAATGTTGCAAATCAAATGTCTTTTTCGACACAAGTCGAATACCCGTTTATTTACTTTCAAATCATCGGTGCAGGCAATTACCATGTGGCGTTTGCGAAGCATCCAGCGATTGAACTTTTTATAGGTCAATATTACCGAAGGATGTTTTGCTGCCAGGCCTTCCAATTCTGGAAGAAACCTTGGCGCCACCACTTCAACATTGGCATTTGGACTGGATTTCAACATGAAAGATAACTTTTCTAAACCCACATTTCCTCCACCTACAATAAGTACATTGAGGTTGTGTAGTTTTAAAAAAACAGGATATAGTTCGTTTCTTTCCATTACTATCTTATTTTCCTCTCCCAACCCTCTCCGAAGGAGAGGGAACCTGAGCTTGAATAATTTATACTTATTTTTTATGCAATGTTACTTAAAATGAATTCTTCGTGAAATCCTTTTAACTTGATACTTTCTTTGACCACTTCTCCAATAACAATTATAGCTGGTGAACTTAACTTTTTCTCCGCCACAACTCCTTGGATAGTGTTAATCGTTCCAACTCCAATTTTTTCCTGTGGAGTAGTTCCGTTTTGAATAATTGCAACAGGAGTTTCTCCTTTGGATTCCTTCTGGAATAATGAAACAATTTGTGATAGTTTACTCATTCCCATCAAAATCACAACTGTTGCTGATGATTGCGCTGCGAGAGCTACATCATTCGACAAATTCCTGTCGGAAGTAGTGCCTGTGATTACCCAAAAACTTTCTGAAACACCTCTTTTTGTCAAAGAAATTCCTTGATAAGCCGGAACTGCAATCGAAGATGAAATTCCGGGGACTACAAATGTAGGGATTCCAAAACTTTCTGCAAATTCAATTTCTTCGCTTCCACGACCAAAAATAAATGGATCTCCACCCTTCAACCGAACGACATTTCCATAGGTAAGCGCATTATCAACAATCAACTGATTGATTTGGTCTTGCGAATATTCATGTGCGCCAATTCTTTTACCCACAAATATTTTTATGGCCGTTTTTGGTGCGTGATTCATTATTTCTTCATTGGCGAGCGCATCATACAAAACCACGTTCGCTTCAGCAAGTGCTTTAACTCCTTTCAGAGTAAGCAAATCTGGATCGCCAGGACCAGCACCCACTAAAGTTACTTTTGGTTGTATTGTATTATGCATCAGCTAAATCTTTTGCTCTGTATTTTTCTATTTTATCAAAAAACGCAACTCCTTCTTGAATGTATTTTTGTGCAAATTCTGCCGAAGGCTCATTCGCTTTGATTTGATAAACTAACTCTTTAAAGCTTGAGTCCAATTCTATTTTTTTGCTTTCGATAAAAACAGTATCAAACAAATCGATAATTCCAGCGTGGTGATTTGTTTTTTGGTTTTCGGCCAGTAAAATTGCTTTGGCACCGTTTACAAAACCTGCGTAGGCTAAATAAATAGCATCCGCCCATTTTTTATCTTCAAAAGCTTCTAGTGCAAAAGTCATTTTATCTTTGGCTTCTAATATTAAAGTAGCCACTAAATCAATTACTACACCTGCACATTCTCCTATTCCAACTGCTTTTACGTAGTTATCGGCATTTCCCCAATCTACAAAATCAGCTTCGGTAAGGTTTGTTATATCTGCCAATGGTTTTAGAAATTCGTAGAAATATTTCTCTCCTTTTGCATCGTAATAATTCAAGAATGATAGTCCGTTTCCATTGGCATCAAAATCATTTAAGATAAAACGCAACGCATCGGGTCCTCTTCTACTTGGAATTTTGATTACTTTATCCGAAAATCTTCCGTTTCCGTTTCCTAAATTTCCTCCGCCCAATAATACTTGAAGCGCTGGCGCCACTAGTTTTCCGGCATTGATTGACATTCCTTGGAAACCAATTTCGGACATATTGTGTTGTCCACAAGCATTCATACAACCGCTAATTTTTATAGCGATTTGCTGATTGTTGCTATATTGTGGGTATTCTGTTTTTAATACTCTTTCTAATTCATCTGCAATACCAGTACTACTTGCAATCCCTAAATTACACGTATCCGTACCTGGACAAGCCGTGATATCTCCGATAGTATCGTATCCTAAAGCAACAAAATCTAATTTGGCTAATTCTTGGTAAAAGAACGCTAAATTTTCTTCTTTAATATTACGCAAAACGATGTTTTGTCTTAATGAAAAACGCAACTCATTAGCACCATAATTTTTAATCAAATCGGCTAATAATTTTGCTTTGTCTGTATAAAAATCTCCTAAAAGTACTTTAATACCAATAGCTACATATCCTGCTTGTTTTTGTGCAATCACATTCGATTTTTTCCAAGCTTCAAAAGCTTCAACATCCTCGATCGTTACTGCTGGTACTGCCAATAAAGGTTCAGTAATTGGTCCTTCAAAAGCGGTAGTGTCTATTTCGTAAGTATGAAACGGAAGAGCTTTTTTCTCTTCGTCAACCAAACGCAAAAACTCTTCACGACCCAAGTCCTTGATTAAAAACTTCATACGTGCTTTCAAACGTTTTGCTCTTTCTCCGTAACGGTCAAAAACCCTGATTATACCTTCGGCAGTTGGGATAATTTGGTTCACCGGTACAAATTCTGAAAGCAATTCAGCGTGACTTGGTTGAGAACCTAAACCTCCGGCAAACATTATTTTGAACCCTTTTTCGCCATTTACAATTTTTGGAATAAATCCTAAATCGTGCAAATAACTCAAAGCAGTATCTTTATCAGAAGAGGAGAATGATATTTTGAACTTACGTCCCATTTCTTGACAAATTGGGTTACGCAATAAATATTGAAACAAACCATGCGCATAAGGCGAAACGTCAAAAGGTTCGTCAACATCTACACCCGCTAATTCGCTTCCAGTAATATTACGCACGGTGTTTCCACAAGCTTCTCTCAAAGTGATATCGTCTTTGGCTAACTCAGACCAAAGCTCCGGTGTTCTGTCTAAACTCACATAGTGAATTTGAATATCCTGACGGGTTGTAATGTGCAAACGTCCTGTAGAATATTTGTCGGACACTTCCGTAATACGCTTCAATTGCTCGCTAGTCACTTTTCCGTATGGCAATTTAATACGAATCATTTGCACGCCTTCTTGGCGTTGACCGTAAATACCACGTGCCAAACGAAGACTGCGAAAACGCTCATCGTCAATTTGTCCACTTCGGAAGGAATGAATTTTTTTCTCTAAATCGATAATCTCTTTTTGGACAATCGGATCTTCTATTTCTGTTCTAAAACTTTGCATCTTTAGTTATGTTTATCCCCTCCCCAACCCTCCCCGAAGGGGAGGGAGTCGAAACTGGAAATATTATTACATTTTCTTTTAACTCAATTATTATTATATTCTCACCGTAAAAAGGTAAACCCCTTAACTACCGACATACTTTTATCCAGTATGTCTCCCTCCCCTTCGGGGAGGGCTGGGGTAGGGACTATTTTATAAAACCAACGCCAGCTGTTGTGTTGGTTGCAGCATCTATTAAGATGAAAGCTCCGTTAGATTTATTATCCGTGTAAGCATCAAAATAAATGGCTTTGCTCAATTTGATAGTTACTTCTCCAATTTCATTTATAGCTAATTGAGTCGCTGGTGTTGTTCCAGAATAATCGGTTGCGATTACGTTTTTTACACTATCAATTTTTGCCAAAACTCTATTGCTGTTGTGTTGTACATAATATTTTGCGCCTGCCACTAATTTTTTACTGTCCATCCAACAAACAGTTGTTGTAATGTCTTTTTCAATTTTAGGAAGTTCATTCGATTTTACAATCATATCCCCTCTGGTTACATTGATATCATTTTCCAGTTCCAAAGTGATAGAAGAACCAGCCGTAGCTTCATCAAATTGTTTATCAAAAAAGTGAATATTCGTTACTGTAGATTCAGTTAAAGAAGGAAGCACCGTTACTGCATCTCCTACTTTAATAGTGTTACCGTATAATTTTCCGGCATATCCTCTAAAGTCGTGATACTCTTCCGTTTTTGGTCGGATTACTGTTTGAACAGGAAAACGTGCGATCCCGTTTTCGTAGATATCATTTGGTTCCAATGATTCCAAATGTTCCAAAACCGTCTGTCCAGTATACCAAGGCATGTTCTCCGATTTATCGGCAACATTACCACCATTGATTGCACTTAGCGGAATGTAACTTACATTTTGTTCTTTGAAAGCACTTTTTGCATTTAATGCCTGAAAGTCTGCTTTGATTTTGTTGTATACTTCTTCTGAATAATCAACTAAATCCATTTTGTTTACCGCAACAATCACATCTTTTACTCTCAATAAATTATTGATAAAAAAGTGACGGTAGGTTTGCTCAATAACTCCTTTACGCGCATCAATCAAAATGATTGAAACTTGTGAAGTTGAAGCTCCGGTAACCATGTTTCGTGTATATTCAACGTGACCCGGAGTATCGGCAATAATGTAACTTTTTTTGGCTGTCGAAAAATAAATATGCGCCACATCAATCGTAATTCCTTGTTCTCTTTCAGCAACCAAACCATCGGTAGCCAATGAGAAATCTAAGTAATCGTATCCTTTTTGCTTACTGCTTTTTTCTATTGCTTCAATCTTATCTGTAGTCAATGATTTTGTATCGTACAATAATCTCCCGATTAATGTACTTTTTCCGTCATCTACACTTCCTGCTGTTGCTATTTTTAAAACTTCCATTTTATATTGAGTTTAAATTTTAAAGTATAAAACCTTTAAAACTCTTGTTTTTTTTATACTTGCTTACTAATTTTAAAAAATCAAATTCTAAAAATAACCTTGTTGTTTTCTTTTTTCCATTGCAGCTTCAGAACGTTTATCATCAATTCTGGCTCCTCTTTCAGAAATAGTTGAAGATCTAATTTCACCCACCACTTCCTGAATCGTTGCTGCATAAGAATCAACAGCTGCGGTACAACTCATATCTCCAACGGTTCTAAAACGAACAATTCTTTCTTCAATTTGCTCATCTTCTTCTTGGTAAACAAAAGGAGAATGAGACCAAATCATACCGTCTCTCAAGAATACCTTACGCTTGTGTGAAAAGTAAATCGATGGAATTTCGATTTGCTCTTGTTCGATATAACTCCAAACATCTAGCTCTGTCCAATTCGAAATTGGAAAAACACGAACGTTTTGACCGTTTTCAATTTTTCCGTTTAAAATATCAAATAATTCAGGACGCTGATTTTTTTCGTCCCATTGACCAAAATCATCACGAACCGAAAAAATACGCTCCTTCGCTCTCGCTTTTTCTTCATCTCTACGCGCACCACCGATGCAAGCATCAAATTTGAATTCTTCGATAGCATCCAAAAGTGTAGTCGTTTGCAAACTGTTTCTACTGGAGTACTTACCTGTTTCTTCTACAACTTTCCCTTCGTCAATAGCATCTTGCACATTACGAACGATTAATTCTAATCCCAATTCAGCAACTAATTTATCTCTAAAAGCAATAGTTTCAGGAAAGTTATGTCCCGTATCTACGTGCAACAATGGAAAAGGGATTTTCGCTGGAAAAAATGCTTTTTGAGCTAAACGTACCAAAGTAATCGAATCTTTTCCACCAGAGAAAAGCAATACCGGTTTGTCAAATTGAGAAATTACTTCTCTAAATATGTATATCGCTTCGCTTTCTAAAGCATTTGTTTTTAATATGGTACTCATTATATTTTTATTTATTCAAGGATTAAAAAATTCAAAAATTGAAAGATTGTTGTATTAATTTTTAATTATTTTTGGTGCAACCCACATTCTTTATGACTCGATTCCCATGACCATCTCCCTGCTCTGATATCTTCCCCTTCGGCTATGGCTCTCGTACATGGAGCACATCCTATACTTACAAACCCTTGTTTGTGTAATACATTTTGTGGCACATTATTTTTTTCTAAATAAGCTTCTACTTCTATCAAAGTCCATTTCAATAATGGATTGAATTTTATAATGTCGAACTTTTCATCGTATTCAAAAAGGTCTAAGTCATTTCTGTTTTCGGATTGTTCCGCACGTAAACCAGTAATCCAGATGTCATTCCCTTTTAATGCTTTAGTCAACGGTGCCACTTTTCGAATAAAACAACACTCTTTTCTATTCTCCACCGATTCATAGAAGCTGTTTGGACCTTTATGATTTAACAACTCTTCCACCGCAATTGCTTCCGGAAAATAGGTTTTAATGTCAATTTTATATTTTCTTAAAGTTTTATGAAAAACATCATACGTTTCCTGAAATAATCGTCCTGTATCCAATGTAAAAATGGTAATTGGCAAATCATTTTTCGCAATTAAAGCCGTAATCACCTGATCTTCCTGACCAAAAGAAGTAGAAAAAACTACGTTATCCTTATATTCGTTGGCTAAAAAACGAAGCGTTTCCTCAATGGAAAAATCTTTGGTTTTATGCAATAACGCTTGTACTATATCTGTGCTCATAATTCCGTTTATCTTTTACAACAATTTTGACAAGGTTCTTAAACTCAAAATAATAATTAAGATACCTACCAAAATCATCATTGGTTTTCTTTTGATTTTATTAACTAATAAAGCAGCAATTGGCGCAGCAATAACGCCTCCTAAAATTAAACCTATAATAACCTGCCATCCTTGGATTCCTCCAAAAATCATAAATGTAATACCACTAGCGAAAGAAACCGCAAATTCGGCTGCATTCACAGAACCAATTGTATATCTAGGATTTCTACCGCGTCCTAATAATGTAGAAGTTACAATTGGCCCCCAGCCTCCACCTCCAACGGAATCCATGAATCCCCCAAAAGAAGCCAGAATATTCAATCGTTTCGTTTTCTTTTTAATAATATTTTTTTGCATTGCCTTTCTGATAATTATAACCGCCAAAGCGATCATATACACGGCAATAAAAGGCTTTATTGCATCCCCATCAATTACATCCGATAACAAATAAGCTCCGGTAATCGAACCCAAAATTCCGGGTATCAACAAATGCCGGACTAGTTTTTTATTGATATTCCCAAAACGATGATGAGAAATTGCAGAAGCGCCGGTGGTAAACATTTCAGCAACGTGAACACCTGTACTGCTGATTGCTGGCGGGATTCCATATGCCAATAAAAAAGAGGTAGAGGTTGCTCCGTAGCCCATTCCTAAAGTTCCATCGACTAGTTGTGCAAAAACGCCAATACAAAAAAAGATTAAAAACTCCTGATCGAACCCTCCCACAAAACCATTCCAAGAAAATTCAGCATGATGGTTGTACACCAATGTAGAAATTAATCCAACTAATAAAACAACCGGAATAACAACCCACAAGCGTTCTTTAAATGTAATTTGGGATTTTATCATCCCTTTATTTTCTTCTACTACTTCTTTATTCATGCTTGCAAGGTAAAATAAATTTTATTTATTATCTATTACCCTATCGGCATTGTAGATTAAAGCGCAAAAATAGTACTTTTTGTTTAACTACAACACTAATTTTTAAGTTTATTTTTTAAAAGGCGATATCCGCTAGGGTATTGTTTTCCAATATCATCAGGGTATTGTCTCGCACTTCGGTCATTAATTTCCGAACGGCGCAAGTGGTTTCATCGGCACAGTCTTCACAAGGCTCATAAAAATTATGGCTGGCACATGGAAGTAATGCAATAGGTCCCTCTAGAATACGATACACATGGGCCATATTTATTTCCTTAGGATCTTTTATCAAATAATAGCCTCCGCCTTTTCCTTTTTTGGCTCCTAAAAAACCAGAATGACGCAGTAATAATAAAATACTTTCTAAAAACTTGATCGAGATAGTCTCGCTCTTGGCTATCTCCGCTATTTGCACCGGAAAATTGTTTTTTTGGCGTGCCAAAAAAGTAAGTGCTTTTATTCCGTATTTAGTTTTTTTTGAAAGCATTTTAAAAAAATATAATTGAAGATTAATTATTTTTGATTGTAGATTTCAAAGCTGTCTGAAATCAACATTCTTTTTATATTGAAACAACAAAAATATACTTTTTGATTTAAGAATAGTGAATGGAGATTGATGATTTTTAATTTGTAGTAAATCTACAATCAAAAAATCCTTACAACAATGCCTGCTCTAAATCAGCAATCACATCTTTTACGGTTTCCAATCCTACTGAAACACGAACTAAACCATCGGTAATACTCACTGCTAAACGTTCTTAAATAAACCACATTGACCACGGTTTAAACCCTGGACTATTGTATGGCTTCAATCGTCATGAACTTTACGAAAGCGCCTGCTCCAAATCAGCAATCACATCTTTTACGGTTTCCAATCCTACTGAAACACGAACTAAACCATCGGTAATACTCACTGCTAAACGTTCTTCAACAGATAATTTGCTATGTGTTGTCGATGCTGGATGCGTAACGATTGTTCTGGTATCTCCTAAATTTGGTGATAAAGAACATAATTTTATTTTATCCAAAAAGTTTCTTCCGGCTTCAAGCCCCCCTTTTATTTCAAAAGCAACAATATTTCCGCCCAACTTCATTTGCTTTTGAGCAATTTCGTATTGTGGATGCGATTTCAAAAACGGATATTTCACGCGATTCACATTCGGATGCTGCTCTAAAAACTCCGCTACTTTCATCGCATTTTCACAATGCCTGTCTAAACGAATCGCCAAAGTTTCTAAACTTTTTGATAATACCCAAGCATTAAAAGGCGATAAAGAAGGACCGGTAAGTCGAGAAAACAAATAGATTTTTTGAATCAATTCAGCATCACCAACTGTTATTCCTCCCAACACTCTACCTTGACCGTCCATTAACTTTGTAGCGGAATGCACCACTAAATGCGCACCCCATTTTATTGGTTGTTGCAGATAAGGTGTTGCAAAACAGTTATCAATTACCAAAATCAAATTATGTTTTTTAGCAATCGTTCCTAAAAGTTCTAAATCGATAATATCAACAGCAGGATTGGTAGGTGATTCCGCAAAAAGAATCTTTGTATTTGGTGTGATGAAACTTTCAATTGTTTCCGGCTTATTAATATCAAAATAGGAGGTTTCAATATTCCATTTTGGAAAATAATTGATAAATAAAGAATGTGTCGCTCCAAAAACACTACTCGAAGAAACAATATGATCTCCAGATTTCAATAAAGCTGCCAAGGTTGAATACACTGCTGCCATTCCTGAAGCAAAGGCAAAACCAGCTGCCGCACCTTCCATTATACACACTTTATCAACAAATTCGTTCGTGTTTGGGTTGCTGTAACGGCTATATATATTTCTGTCTTTCTCTTCGGCAAAAGAAGCACGCATATCTTCGGCATCCTCAAATACAAAACTAGAAGTTAAGTACAAAGGAACCGAGTGCTCTAAATATTGTGTTCTTTCTAATTGGGTACGGATGGCTGAGGTTTCAAAACCAAATTCTTGATCGTTCATTATTATTAGATTTCAAAGAGTTGTTTCACAAAGATTCGCAAAGGAATCACAGAGATTCACAAAGTTTTTCCGCATAATTTTTCTATAAAAAAAAGCTCTTTATTGTTTAAAATTAAAGTTTTAGAAGTTGACTATTTTAGCTTTACGCCAATTCAACTCCGTTCAAAACTACTTTATAGTGTATGGTTGCTGTTGGCTCTAATGTTTTAGAAACCGAACAGTATTTTTCGAAAGAAAGTTGTGCGGCTCTCGCTGCTTTTTCTTCATTAATAGGTCCTTCCAAAAAGAATACTACAGTAATATCCTTGAATGGTTTTGCTTCTCCTACTTGTACCCGTTCTCCTTCGACCTCAGCTTTGAAAGAAGTGATTTCCTGACGCTGTTTTTTCAAAATCGAAATCATATCAATCGCACTGCAACCCGCAACACCCATCAATACTAATTCCATTGGACTTGCGCCTTTATCGTCTCCGCCAAATTCTGGTCGGCTATCTACGTTTACTAAGTGACCACGCTCGTTTTTTAATTCAAAGTGGAAGTTGTCGTTTACTCTGTTTAGTGTAATTTTCATATTATTCCCCTCCCCAACCCTCCCCGAAGGGAAGGGAGCCAAGACTGGAGGCAGTCCCTTTTTTATTATTTATATTTATTTGGACGCAGATTTTACTTTTATATATGTTAAATCAAAAATCGTCACCCGAGAGCTTGCTCGAACTGGCGAAGCAATCTGCAATCTTTTTATTCCCCCTTCAGGGGTATGGGGGCTACCCTTTATCCGACAATCTCAAAATATCACCAAAAACACCTCTCGCCGTTACCGCAGATCCTGCACCTGCGCCTTGAATTACGATTGGTCTGTCGCCATACGATTCAGTGTAAATTTCGAAGAAAGAATCAGAACCTTTTAAGCCTCCCAAAGCAGTATCCGAAGGTACGGAAACTAATTTTACTTCTAGATTACCTTTGTCATTTTGCAAATCGCCTGACAATTCGCCTATGTATCGCAGGACGTGATTGGGCTTTTGGTCGGCTTTTATTTTAGCATAAATTGGATCAAACTCGGTCAATTTATTCAAGAAATCCGAAACATCGCCTTCACGCAAATGTTCTGGAATTAAATTTTGAATATCAATTTCTTCAAACTCATTTTGCAAGTCTAATTCTCTTGCCAAAATCAATAATTTTCTACCTACGTCGTTCCCGCACAAATCTTCTCTTGGATCCGGCTCTGTATACCCATTGTCAATGGCCTCCTTCAATATTTCGCTAAACGAAGCCTCTTTTGCAGAAAAATTATTGAACAAATAACTCAATGTTCCAGAAAAAACACCTTTAATCTTTGTGATATTTTCTCCTGAAAGGTGCAATAATTTAATCGTATCAATCAATGGCAATCCTGCTCCAACATTAGTTTCATAAAGATAACTCTTTTGATTATCCGCCAGCACTTTTCGTAATTTTTTATAAAAACTATAGCTTAACGTATTGGCCACTTTATTAGACGAAATCAAATCAAAACTGTTTTCAGCTAATTTTATATAATTTCCAACAAATTCAGCACTTGCCGTGTTATCAATCGCAATCAAATTCTCCAAGTGATGCTCATTTGCGTAGGCAATTACATCATCTATAGTATAAGAAAAGCCATTGTTCTGGATTTCATTTTTCCAATTTGGAGTAACGCCATTTTTATTCAAAAGTACATTACTTGAATTGGCAATTGCAAAAACATTCAGTTTGATATCTTTTCTTTTCTCGATAGTTGCTGCCGATTCCAATATTTGGTTAATCAACGTTCCACCAACTAATCCATGTCCGAAAATAGCGATATTGATTTTCTTAGCTACTCCAAAAATCTCTCCGTGAATCACGTTTAAAGCTTTGTTCAATTGCGATTTTTTGACCACCAAACTCACGTTTTTACCCGTAACGGTATTATTGAAAAGAATCGGGACAATTTTATTTTTTATCAACGCCGTGTATGGCTTGTGAAAAGTACTTAAATCCTGACCAATGATAGAAATCACCGAAACATCATCCGTCACCGTGATTTTATTTACATCTTTCGAATAGAAATCATTTTCGAATTCTTTCTCTAATTCAATCATTGCTTTTGTCGCTTTATCAGTGGCAACAACTAAACCAATTCCTCTTTCTGACGAACCTTGAGAAATGATACTTACGCTAATATCATTATCGCCCATCACTCTGAAAATACGGGCATCAACACCTGTTTTTCCCAGTAATCCTCTTCCTTCCAGGTTCACTAACGAAACATTTTCAAGCACCGAAAGTGTTTTGATCCCTTCCTTGTTTGAATTGGAAGTGATTAATGTTCCTTTATTTTCATGGTTGAACGTATTCAAGATACGAAGCGGAATGTTTTTTTCCAACAAAGGAATGATCGTTTTGGCATGAAGAATCGTAGCACCAAAATTGGCTATTTCATTGGCTTCATTAAACGACAAATGGTCAATTTTCTTTGCATCAACTACTAAATCCGGATTAGCGGTATAAATTCCGTCTACATGCGTATAATTCTGTAATTCGTCCGCATTCAAATAATTCGCAATCAACGAAGCGGTGTAATTGCTACCGTTTCTTCCTAAAGTGGTCGTGTCATTATTTGTGTTTGAACCAATGAAACCTGTAACAATATTTACGGTTGTTCCGTTATTTTGTTTGAAATAATTGATGACATTTTTCTTCGAAATTTGTTCCAAAGGTTGTGCATCACCAAATTTCGAATCGGTTTTTATCAATTCCCGAGTATCTGCAAAACGGGCATTTATCCCATTTTCGACCAAAATTGCCGTCAGTAATTTTGCCGAAAGTAGTTCCCCTTTTGATAAAATTTGGTCTTTTATTTTGTTGCTGTAATCACCAATTAAGCTGACGCCTTCGAATAATTTTTCAAGAACATGGAACTCTTCGGATAAATCTACGTCTTGATATTCGTCTTGTTGGTATTTTTTGAAATCATCAAAAAGAGGTTTATAAACTCCGTTTTTAGCGGCAATACTTAAAATTTCTTCTAATTCATCCGTAGCATTTCCTCGCGCCGAAACCACAATAGCAATTTCCTCTCCTTGATTTACTTTATCAATAATAATTGCAACCACCTTATTTATTCCGTCGCCATTCGATAACGATTTTCCTCCAAATTTCAATATTTTCATTGTGTTCTGTTTTTTGGCTTAGAATATATCCTGAAGCAAATTGTGTAATTGTTTGTACTCTATCAAAAAAGCGTCGTGTCCGTGGATGGAAACTATTTCCTGATAGGTAACCCTCTTTTTATATTTTTTTAAATCCTTGTACGTTGCTTTATTTTCATTTGCCGTAAAAAACAGGTCGGAATTGATTCCAATAATATGAATCTCGGCTTCAATTTTTGAAGTTATCTCTTCGAATGATGTGCGGTCTCTGGTGATATCGATTGTTTTCAACAGTTGATTCATCATTTTATATGACGAAATTTGAAAACGTTTCTGCAATTTTTCGCCGTGATGTAGCAACCAGCTTTCTACATTAAAAATCCCCAATTCTTCATTGGTGGTTCGCTGAAATTTTGCAGCAAATGATTCCGGAGTTCTATAGCATAACATAGCATGAGTGCGAGCGTCTTCAATAGGTTTTGAAGAGTTGTTGAGAATTTGTTCCTGCAAAAAGCAATTGGCAATTAGCCAATCCGTCGATTTCCAATCCGTTGCGATAGGAATTAAATGCTGTGTGATTTTTGGCTCTAAAGCGACCATTTCCCAAGCAATTCCGCCACCTACAGAACCCCCAATAATGGCGTATAGTTTTTTAATATCCAGAACCCGAATCCCTTCAATAAAAATCCTGGCAATGTCTCTGGCAGTAAAATCTAAATAATCTTCGATCTCAAAACCATCAAAACCATTTCCGGGAACATTAAATGCGAGTATTGTATATTTTGTAGTATCTATGGTTTTGTGTGCTCCAATTAAATCATTCCACCAACCGTTTTCGCCCACAACTTGTGAATTTCCGGTTAAAGCATGGTTGACCAAAACAATTGGTGCCGTATGCAATTCTGGCCCAAAAACTTGAAAACTTACGTTTAAGGTAGCATAAAAAGCGCCACTTTTAGTGGTGAAATTTTGAAATGTAATAGAGGTTGGTTTATTTTCCAATGGCAAATCTTTTATGATTTTTGATCTGTGTTTGGAAATATTATAAAGAAAGTCAGGCGTTATCTAGACTAATTCTTAGTGTTATCTTTCCACGATGAGCGTGGTAGAATGCAGCACCTTCTTCGATAAATCGAAGGGTTGCTAAGGCTTCATCGGGTCTAATCCCTCTGCCTTTCTTTATAACATTTCAATACGTTTTTGAACTTAAAGTAGCAAATTAACCACTATTTTTTGTAACAACCAAATTTTTATGTGGATTCGTTTATTTCTTTGGGCACCATAAATACAAAAAACAATTCACACGCAATTGTTATTCTGACGAAGTAATGAGAATACTCATCCCGTTTTCTTACTTCGTCAAAACAACACTTTTAAACATCCTTTGAAAATCTCAAAACCAAAAATAAATTCGGATTTATTAAATAAAAAGCGCTTCATTCTCTTGGGAATACATTAGGAAAAGCAATGAATTAGTCACTATTTTTTGTGCCAAAACATCGTTCTTTGAGATCTCAAATCTAGGATGAATCAATTCATTCTTAGAATCGTTTTCCTTTTCTTTTTTATTTCTAAAATTAATACTTTTTAATAACCGAAATGTCTTTGTAAAATACTTTGTTGTGCTCATAATTTTTAGGTGTTAGGTGTTAATATTCATTTTTGGTCTCCTTGTATGAATTGTTGTGAGATTTGAAAAAATCAGAAAAACAAAAAACCCTTTTAGATCCATATCCAAAAGGGTTTTAAGTTATACACTTACTTTTGGAATCAACAGCCGCGAATACACATAATGGCATTGACACAAATCATGTTATTGACTGTTGCGTTATTTGTTTTTTGGCTTTTTAGGTTATTCATCGAGGCTTTTTGTGACTAAAAAATCTATTCTGTTTATTACTATTCAAAAAAAAAGCTTCCCGTTATCCGGGAAGCTTTTGATATATAATTTGATTTAAATTATTCAATACGCAACCCTCAGGAATTTTCCTGTGCGACCTTAAACATATTACAAATATTAAATTTCATTTTTACTTTATTAGAATTTCAAAATTGCAAATTATTTTTTAAATATCCAAATAAGTTTAAGAAAACAATAGCGAAACTATTTTAAATATTATTTTTTCTTAATAATTTAGAACCCGAAAAATATTTATTCTCAAAAAAAACAAAAGATTAATTTGCAATTCAAAATGGTTTCATACATTTGCAACCAAATACAAGAGGAAAAATTTGAACTGATTGCAACCTCTTCATAATGAAACAAATTCATTATGAATACTGAACGTTTTTCAGTAGAAAAAATGCTAAAGCAGAAACTCTTCTTTAGTCCTTTTTAGCAATTATTTTTTCTCGCTTAATTTAAAATAATAATTATTATGGCCTATTTATTTACGTCAGAATCTGTAAGCGAAGGACATCCAGACAAAATTGCAGATCAAATTTCAGACGCATTAATTGATAATTTTTTGGCATTTGATGCTGACTCAAAAGTAGCTTGCGAAACTTTAGTAACTACAGGTCAAGTAATCTTGGCAGGTGAAGTAAAATCAAATACCTATTTAGATGTGCAACAAATCGCTCGCGATGTAATCAAGAAAATTGGTTACACCAAAAGCGCCTACATGTTTGAAGCGGATTCTTGTGGTATTCTTTCTGCTATACACGAACAATCTGCTGACATCAATCAAGGTGTTGATAGAGCAAATCCTGAAGAACAAGGTGCTGGTGATCAAGGAATGATGTTTGGTTACGCAACAAATGAAACAGAAAATTACATGCCTTTGGCACTAGATTTATCTCATAAATTATTAAAAGAATTGGCCGTTTTAAGACGTGAAAATAACGAAATCACCTATTTGCGTCCGGATGCTAAATCTCAAGTGACGTTAGAATACAGTGATGACAACAAGCCAACTCGAATTGAAGCTATTGTAATCTCAACACAGCATGATGATTTTGACGAAGAAGCTACGATGCTTGCAAAAATCAAAAAGGACATCATCGAAATTTTGATTCCAAGAATTATTGCAAAAAATCCAGCGAGTGCTCATTTATTTAATGATCAAATTAAATACCACATCAATCCAACAGGAAAATTTGTCATTGGAGGACCTCACGGAGATACTGGACTAACAGGTAGAAAAATTATTGTAGACACTTACGGTGGAAAAGGTGCTCACGGTGGTGGTGCATTCTCTGGTAAAGACCCTAGTAAAGTAGACAGAAGTGCGGCTTATGCGACTCGTCACATTGCTAAAAATCTAGTTGCAGCAGGTGTTGCTGACGAAATTTTAGTACAGGTTTCCTACGCAATTGGTGTTGCTAAACCAATGGGGATTTTTATAGAAACTTATGGGACTTCAAAAGTAACCTTAACCGATGGAGAAATTGCTAAAAAAGTAGAAGCTATTTTTGACATGCGCCCGTACTTTATAGAGCAACGTTTGAAATTAAGAAATCCAATCTATAGCGAAACGGCTGCTTACGGACACATGGGGCGTACTCCAGAAACAGTAACTAAAACATTTAAAGCTCCAGGTGGCTTAGAAAAAACGGTTACTGTAGATTTATTCACTTGGGAAAAATTAGATTTTGTTGACCAAGTTAAAACTGCTTTTGGATTGTAATTCAGTACAGATTTAAAATGAAAAAGGGGATTTTGTTCAGTCAAAATCCCCTTTTTAATTTGGCTATATATTGTACTTTAAAATAAAGGTCACAAATCGTGGTAAAATAATCGTTTCATTCGCATTAAAGCCATTTACGCTAAAGGAGTTGTTTAATCTTGATCTCGTATTTAAAAGGTTATTTGCCTGTATTCTATACTCAAATTTCGAGTCCTTTTTTAATACGTTCCGCCACCGCCAGTCATACACGACATCATTCGCATTACGCCACCGCCTTGACCGGGAGCATCCAGTTTTTCTTCTCTTTGTATATTGATGCCGATTTATCAAAATTAAGAATGAATGTTTTTTCGAACATTTTTTTCATACTTTCCTCAATCATTTTTTGCATATCAGGAGTCATATCCTTATTGCCTTCCATTCGTGTTTTGAAATCGGAGGTACTGGTTTTTGATTCATACACTGCCATTCCTTGAAATTCCTGAGCGCGAAGCCCCAAAAACGATGCAATTGTTACTATTATTGCGTAAATTACTTTATACATAACTATTGGGTTTTAATGAATAAGAGTGAAAAACACTATTTTTGTTACAAGTATTCTGTTAAAATATTAATAAAACAATCAAAATTATATACCGTTTAATTGTAATTTCGCTGTATGAAAAAAGTAATATTATTGCTGTTTATCGCTTCATTTTCATTTGTTTTTAGTCAGAACCAAAAACTAACAGCTATTAAAATCGATTCTATTCGATTTGATGGAGATGCGTTTTTAGGTTATGATTCATTTGGTTTTTATTACACCATCCATAACAATGTTTTTTCTAAAATTGGAACACGGAATACTTTAGAATACAAAAATATTTCTTTGGGTAGAATCACAAAAATAGATTTGCATAACCCTTTGAAAATTGTTTTATTTTACGAAAATTTCAATACCGTTGTCATCTTGGATAATCAACTGAATGAAATTCAAAAAATAAATTTTTCAGAAAATACAATTCCAATTGTAGCTACTGCGATTGGAATTGCATCAATGAATCAGTTGTGGGTTTACAACAGTATGAATCAGCAACTGGGATTATATGATTATTTGAACAAGGATTACAAAACTATTTCAGTTCCTTTTACAGAAAGCATTAAGAATTACGCTTCAGATTTCAACATCTTCTATTGGATGGACGGTAAAAACAACTGGTACACTTGCGATATTTTTGGCAAAATAGCAAACAAAGGAAAAGTTTCTGATTTTGACTCGATTGAAATTATAAATGAAAATCAGATCATCTATTCTAAAAATGGGATTTTAATTTTGCAGGATTTGGAAAAAAACCAAAAAACTGAAATTGAAATTTCAGAAAAATCCTTTAAAAAATTCTATTACAAAGACCAAATTTTATCTATTTTTACAGCTGAAGGAATTACAAATTATAAAATCATACTACCGTAATGCACATAGCAATAGCAGGAAACATAGGCTCTGGAAAGACAACTTTGACACGCTTATTAGCGAAACATTTCAAGTGGGAACCACATTATGAAGACGTAGTAGACAATCCGTATTTAGATGATTTTTACCATCAAATGGAACGTTGGTCGTTTAATTTACAAATTTATTTCTTGAATAGTCGCTTCCGTCAGGTGATGCAAATTCGTGAAAGTGGCAAAAAAATCATTCAGGACCGAACTATTTATGAAGATGCCCATATTTTTGCTCCTAATTTATATGCAATGGGTTTGATGACCAATCGTGACTTCCAGAATTATTCGTCTCTTTTTGAATTAATGGAATCTACGGTTAAAGCCCCTGATTTATTGATCTATTTAAGGAGTTCTATTCCTAATTTAGTTGGTCAAATACACAAACGCGGCCGTGAATATGAAAACTCAATATCCATTGAGTATTTGAGTCGTTTGAACGAACGCTACGAAGGCTGGATTCAAACCTATGACAAAGGAAAATTATTAATTATTGATGTGGATAACATGAATTTTGTTGATAATCCCGAAGATTTAGGAACTATTTTTAATAGAATTGATGCGGAGTTGAACGGGTTGTTTTAGAATCCTCTCCCCAACCCTCTCCGAAGGAGAGGGAGTAGAAACTGGTGATAAAATACATAAAAACAAAAAATGCCTCGCAATTGTGAGGCATTTATATTTACAACGATTTCCACAAATCTACATCTGTTTTATCAAACTTATTGCTTTCTCTAAATTATAGGCGCCATCAATTGCGTTTTTATCAAAAACCATCATATAATTATAATTAGAACCCGAAAGCCTTGCCCAAGATTTTCCTAACCTCAACTTTGCTGCGGTATCCGGATTATTTAAATGAGAACCTTTGGTTTCAACAACGATTACTTTATTAGTTTTAGTTACCAAAATAAAATCAGGATAATGATTCGATTTATAACCATTCAAAGAAAATCCTTTACCTCTTCCTAAATTACGATGCCAAAAAGCAATATTTGATGAACTGGAAATCTCCAAAATAAATTGCTCTTCTAATCCGTTCATATCCCCTTCGTGAACATACAATGAATTACCAATGTCATTCCCAATTCTTGGCGGAATTATGGCTGTTTCAAATTTCCAGATTGCTTTTGCTTTTATTTTATCAATTTCGAGCCAATCTTTAAACTTTTCTTCCGCATAAATATCGGCTAATTGATTGATTTTTTCCTTAATCGAATCAGAATACGTTAACTTATATTGATTGAAATCAATTAGCTCTTGGGCAGTCATATTCTCTAAAATTCTATTGACGTATTTCTTAATTTCATTATCGGCAATAGGTGGTAATTTATCAATTTGCTTGACTACAAAATGTGTTAAATCTTTAATTTGTCCTTCTTTAGGTTTAGCTAAAATGTATTCCGTCATTTTTTCTTGCACTACATTTTCTATTTTGAACGAAACCATTTTATAACCGCCGTCATTCGTTTTTTCAGTATCAATTTTATATAAATCCGAAGAAATACTTTTAAAAGGAATTTGAATATCTTTATCCGAAAGCTTAAAATCTTTCAAAAGATTGACCCTGTCTAATAATTGTGTGTCACCTTGTTCCATAAAGAGAAATTCATTTTGAGGAACTTCAACTACAAATTTTGGCAATACAATTGCTGAAGCCTGTTCAGCCACACTTTCCCGCATTTTATATTGTTTCACTTTCATACCAACCTCTGAATATATTTGTTGAACGGTGTTAGAATTATCTTGATTTGCAATTTGAATCTCCATTTTTAGACTATCTTCAATTGCCATTTTTTCCATTTCAAATACAGCAATATTGGGAGAGTTACTAATTTCACTGGGATTGAAATGAATTTTTTGAATATCAATAACACCTTCTTCTACAACTTCTATCTGTTCAGGAAAAAAGAATTTATCTAATGTTTCTTGCTTCACTTCTTCTTTTACAAATTCTGCCATTATATCTTTATCACGATAATCTTTTTCGCTAAAACCTGATTGCTGCAAACCTTTTATAATATTTTGCAACGTATTCTGAAACTTAACCGAGGCCGTAATTACATACGACAAATTCAACATAGTGCTGTTGTGTTTCATAACATACGGTTGACGTAAAACACGACCCAAAATCTGAGTAACATCAACTTCCGATGACTTGTCCGCCAAGGAAGCCAAGATATAAGCAAACGGACAATCCCAGCCCTCTTTCAAGGCATTGATTGTAATAATATAACGAACTGGACAATCCTTGCTCATTAAATCCTCGTTTTTCAACTCATCTTTATTGGCCGTTTTGATTTTGATTTGCTCTTCAGGAATTCCTACTGCAATCAACTGAGCTTTCAATTTGTCAAAAGTCGTATTATCCTCTTTCCCTTTGGGTTGTGCCTGAAACAAAACTATTGGACGAATGTATTTCCCTCCATTTTCTTCCAAAATTTTAGCTTCTGTTTCTAATTTGTTTTGCAAATGCAAAGCACTTTCTATAACACCTTCTATATTTTGATGATTGTAAACGATGACAGGCAATTTAACCATATGCTCTTTTTTGAGTTCAATAGCCGAAACTAAACTTACAATATTAGCATTTTGCTTAGGTGTTGCGGTCAAATCCAAAATGAAACTTGGATTGAGATTATTCAACATTTCAACACTCAAATCACTTTCGGCATTGTGACTTTCATCGACAACCAAAATTGGATTTAAACTTCTAATAACATTGATTAACGCCTCTTTTTCGGTGCCTTCTAAAACAATCTCATCATCAATCAAATCGGAAAAACTGGATAAATTAGAATTTTGCTCATTAAATTTTCTGTCTTCCTTATTTTTGGCCCGTATGGAAGCAAAATTTACAACCATTATACTCAATTGCTCTTGTACCGATGATGGATTGAAATTAGCCCCTTGCAATAAATCTCGTTTTTCATAGACTTGAACTCGGTTATTGAACAATGAGTTCAGTTTCTGACAATACGGATGATCGGGGTTAGAAAGATTTCGTACCGTTTGATCTAATAAATTGCTCCAAGGTACCAACCAAACAACTGCTCTTGCCTTAGTTTCTGGCATTGCATCAAAAACAGTTTTCAATGCATTGCAGGCAATAAAGGTTTTTCCTCCAGCGGTTGGCACTTTTATGCTCAAATGAACGGCATTTGGAACGGTATTTTGATACGGACGCATTCCTTCACCAGTTAATGGATTGTAGAAGCCCACTTTTTCCTGCCAAAAAGAATTGAAAGCTTTATCCGCTTTTTTATGGTTTTGCAAATACTCGAAATACTGTTGCAAATCGTCGATTACTTGCTTTTGATAGGTTTTTAGTTCCATAGTTAAAAACGAGTTATATCTCTCGGAATTTTCTTGAATTCAATATTTTTGGCTCTCATAAAAGTTTCCGGCAACAAGCAATTATCGGCATAAATAATATAGCGCTCTGCTTTTTGTTGAACGTAATCTGCTAAAGATTCATAATCCAATGTTGTCAGACTGTCTTTTTCATAGATAAAATAGTAAGCAGTATCGTTGTGAGTACCTAAGTAAACCTTTCCCGTTCTGGCTCCCTCCCCTTCGGGGAGGGCTGGGGTGGGGATTCGAGTTTCAGCAAACCAAACATATTCCCTGATTTTCTCTATGCCAACCGTTTCGTTTAGATTGTTATGTTCGTCAAATAATGGTTCGCCCAAAGTGTAATAATCAAAACTTCCCCCAGTTCCTTCTGTGGTTTTTTCTCCCCCTTTGGGGGTTGGGGGGCCGTAACCGTTAATAACTCTTTTGACACGTTCGGCAGTAATAGTTTCAGCATAATCCTCCATTTCTATCAAAATAAACTTGCGATTGCCTCCGTCTTGTTTGTTTAAGTTTAAAACCGCGTGGGCTGTCGTTCCTGAACCCGCAAAGCTGTCCAGGATTATGGAGTTTTTGTTTGCACCTAACTGAATAATTCTTTCCATTAATTTTATTGATTTTGGTGTGTCAAATGGGATGTCACTTTCAGAAAAAATTGATTTAATCTCTTTTTTAGCATCTTGTGTATGACCAACTTCTTGATATGTCCATACGGTCATTGGTGTAATGCCATCTTTGACATCTGATAAAAATCTTTTTTGTCTAGGCATATTATTACCCTTCTCCCCAAACCATATACGGTTATCCTCTAAATATTCATTAAAACGATCTTCAGTAATAACCCAACATCTCCCTTTTGGTGGATAAAACTCTTTTCCAGATGGGCTAACAATTTTATACAGTTTAGTATCTACAGCTGGACCAACTGTTAAATCTCCTGAAGTCCACAAACCTCTTTCATCATTATCTAGGTTTTTATATCTGTCATCCGCCTCCACGCTCCTTTCTAGTCCATTCATTTCAAAAAGAGAATAATTTTTACAATAACATATAACAAAATCGTGATTTTGCGAAAATGTCTTTTTAAGATTAACTGGAGAGTAAGCCCTTTGCCAAATTACATTACTAACAAAATTTCCACCACCAAAAACCTCATCCATCATTAATTTCAAATTGGCTTGTTCATTGTCATCAATTGAGATAAAAATAGCACCATTTTTGGTCAATAGTTTATGAAGCAATTTTAATCGTGGATACATCATACACAACCATTTATCATGTCGGGTCAAGTCTTCACTTTCTTTGCCCACGACTTTGCCTAACCATTTTTTAATCTTCGGAGAATTGACATTGTCATTATACACCCAGCTTTCGTTTCCTGTATTGTATGGCGGATCGATGTAAACGCAGTTAACTTTTCCTTCGTATTTGGGCAATAAAGATTTCAACGCTTCAAGGTTATCCCCATTGATAATAAGGTTTCCAGAAGCAATAGGAGTTTCCGATTTTTCATTTTCAGAAAAACCAAATTCGTGATTCAGGACTTTATAAGGAACTTTTTGATGATGATTGATAATTTTGTCTTTACCAATCCAGTGTAGTGTAGGCATTTATTTTTTGGTTTTACCAAAAACAACACGTGGGCTAAATTCCCACATGTTTGACTTTCTTAGGTTCAGCAAAAACCCTTGTAGCACAAACAAAGAGAACCGCCCACGCTTACCGTAGGCGTTTCTGCTTTGAGTTCCCAGTGCTACATTTTTAAATTTTGCTGATTTAAGAAAGCGGGGAAATCTTTAGCGAAACGCTATATTTTTATTTGTTAAATTATCTGTTTATCTTTTCAATATTATATTTTGTTATTTTAGCAAATATAGTTTTTTCAATGAGATTAAAACGAAAAAAATATTTTTCCCAAATAGGGAATTTTCGACTATCTTTGACATTCAAAATAACGTATGCGAATAATTGCCAAAAGAACTTTACAGCATTTTTGGGAGCAACACCCTAGTTCAAAACAACAATTATTGTCTTGGTATCAGGTTATTGACAAAAATAGTTTCATCAATTCTAATGCTATAAAATCAATTTTCGGCTCGGCAGATTTTGTAGGTAACAACAAAGTGGTTTTCAATATTTGTGGCAATCATTACCGATTAATCGTGAAAATTAATTATGTAACACAAATTGTCTATATTTTATTTATTGGAACTCATCCTGAATATGACAATTTGAAGGACATTAAAAACTTATAAAAAATGGAAATAAATCCTATAAAAACAGAAAAAGATTATGAACTAGCTTTAGAAAGAGTAAACACCCTTTTTGATGCTAAACCTAATACCAATGAAGAAGATGAATTAGATATTCTAGTCACTCTTATAGAGAAATATGAACAAATACACTATCCTATTCCTGAACCAGATCCAATTGAAGCCATTAAATTTATGATGGAACAAAACGGACTTACAGATTCTGATTTAGGAGTCATTTTAAATAGTCGCTCCAGAGTAACTGAAATTTTTAAACGTAGAAGAGCTTTAACTATTAAACAAATTAGAATTTTAACAGAAACACTCCATATTCCAGCTTCAACTTTAATCAAAGAATATGCATTAGAACAATAATTTTATAATTTCAAACAAAAAATGCCTCACAGTCTAAATTGCGAGGCATTTTTTATTTACAAGATATTGATTACTTTAAAGCATCAATCTTAGCCTGAACTTCTGCATCAGTTCCTTCAAAACTTTGAATGTTTTCTTTTCCGTTAATATTAGTTTTAATAGTCGCTTTTACTTCTCCATCAACATTGGTTTTTTCTATCGTAACTTTTTTCGAGACCATTTCAGTTACTGCTGCGGAAGCATTCATAAATCTACACGTTTTACTGTCACATCCTTTAGCAAGACACTCTTCTTTAGATATTGAAGTACACATTTCAGAAGCAGCACAACAAGCGGCTTTATTAGCCAATGTATGATTACCACTACCTAAAATTGGTGCAATTACCAAACCAATCAAACACGTCAATTTAATTAAAATATTCATTGATGGTCCAGAAGTATCTTTGAACGGATCTCCAACAGTATCGCCAGTAATGGCCGCTTTATGCGCATCAGAACCTTTATAGGTCATTTCACCATTAATAAGAACTCCCGCTTCAAAAGATTTTTTAGCGTTGTCCCAAGCACCACCGGCATTGTTTTGAAAAACAGCCCAAAGCACACCCGAAACGGTAACTCCGGCCATATAACCCCCTAACATTTCGGCGATTAGCTGGTTGTTGTCTCCGTAAACTAATTTGCCAAGCAAAACAATTGCAATTGGAAAACCAATTGTCAATATTCCCGGCAACATCATTTCGCGCAATGCAGCTTTCGTCGAAATATCAACACACTTAGCATATTCCGGTTTTCCGGTTCCTTCCATAATTCCGGGAATCTCCCTGAACTGACGACGTACTTCATACACCATGTCCATTGCGGCTTTCCCGACAGAATTCATCGCTAATGCCGAGAAAACTACAGGTATCATGCCTCCCACGAATAGCATTGCTAAAACTGGTGCTTTAAAAATATTGATTCCGTCAATTCCTGTAAAAGTTACATACGCAGCAAATAGAGCTAGTGAAGTTAATGCTGCCGAAGCAATAGCAAAGCCTTTTCCGGTTGCTGCAGTTGTATTTCCTACGGCATCTAAAATGTCGGTTCTTGTGCGTACTTCTTTAGGCAATTCGCTCATTTCAGCAATTCCACCGGCGTTATCCGATATGGGTCCAAAAGCATCGATTGCCAATTGCATGGCCGTTGTTGCCATCATCGCTGAAGCAGCTAAAGCCACACCATAAAATCCTGCTAATGCGTAGGAAGTCCAAATTGCAGCTGCAAATAATAAAACCGTTGGAAACGTAGAAATCATTCCGGTTGCCAATCCTGCAATTACGTTTGTTCCTGCTCCAGTTGAAGATTTTTGAACAATTGCCATAACAGGTTTTGTACCCAATCCTGTATAATACTCAGTTACTGACGAAATGAGTCCACCTACTGCCAGACCTACAATTGTAGCATAAAAAACACGCATGGATGAAATTTCTTTAGTTCCTTCTCCAAAAAAATCCATTTTCATGGTTTCTGGCAACATGTATTGCACTAAAAAATAGCAGGCAATAAGGGTTAATCCTATTGAAAGCCAGTTTCCCCTATTTAAAGCGCTTTGCACTTGCGCTTCTTTTGCATTATCATCTGTAATTTTTACCACCATCGTTCCGATAATCGAAAATAAAATACCAAAACCGGCGATTGCCATTGGCAATAAGATAGGTCCTATTCCTCCAAAAGCATCTTGAATAGTTCCGCCCATGTCTTTAATTACATAATTTCCTAAAACCATGGCCGCTAAAACGGTTGCGACATAAGAACCAAATAAATCAGCTCCCATTCCGGCAACATCGCCTACATTATCCCCTACATTGTCCGCAATTGTAGCCGGATTACGGGGATCATCTTCCGGAATTCCAGCTTCTATTTTCCCTACCAAATCAGCTCCAACATCGGCCGCTTTAGTGTATATTCCTCCACCAACTCTTGCAAACAAGGCAATAGATTCTGCTCCAAGAGAAAATCCCGCTAGTGTTTCTAAAACAATGGTCATATCTTCCGTAGAAGTCCAAACGCCGTTCATAAAGAAGTGAAAAAAGAAAATAAAGAAAGTGGTCAATCCTAAAACAGCCAATCCCGCAACCCCTAATCCCATTACGGTTCCGCCACCAAAAGAAACTTTTAGGGCTTTAGGCAAACTGGTACGGGCGGCTTGTGTGGTTCTAACATTGGTTTTTGTTGCAATTTTCATTCCCATGTTCCCAGCTAAAGCCGAGAAAAAAGCACCAAAAACAAAAGCAACCACTATTAATATGTGTGTAGTAGGAACGAAAAAAGAAATTCCGGCTAAAACTATGCTAGCTCCAATGACAAAAAACGTCAACAACCTATATTCTGCTTTCAAGAAAGCCAAGGCTCCTTCGTAAATGTAATCCGAAATCTCTTTCATCTTACCATCACCCGGATCCTGTTTTAATACCCATTTTCTTTTAGCAAACATAAATGCCAGTCCAATAAATGCCATCGCAATAGGCAAATAAATCATAATTGTATTCATAATTTCGGTTTGGTTTTTGGTTAAAATTAATAGTGTAACAAAACGAATTTAAACAAAAAAAGCAACATTCTTAACAGAATGTTGCTTTTTTTGTAAAAATTATGACGTAAAATTATTTAATACTAAACAATCCCTCTGGTTTATTCTCAATTTGATTAAATCGCTCCGTACACTCTGCGATAATTGCATAGGCTTCATTTACATCTCCCCAGCCGCCTACATCTACTTTCTTGTTTTCAAGATCTTTGTACACTTGAAAAAAGTGTTCAATTTCTTTTAATAAATGTGGATTCATGTCTGACAGATCATTCAATGAATTCCAGATTGGATCTGAAACCGGTACACAGATAACTTTTTCATCCGGTCCTTTATCATCCGCCATGTGGAAAACACCAATGGGTTTTACTTCCATAACACAACCGGGAAAAGTAGGTTCGTTTACCAAAACCAATACATCTAATGGATCGCCGTCTAAGGCTAATGTTTCCGGAATAAATCCGTAATCCGCAGGATACATCATTGACGAGAATAACATTCTGTCAAAACGCATTCTTTTTATTTCGAAATCATATTCGTATTTATTTCTACTTCCTCTTGGGATTTCGATTAAAACATCGAAAGTTGTTAATTTGTCTGCAGTCATTTTAGTTTTTCTTTTCTATATTTTATGGTTGCAAAAATAAGTAAAGAATCCCTTTCAACAATGAAAAATCTATGTTATCTGTTGATTAAATTTTAAGAAACAGCACTTTAGTAAAAAACGGTTCTATTTCTTTTCTTTAAATAATAATGCCATAAAAGATAGGTTGCAAAAGAGCGATACGGACTCCATTTCAACGTATGAACTTGCATCTCATTTTTGTCGTGAATATCCAGTAATTCCTTGATTGTGTGTACAACGGCAATATCGCCTAATGGCAATAAATCAGGCTCTTGCAGAGAAAACATTAAATAAATATCGATGGTCCAGTTTCCTATCCCTTTGATTTTGATGAGTTCTTCGCGCACTTGCAGAGCCGTTTTGGCTGGCAAACTTTCTAAATCAAGTTCTTTATTTATTAAGGCTGTCGCCAAAGCTTTGATATAAGACGTTTTTTGACGGCTTACGCCAAGATTCCTAAACTCAGCATCCGATATGAGAACAAGAATTTCCGGTGTTACCGTTTTTAGAGTAGTTTTTATTTTCAAAAAAGTAGCTTTAGCGGACTCTATCGATACTTGTTGCTCTAAAACCAACAATACCAGAGTCTCAAAACCTTGCGGTCTTTTGGGAATAACAGGCATTCCGTATTGTTCAATGATTGCTTTGAAAATAGCATCTTTTTCTAAAAGGTAGTCGATGGCTTCTTGCATAATCTGATGTTTTTTTAGCCCGGATGGAAACGGCATCCTTTTTATAAGGCGATTTTTATTCGCCTTATAAAAAGATATAGTGTACAGCCGGAATAGCTCCTAAAAACTGAACCCAAACGACCCTTTTACAGTAAAACGATTCGTTTCCGGCACGTTGAGATAATTGCCTCGCCAGGCGAAATCAATACGGAATACTTTGAAGATATTTCCAATACCAGCACTGTATTCCCAATAGCCTTTTTCAGGTGCATTGTAAATTAAACCCGAAGCATTAATAGCTCTGTTTTCATCAGAGATGCTTCCATAAACCCCTTTTACGGATATAATTTCTCTCCAATTGAGTTTGCGCATGAACGGTATTCTGGAAAAAAGACGCCCGTTGAAATTGTGATTCCACTGTAAAGTAGCATATTGATCCGATACAAATTCATAGAAATTAAGATTACTGAAGGTGTTTTCAATCGTGAAAAAAGTTTGATTTCCCGGAATCACATTTATCAATCCTAACGGAACTGTTCCAAAAGTTTTTCCTACTTCCATAATAATATTGGTTCGCCCCAATGGACCAATAACTATAGGCTGTTTGTAATATAATTGTACTTTGTCATATTTGAAATTACTGTTCAAAAGCCCTTTGAATCCATGGCTGTAATTAATAAAAAAACGACTAAAAGGACTGTCAACATTGCTTCTTTCAACCCCAAAACCAATCGTTTTTCGCTTTGGAGAATACTCGATCTGAATGTTCGCTTCGGATTGTTTTACATCACTTTTAGTAGCTAAATTGGCTATGTTGGTATAATAATCCAGGCTAAAAGTAGGCGATGCAGACTCCAGCGTACGATACGAAATCCCAGCCTGAAAAGTCAAGTTTTTTACTGGCTCCATTTCTATGGCAACATTAGTCAAATTGATGTTGGTTAACTTCCCGTTACTGCCAGATGAGAATACGGACGACGAAGCAAAACTTCGGCCTAAAACATCATTTGTAGTAGTTAAACTGGCTCCTATTTGTTCAATGTCTCGCCTATTTCCGCCGGATAAAATGATCCTATTTTTCTTGTCGACCATCCATTTTCCGGAAAGTCCGTATTTAAATTTATCATCATCAAACCCATACGCAGTATACGCCTGAATGCGCCAAGGATCGTTAGGACCAAAATAGGTTCTTCCTCCTACTCGCAACCGTACACCCTCTACTTCATTGTATCCAAATGTAGAAAAAACAGGTCCATAATCAAAGTTATTAAACTCCACATAACCACTTCCTAGTATGGATACTAAGCTGTACAATTGTTTGAATTTATTTACGGTTTGCAGGGTATCAAGCATTTTATAAACGCCCAATTCATCCTTGCTTAAGTTTTCAAAACGGTTTTCATTCCAATATTCCTCGGATTTATTGTAGACTTCGTCATCCATATAATTGACTTCGGCTTTATAAAAAGCAACAGGCAATTCTGTATTGAACTGATGGTTCCGGTAAAAACTAGTTCTTTTTCCATAAACACCTTTCGAATTTTCTTTTTTGTTCAAAGCAAAGTCAGACATCAAATAATCCTTGGTCAACAAGAAAACCGAGTCACTGACTACTTCAAATTCCTGCTCTAAGTAAATATCTTTTACCCAGTTGATATTGGCACTTTTGGTCACTGCCATATTGATTTTCTTGATGGCAAATGTGGAATCATTCACCCAAAAATCTCCTTTGAAAGTCAATTCGTTTTTTCGTCTTGGATAAAAAACAATATTATAGCACCATTTATCATCAATATACGAACTGTCTTTCAGTACATAATTGTAGACATCAATCCCTGTTTTAGACAGCGGACTGGTAAAGCTTTTGTCAAAAAAAGTCAAGTAATTATTGTAGATATTATAATCTGAATACAAGTCTTTTACAAAAGATAAAATCTGTTGATTCCCATCAAATCCGGACGTTTTATTGGCTTTTATTTTTTCTTTTACCTTCTTTAATTTGTTGTCTCCATAAACATCATGGAGTGATTCATTTATAAAAATAGGCAAATAGGTTTTCCCGGTTACTCGGGACGTATCCATTTGATCGAATATAAATTCCATCCCTTTAAAAAGTTTGCTTTTCATAAAAGCACTGTCAATAGAATTCATATCAAATTCTATTTTCTCGTACTTTTCCATCTGGTATTGGTCAAACTGATACAACCCGTTTTTACGTTTTCTTTCCCAGATTTTCCTCAGAATATCGAGCGCAGGATTGTCCTTTTTTGATGTTTTTCCGGCAAAAACCACTACTTCGTTTAAGCTTTCGGCTTCATTCAACTGAATTTTGAAATTATAATTTACCGGTTTATCTAAGTAAATTTCTTTTTCAGAAAACCCAACGGAGGATATGAGTAAAGTAGTATATGTTTTTTTGGATTCCAGGTAAAACTTACCGTCCTCATTAGTCACAATTCCTTCACTGGAACCTTTGAAAACTACATTGGCAAATGGAATGGGCAGGTTGGATTTATCAACCACAACACCACTCACTTTTGTTTGCGCAAAACTAGTAGTTGCTGAGACCAACAACAAAAGCAGAAACAATAAGAGATTCTTTTTCATATGTAGATAATATTTGTTTTTGTAGGAATATGGTATCGCCAGATCTTAATTGGTGTTTGAGACAGCTTCTGTCATGGCGATTTCATAGTCATTCAAAAAAAAACTTCATCAAATTAAAGAATTGATGAAGTTTCAAATATAGTTAATTAAGACCGCAGGATTAATTGATTATTAAAAAACGGGTTATTAGCCCTTATTCCAAATCAAACGATTCCAACTGACTATTTTTTATACAGTACTTTTTTAACCGCTTTTACTACATCACCAGCATTAGGCAACCATTCTTTCAATAAAACCGGAGAGTACGGCGCTGGCGTATCTGCAGTCGTAATACGTTGAATAGGCGCATCCAAGAAATCAAAAGCACGTTCTTGAACAATATAGGTAATTTCAGAAGCCACACTTGCAAAAGGCCATGCTTCCTCAAGAACTACTAATCTATTTGTTTTTTTAACCGATGTTAAAATCGTCTCATAGTCCATAGGACGTACAGTTCGCAAATCGATAATTTCACAAGAAATTCCTTCTTTGGCTAATTCGTCAGCGGCAATATGCGCCTCTTTGATAATTTTTCCAAAAGAAACAATTGTCACATCCGTACCTTCACGCTTGATATCAGCAACTCCTAACGGAATTACATATTCGCCATCTGGAACTTCACCTTTATCCCCATACATTTGTTCAGATTCCATGAAAATCACAGGATCGTTATCACGAATAGCCGCTTTCAACAAACCTTTGGCATCATAAACCGTAGAGGGAACTACCACTTTAAGACCCGGAGTATTCGCAAACCAGTTTTCTAACGCTTGTGAGTGCGTTGCTCCTAATTGTCCTGCCGAAGCTGTTGGACCACGAAAAACGATTGGCACATTAAATTGTCCACCCGTCATCTGACGCATTTTGGCAGCATTATTTATGATTTGGTCAATACCTACTAAACAAAAATTGAACGTCATGTATTCCACAATCGGTCTGCATCCATTCATGGCTGAACCTACTGCAATACCAGTAAAACCAAGCTCTGCGATAGGAGTATCAATGACTCTTTTCTCGCCAAATTCAGCTAGCATACCTTTAGATGCTTTGTAGGCACCATTATATTCTGCAACTTCTTCACCCATTAAGTATATGGACTCATCGTGACGCATTTCTTCACTCATCGCTTCACAAATGGCCTCTCTAAATTGTATCGTTCTCATATTTTTTTATATTTTGTCCTCCTGAGCGCAGTCGAAGGATAATTTTCGAAAAGCAAAAATAAATATTTAATATCATTTAAAAGCATAAATTACTCTAAATTAATTCAGGATTTATAGCGATAATTTTCAGGAGCTATTTCCGGCTCTCCGCTGTATCTTCCTGTGGCTAAAGGAGCCACAAGAAGGATGCCGCTGCTATCCGGGCTACGAAAACGATGTAATAAACCTTAATTCTTTTAGTATAATAGTTTTAGTAGAAGTAACAAATGATTTTAAACGATTTTAAAAACATAACTGCCTTGAATTTAAACATCATAAAAAAATCAAGTTTTTCTTGCAAGAGTTGTTTTTTTTTATTTAGCAAGTATAACCTTAAAACATTATACTATGAAAAAATTATTATTTACAGCAGTTGCATTAATTGCTTTTTCTGGATTAGCGGTAGCCAATAACGAGTCAAAAACTTTTAGCAACACTGAAAATTTACAATTTACAAGAGAAGAAAATACAAAAACGAACACTTTAGAAGAGAAAGATGTTTGGTTTTGCTATAAAATCTCAGAATCTACAAGTTATAATGGTTTAAATGGCGTAACAACCGTTACTACTACTTATCATTGCACTTGGTATTCCTTAGCGGCTGAATAAACCGAACATTTTAAATATACAAATACGAAAGGGTGAAACTCCCTTTCGTATTTGTAATCAAACTACATATGAATTATAATTATTTTTCAATCGTACTTATATTGTTTTTTAATTTTGCAACTGCACAAACTCTAAAGGCTATTCTTATAGAAAGACCAATTAAAGGAATTGGAGACGAGACAACACTTTCTGACAAAGCACTTAAACCAATGATTTTTTCCTATCTATATTCAGAAAATAAATCAATACAAAATTTGATTTCTAACGAAAAATCCTCAATTGACACAACCTATATTGAAAAATATGGAATAAAACACGAAACAACATCGTCCATAAGTCGACCTTCGTCTTTTATTAGATATAAAGATTTTAACTTAAAAAAATTAAAAGTTGTTTTTACCCAAGATAACAAGGACATAAACATAAAAGAATCATTACCCGTATTTAACTGGAAATTAATTAGCGAAACCCAAACTATTAACGGTTATGTTTGTAAAAAAGCAACAACAATCAATACCACATTCAACTCCAATCAATCCATCGTTGCTTGGTACACTGAAGATATACCTATTAACGATGGACCCATGCACTACAGCGGCTTACCCGGATTCATAATACAAGTGGAGATTAGTGACATTACAGTTTTAACTCTTGACAAATTGGTTTTTAGCAAAGAAAACACACCTATCGAAGAACCTAACAACAGGGCTACAGAAATGAGTTTCAGTGACTATTTGAAACAAAGTAACAAATAATGATTCATTTTTTTCAGGATATTTGTTCACTAAAAAAGCAGTTTCTCTGCTTTTTTTTATTGTTTGCTGTACCTATATTTTCTCAAAATAACGTGACCGGTTCAGTCGTGGACATCTCCAGTAAACCAATAAGTCAGGCAACTGTACAATTAAAAGATATTAAAAATGATGAAATTTTCGCTTTTTCCTTTTCTGACACTTCAGGAAATTTTCGCCTAGTGGTAGACATGAAAGGTTTATATATCCTTAAAATAAGTTATTTGGGTTTAAAGTCTTTCACAAAGGAAATTGAAATAACAAATAATTTGTTAGACATAGGCAAAATTACATTAGAAGAAAACAAAATTGATCTAGACAATGTAATCATTAAGAACGAAGCTGCCGGAATGACCGAAATTGGCGACACACTAAGATACCGGATTGAAAAATTTCTAAATGGTACCGAAGAAACTTTGAAAGATGTCATCAAAAAATTACCCGGCTTAGACATAGACTCTCAAGGCAAAATCAAAGCAAATGGAAAAGAAGTAGACAAACTTTTAATTGATGGAGAGGAATTTTTTATTAACCAACAAAAAATAGCCACCGAAAACATCACTGCTGAAATGGTTAAAAATATTGAGTTAATAAAAAACTATACTGAATTTAAGACTATTAAAAAAAACAATAAATCTGAGATTACTGCCTTAAACATCAACATCAAAGAACAATTCAAAAATAAACTTACAGGAAACGTATCCGCGGGAGCTGGCGATAACAAATATAAAGTACACGCCACACTATTCAATTTTAGCAAAAAAACGTTATTTAGTCTGATTAGCGATTCCAATAATACGGGGGAACTTTCCATGAACATTGACGATTATACCAAATTTACAAACCAAAAAGAAGAAGGTACCATTGGTGAAACCACATTTTCGAAAAATGATGATTTACCTCGGTTTTTAACTATTGGCAATAATGTGAAAGAACGATCCTCCTATTTCACTGGTTTAAATCTAAAATATTCGCCCAATAAAAAAACGCAGGTAAACTTTTACTCGATTTTTAACAGTGTAGATCAAATAGAACAACAGTCAAATACGCAATTCTACTCGTCCAACTCTGGTGTTTTCTCCAATAAAGACAGCAGATATAGTACTGAAGAAACCGTTTTCACTAATTCCTCTATAGACATTACCACTAAACCAAATGAAAAAACATTAATCAGTTATAAAGGGTTCTTTTCGGGCATAAGTAAAACCAATTCAATTGAAATTGACAACAACGCAAACCAATTAAATAACGCGACAGAACTAACAGATTACACATTTAATCATCAATTGAATTTCGCTACACTTTTCGAAAATAACAGCGGCTTTAATTTTTCTTTGAAACAGCAAATTCTCAAAAAATCAAACCTTTTAAATATCGAATCCAACCTTCCTTTTTTAGCTTTGAACTTTGAGAATAATGCAAACAAAATTATTCAGAATAGCGACTTAAACAAGAATAATATCGATGTGAATGCCAATTATACCTTCAACGTAAAAAAGACAGCTAACTCACTTTTCATGGAGTCCTCTTCAAGAAAAGATAATTATAAAAGTACTGAAGAGCAATTTCCGCAATTTGAAAATGACATAATCACAGAAAACAGCGTTCAAAGTTTTGGATTACAAACTAAATTTAAATTTTCGGACAAAACGACATTCTCATCTGCTTTATCCTACTCCAGAATTCAATTTAAAATGGACAATTCAACCGATACAAAGTGGTTATTTACACCCAAAATAAGCTTAAAAACAGACTTTAGTTCCAATCATTACATCAAATTATCTTTTTCCAGAAACAACAGCCTCACACAAGCAGAAAATTTAATACCAAACAGTGTTATTAGTGATTACAGAACTATTTACTCAAATGTGAATCTTAGATTAAACAGTGTGTCACCAAACAATCAAGTAGGAATTGATTATTTCTATTTTGATAATAAAAGAAAATTATCTATTATTTCTAATCTTTCATATTATAAGGCAACAAATATCATTTCCAATAACTCCAGTGCCGATGCAGCGGTAAATTTGATTCAATATCAGCTGGCTCCCTTTGAAAATCGTTTTAACTCGATGCTTTATTCAGAGAAAACACTTTCTTTCATTCCCTTTTCAATTAGAGCAAGTGCTTCTTATTCTTCCAGTTCTAAAATTTTATTTTCAAATAACCTTAATCAAAATTTAAAAACAGAATCGACTTCTGGATATCTTTCGTTTATATCAAGATTAAGACAAACCAGTTTACAATTTGAAACCGGAGTGGCAGTATCAAAAGACGTATATAAAGATGTCCTTTTTAAGAGTCGCATTTCAATATTAAATCCTTTTATCGAAACTAGTTTTAAAATCTCCAATACTATATCATTCGTAAATAAATTCTCTTACAAAAAAATAAGCACTTCCACTTTTTCCAACAAAATTTATCAGCTCAGCCCCAGACTTCGTATGAATTCCCCAAAGTCAAAAGTCGAAATTAGCTTAATAGCGCACGATATTCTGAACATAAAAAATTACGAACAAATTACGCTAACTCGATTCGATAATTTCACAGAAGAAAGAATTTCTCAATCGCTAACAGGTTATTATTTGCTAAATATTAAATTTAAACTGTAAAGTAGCGAAAACGTAGTAGTTAAGTAAAATATTATGCGTGCATAGTATATTATTCAAATTAATATTTTAAATTTGTAAAAGAAATTACGAATAATAAAAAATATAAGTATGAAAATATTAGTTTGCATCAGTCACGTTCCTGATACTACTTCAAAAATTAACTTTGTCAACGGCGATTCAGAATTTGACACCAATGGAGTTCAATATGTAATCAATCCAAATGACGAATTTGGTTTGACACGCGCTATTTGGTTCCAAGAACAACAAGGCGCAACCGTTACGGTTGTGAATGTTGGAGGACCAGAAACCGAACCTACTTTAAGAAAAGCGCTGGCAATAGGTGCCAATGAAGCCATTCGCGTCAACGCTACTCCTACTGACGGATTTTTCGTAGCCAAACAACTTGCTGAAGTAATTAAAAACGGAAGTTACGATGTAATCATTGCCGGAAAAGAGTCTTTAGACTATAATGGCGGAATGGTTCCTGGAATGATAGCCGGGATTTTAGGATACAACTTCCTTAATTCTTGTACAAGTCTTACTGTTGATGGAACTAATGTAAAAGCAGTTCGTGAAATTGATGGTGGAAAAGAAACCGTTGCTACAACTTTACCATTAATCATTGGTGGACAAAAAGGATTGGTGGAAGAAAAAGATTTGCGTATTCCAAACATGAGAGGAATCATGACTGCAAGAACAAAAGCATTAACAATACTGGAGCCTGTTGACGCTGCTGTGAATACAAAAGCAGTAAAATTTGAAAAACCAGCGCCTAAATCAGCCGTAAAATTGATTGCTGCTGACAATTTAGATGAATTAATCAATTTATTACACAACGAAGCAAAAGTAATCTAACTGTCATAAAGCTGAATGTCAAAAGTCAAATGAATAGAAGTTTACACTAATTTCCCTTTACGACTTTAGACTTTTAAACTTTAAGACTAAAATAAAAAAATCATGTCAATATTAATATACGCGGAATACGCTCCCGACGCTTCGGGAGGAAAATTTAAAAAAGTAGCATTCGAATTGGCTTCCTATGCAAAAAAAGTAGCCGAAAGTCTAGGAACCACTGTTACGGCTGTAACCGTAAATGCTGGGGATGTTTCGGAATTATCAAAATACGGAGTAGACAAAGTATTAAAAGTAACCAACGATAAATTATCCGGGTTTACTGCAAAAGCATACGCTGATGTGATCAAACAAGCCGCCCAAAAAGAAAACGTAAAGTTAGTTTTACTTTCATCCACTACAGACAGTATTTATCTTTCCTCACTTGTTGCAGTAGCTTTAGAAGCCGGCTATGCGTCAAATGTGGTTGGATTACCAGTTTCAACGTCGCCTTTTCAAGTAAAAAGAAATGCTTTTTCAAACAAAGCGTTCAATATCACTGAAATTGCCACAGACGTAAAAGTACTTGGGCTTGCCAAAAACTCGTATGGGGTTTTTGAAACACCTTCAACATTAACCGAGGAAGATTTTAACCCAAATATTGGAGAAGCTGATTTTGGTGTAAAAGTAGAATCAGTTGAAAAAGTTTCTGGAAAAGTTTCAATCGCTGATGCGGATATTGTAGTGTCGGCTGGACGTGGATTGAAAGGTCCGGAAAACTGGGGAATGGTAGAGGAGTTAGCAACTGTTCTTGGCGCTGCAACTGCTTGTTCAAAACCAGTTTCTGATTTAGGATGGAGACCTCACGGAGAACACGTTGGGCAAACAGGAAAACCGGTAGCTACAAACCTTTATATTGCAATTGGAATTTCAGGAGCGATTCAACACATTGCGGGAATCAACTCTTCTAAAGTAAAAGTGGTCATCAACAGTGATCCCGAAGCGCCTTTTTTCAAAGTAGCGGATTACGGAATTGTAGGTGACGCGTTTGAAATCGTACCACAATTAATTGAAAAATTTAAAGCTTTCAAAGCTCACAATTCATAAATTATAGCATCCCATTAATTTAAATGCTACTTAAAAACAAGATATTTGTATCTTTGCTTTTAAGTAGCATTTCTTTTTTATAATTGCTGCTTAATTTTTATTAAAAAAAGTACCTCGTACTTTCCCATTACATCAATTATGAGCTTAGTTAAACTATCTATAAAAGGAATTTCATACAGTCAAACTCAAAACGGAGCCTACGCATTAATCTTGAATGAGGTTGACGGAGAACGAAAATTACCCATTGTCATTGGTGCTTTTGAAGCCCAATCCATCGCTATAGCATTGGAAAAAGAAATAAAACCACCACGTCCTCTGACCCATGATTTGTTCAAAAACTTCGCAGAACGATTTGACATTGTAGTCAAACAAGTCATTATTCACAAACTTGTGGACGGTGTTTTTTATTCGAGTATCATTTGCGAAAGGGATAAAATTGAAGAAATTATTGATGCCCGAACTTCAGACGCCATTGCGTTAGCATTGCGTTTTAACGCACCTATATTCACTTACAAAAACATTCTGGACAAAGCCGGAATTTATTTAAAATCAAATCCTTTAGACCCTAATAAAGACTCGCAGGAAATTGACGATGTACTTTCTAATCCGGACACTTTTGGTCGTGAAGAAGAAAGCAATCAATCCGGAGAAACCTATTCTAAACACAGTCTACCGGAATTAAATGAATTGTTAGATCAAGCTGTGTCGCACGAAGATTATGAGAAAGCCGCAAAAATTAGAGATGAAATCTCAAAGAGAGAATTGTAATTGTACCCATTTTTACTTTCCGTAGGATTGAAATGAAATCAGATTGTTACTAAATTTCAAAGGATTGAATCGCTTGTTTTTGAATAAATACACTTAAATTCACCAAAAACACTTAGTACCATGTTTCTTTTATAAAATTGATAAAAATAAGCTATGAAAAAAAACCACTTCCTACTTCTCTCAACATTATTTATTTGTTCAGCTGCCTCATCCCAAGACTATTATCTGCATTGTGGAAAAATTTTAAATACACTATCAGGTAAAGAATTAACAAACCAAACGATCATTGTTTCTAAAAACAAAATTACAAAAGTACAAGAGGGTTTTATCGCTAAAGTCAAGCCTGAAGACATTGAGATCAACCTGAAAAACAAATATGTTTTACCGGGTCTTATTGACTTACATGTTCACATAGAAGGCGAACATGATACCAAGAGCTACATGTCAAAATACATAGACAACGAAGCTGATGTTGCATTTCAAGCCGTTCGATGTGCCGAAATCACTCTTCTAGCTGGATTCACTACGGTGAGGGATTTAGGTGGAACCGGAGTAAATATCTCCATAAGAAATGCCATCAATAAAGGAATCGTAAAAGGTCCCCGAATTTTTACTGCCGGAAAATCAATTGCTACAACAGGCGGTCATGCAGATCCTACTAACGGAAGCAACCGAAAACTGGTAGGCGATCCAGGTCCACATGAAGGCGTAATCAATTCTCCAGAAGAAGGAGTAAAAGCAGTGAGAGAGCGTTATAAAGAAGGAGCTGATGTTATTAAAATTACAGCTACAGGTGGTGTTTTGAGCGTGGCAAAAAGCGGTAAAAATCCGCAGTTCTCTCTAGAGGAAATTAAAGCCATCACCACAACAGCCAAAGATTACAACATGCTCACCGCTGCCCATGCCCATGGCGACGAAGGAATGCAAAGAGCCATATTGGGCGGTATAAAAACCATTGAGCACGGCACCTTTATGAGTGAAGAGACAATGGAATTGATGAAAAAATACGATGCTTATTTAGTTCCTACCTTAACGGCTGGAAAAGAAGTAGAAAAAAATGCAGAAATTACTGGTTTTTATCCTGACATCGTAGTTCCAAAGGCCAGAGAAGTTGGCCCACAACTGAAAGCTACTTTTGCCAAGGCGTATAAAAAAGGAGTCCAAATTGCTTTTGGAACTGATGCCGGCGTTTTTGCTCATGGTACAAATGCAAAAGAATTTGGGTATATGGTTGAAGCCGGAATGCCTGCATTAGCCGCGATACAATCAGCAACGATTACGAATGCTATGTTATTAGGGCTTGAAAATGAAGCAGGTCAAATCAAAGAAAACTTTTTGGCAGACATCATTGCAGTGGATGAAAATCCTTTGAATGCGATCAAAACTCTGGAAAAGGTCGTATTTGTAATGAAAGACGGAAAAGTATATAAAAACGAACAACCGCTTACCGCACAATAGAATCAAGAGACAATGAAGCAATATTTAGATTTAGTACAACACGTAATGAAAAACGGTTGTCAAAAAGGAGATCGTACGGGAACCGGGACAAAAAGTGTCTTTGGTTACCAAATGCGTTTTGACTTAAATGAAGGTTTCCCGATGGTCACTACTAAAAAACTACACCTAAAATCCATTATCTACGAATTGCTTTGGTTCTTAAAAGGAGACACAAATATTAAGTATCTTCAAGAAAACGGCGTTAAAATTTGGGATGCTTGGGCTGATGCCAATGGAAATTTAGGACCTGTTTACGGCCACCAATGGCGCAATTGGAATAGTGAAGAAATTGATCAAATATCGGAATTAATTAAAGAGTTAAAAACGAATCCTAACAGCCGCAGAATGCTGGTTTCAGCATGGAATCCTTCGGTTCTGCCTGACACGACAAAATCATTTGACGAAAATGTAAGCAACAATAAAGCCGCCTTACCTCCTTGTCATGCGTTCTTTCAGTTTTATGTTTCTGAGGGTAAGCTATCTTGTCAGTTGTACCAGCGAAGCGCTGATATTTTTTTAGGAGTTCCTTTTAATATCGCTTCGTATGCGTTACTCACCATGATGATTGCACAGGTTTGTGATCTAGAACCTGGTGAATTCATTCACACTTTTGGCGATGCACATATCTATAACAACCATTTTGAACAACTGGAATTGCAATTGACCCGTGAGCCAAAACCATTACCAAAAATGATTTTAAATCCCAATATAAAAGACATCTTCGCGTTTGGTTTTGAAGATTTTACCCTTGAAGGCTATGAACCTCATGCCGCGATAAAAGGAAGTGTTGCGGTATAAAACAATAAAAAACGGTGTTTAGCTATACTACTAAAACACCGTTTTCATTTCCTGCAAACGCATTCCATTTGAAAGAATCTGCCTCTGGCTCATTGACAAATACACCATCGATAACGTATTTGAATTCGTAAGCGGCGTCTTTGGCCACATCAAATACTCCCTTGAAAGTTCCATTTTTTAATTTACTTAAAGCCCCTTCAGCAACATTCCAATTGTTGAAATCACCCACAACAGAAGCATGACTTGCTGCCTTTGCCGCTACCGAAAAAGTAACTTTACAAACTGGCTTTGTTTTTATAAATTGTTTTTTAATCGGCATAACATATTCATTTATAGGTTTATAAAACAAAGTAAATGAAATATATTGAAGTTTCAATAGCCCTTGTAAAGTTTTAATGGAATACCGTAAACTATGTTAATTTTTGATAAATTCAATAATTTAAGTGATTGTAAATTTACTATTCAAAAATCAGAAAACGTTTTCTGGTGAAATAATCCCGAAGCAAAATAGTGACTTTGCAAAATAAATTTTACCTTTATAAACTAAAATCAGGGCGATGGAAAAAGAATTACACGAACAATATGAATATGCAAGACGAAGAATAAAACAAAAGAAACGATTGTATTTTCATTTTGTTCTTTTTGTTTTGGGAAGTTTATTGCTATTTGTTGCTCATAATTTCCTTGACAGTACGGTAGTCTCGTATTGGTATCTTTGGATTATTACAATATGGCTATTCCTTTTTATTTTGCATTTTATAAAAATTTTCATCACGGATCGATTTATGAATAAAGATTGGGAAAGAGAACAAATTGACAGACTTGTAGTTTTGCAACAAAGGAAAATAGAGCAGCTACAATCCAAAATAGCAAATGACGAACCTAAATAATAGTATGAAATTATGATTATAATGATTGCAGCGGCAGCTGAGAATAACGCATTAGGAAAAGATAATAAGATAGTGTGGCATTTACCAAATGATTTTAAAAGATTCAAGATGCTAACTTCGGGGCATCATATCATCATGGGGCGAAAGACGTTTGAAAGCTTAGAAAAACCGTTACCCAATAGAACACATATTATTATCACGAGACAGCAAAACTATAAAGCTGATGGATGTATAATAGTTGCAAGTATGGAACAAGCTCTTGAATCTTGTCCAAAAGAAAAGGACTCCTTTATTATAGGCGGTGGTGAAATTTACGCTTTAGGAATGCCTTACGCCGATAAATTAGAAATTACCAGAGTCCACGAGAGTTTTGATGTTGATGCTTATTTTCCTGAGATCGATAAAAAGAAATGGAAGATTGATGCAACCGAGTTTAATGCAAAAGATCAAAACCACAAATTTGATTACACTTACGAAACATTCGTCAGAATATAAAATTAAAAAACATCCCAATTTAGGGATGTTTTTTTTTAACCATTGATTAAGAGCAATGACCTAGTCTTGAAACAGTATTTGATAAACTAATATAAAAATTACAAACACTAGTAACACTCCAGAAACGAAGATTATAATGTTTGATGTTTTTTGAGAATACATCTCAAAAAAGCCTTTAATACCAAATACCACGAAGGTACTAAAGACGAAAAAAATTAAAATTTCCAAAAACAAATTTAATCCTAAGAACGTATGTTGCGCTTTAACTACAATACTGCCTTGTAAAACAGCATTTTCAAAACAGCTAACAAGAACAAATGAGATAAATAGCGCTAAAAATATCCATTTGATTAGGTTCACTGACTCTTTTTTAATCATTTAATATGGTTCTTTCTTGAATACCAAATTTGCGCAATAAAAATCGGAGATACAATACCCACTTTTAGTGATATTTCAAATAAAAAAAATGATTCTTATTTTAACGGACTTAGTCTTATTTAATACGCAAAAAATCATTCCGGCACATAAAACAAAACTTGCTTCTAATTTAAAGAACTCGTTTTTAGTTCATCCCGTTTGTATTATATTTGCATAAAAAAAATGTCAGAAAAGATAACTCCTTATAAAGGTTCTGCCTTAGGTAAAAAAGAACAGGTTGCTCAAATGTTTGACACCATTTCAGGCAACTATGATAAATTGAATCGTGTCATTTCTTTTGGAATTGATATAAAATGGCGTAAAAAAGTTTTGCAGATGGTTGCGAAATCCAATCCAAAAATAATCCTGGATATTGCTACGGGCACTGGAGATTTAGCGATTTTAATGGCACAAACCAATGCTGAAAAAATCATTGGCTTAGACATATCTGCCGGAATGCTGGAAGTTGGCGTCCAAAAAATTGCTGCCAAAAACCTTACTGCTACTATTGAAATGATTTTGGGCGACTCAGAAAACATGCCTTTTGAAGACAATTATTTTGATGCGATTACCGTTGCTTTTGGTGTTCGAAATTTTGAAACGCTGGAAAAAGGATTAGCTGAAATTTTAAGAGTTTTAAAACCAAATGGTGTATTTGTAATTTTAGAAACGTCAGTGCCAGACCAAACGCCTTACAAACAAGGCTATACTTTTTACAGTCAAAACATCCTGCCTTTGATAGGTAAATTATTCTCTAAGGATAACGTTGCCTACGGTTATTTATCTGAATCAGCTGCCGCTTTTCCTTATGGCGAGGCGTTAAACAATATTTTAAGAGAAATTGGGTTTATAGATGTTGTAGCATTACCGCAAACCTTTGGTGTGGCCACCATTTACTCAGCTTCTAAAAAATAACATGAAAAAAATAATTGCCTTACTCTTTTTTGCTTTTATTCTAAACGGATACGCCCAAAAGTCTCGAACTATTTTCAGCAAAGATCCCATTGTTAATTTGGAAAATTTTCAAAAAAAGAAAGTTTATTATGGCTTTTACTTAGGATTCAATTCCTATGATTTTAAAATTGATTATAAAATGAAAGGCCCTGATATACTGGTCAAAAAAACAACCGGTTTCAATGTGGGAATTATTGGTGATGTAAAATTACAGGAATACATTAACTTGCGATTTGAACCTGGATTGTATTACACAAAAAGAGACTTGTATTATCCTAATTTTTCAAACAGTGGCGATGCGCTTAGAGAAGTGAACAGCACGTACATTCATTTTCCTTTATTGTTGAAATTTTCCTCCCTAAGAACGGGCAATATTCGCCCCTATTTAGTGGGAGGATTGTCAGCTACTTTAAACTTATCCAGCAACTCTAAGTTGATGGATGATAATTTGCAGGAACGCTTTCGAGTTAAATCATGGACTACTAATTATGAATTAGGCTTTGGAATTGACCTTTTTTCCGAATATTTTATATTTTCGCCTTCCATAAGAGGTGTTTTTGGACTTAATGACGAACTAATTAGAGACAATGACCCCAGCAGTCCTTGGACAGGAAACATTGAAGCCTTAAAGACCAGAGCCATTTTAATTAATTTTACTTTCCATTAAAAAGTAGTTTGGCCGTTTTTAAGTTCTCCCGTAAACTATGACTGCGCGTTGCTATCAGCCTCTACAAAACTCACTTAAGACAATTGCTGTTGCTGCAGCTACATTCAGACTTTCCGTTTTTTGAAGATTCCCAAAACGAGGAATTGTGAGTCGGTTGTGGACCTCATTTTCAAGAGCCGGAGAAATTCCATTAGCTTCATTCCCCATGATAATAATTCCCTGTTGAGGAAGAGTTGCTTTATAAATATTTTCTCCATCCATGAAGGTCCCAAAAATTGGAAGTTTTGTCTGCGCTAAAAAAACATTCAAATCAACATAATTAACATTCACCCGGGCAATGGAGCCCATTGTTGCCTGAACCACTTTTGGATTATACAGATCCACCGTTTCCTTTGAACACAAGACTTGTTGTATCCCAAACCAGTCACACAAACGCAATATAGTCCCTAAATTTCCAGGATCCCGAATAGAATCAAGCGCTAGAATCAAACCGGTTTCAGTAATTGATTTTTCTACTGGCATCTTAAAAACGGCTAAACATGTATTCGGAGTAGCCAATGCTGTAACTTTTTTTAAATCATTTTCTGAAATAATGGTTTTTTTTTCTTGGCTTACCGAATCAAAATCATTTTGGGTGGTAAACAAATGTTCCAATTCAAAATTAGAATCCAATAGTTCCTGAATTCCTTTGACACCTTCGGCAAAAAATAATTTATTGGCTATCCTATATTTTTTTTGCTGCAAACTCGTTATAAGCTTTATTTGGTTTTTACTAACCATAAAATAATGTACTTTTGAATTAAATATTTTAGAACACTTGAAAAAAATTTCTACAAAAATAACTGCATTTATTGTAATTGCAATACTAATTTGCGCTTGTGACGCTGTAAAAAGAGTTCCTGACGGGAAATTGCTGCTTACAAAAAATGAAATCGAGGCCAATGGCAAATCCATTAAGGAGGAAACTATTTTTAATCAGTTGTATCAAAAACCAAACAGTACCTTGCTGGGCTATCGTTTGCGCTTGAACCTTTACAATCTTGCCAATCTAAATCCAGATTCAACCTATCAGGCTAAGTTTGCTAACAATCCCGAAAAATACAAAAGACAATCCAAATGGCTGTCTGAAAAACAAGTCAACAGACTCGGAAAGTCTTTTTTATATTATGGCATCCATAATTTTTTAAAAAAAACAGGAGAGCCTCCTGTAATTATCGACAAAGAAAGAGCTGACAAATCAGTATTGCGATTGAAATATTACTATTTCAACAATGGCTATTTTAATGTAAATGCAAATTACAACATAGACACCCTGAGCCTTAAAAAAGCTAAAATAAAATACGCCATAACGCCCGGAAATGCCTTTTTCCTAGATACTTTAAAAACCACTATTTTAACTCCAGCATTAGACTCTTTATACCAAACCAATAAATCCAATACCTTTCTAAAATCAGGCAATCAATACAAAACAGAAGATTTTGAGAATGAAAAAAACCGAATTACCACTCATTTCAGAAATAACGGAGCCTATTATTTTCAGTCCAACTACGTTACTTTTGATATTGACACGATTAAAAAAGTAAATCAAGCAAATATAAACCTGGTCATTAATAATTATTCGTACCAAGATCAGGATTCTAGCAAAACGGTGCCTTTTAAAATTTATAAAATAAGTGATGTAAATATTTATACGGACTATTCCTCAGAGAATAACAACCGGACTATTACAGATAGTACAACCTACAAAAACTTCAATTTATACAGCCATCAAAAATTAAAATACAAACCTCGCGCGATAACTAACGCCATATTCATTACAAAGGGAGGTTTGTATGCTGATTACAAAACAGTCTTGACCACACGCTACCTGAACAACCTCAAAGTATTCAACTACCCCTCCATACAATATGAAGTTGACAAAAGAGACAGTACTGCACAATCGCTGATCGCTAAAGTATACCTGACTCCCCGCAAAAAATATAGTTTTGGGACTACACTAGATGTTACTCATTCAAACATTCAGGATTTTGGTATCGGATTGAGTGTTTCAGAAACAATCAGAAATGTTTTTAATGGTGCTGAAACACTGGAAATTGCAGCCCGTGGCAATATAGGTTCCTCACAAGATCTTGCCAATCCAAATAATAATTTTTTTAATGTATCCGAGTACGGGTTGGATTTAAAATTAAATATTCCTAGAATTTTCATTCCCTTTAGCACTGAAAAAATCATTCCAAAAAGCATGATTCCCTCCACACTAATCACAGTCGGTTTTGCAAAACAAAGAAATCTGGGGTTAGACAAAGAAAATTTCACGGGAGCACTATCGTACAATTGGACTCCAAAAAGAAACCATACTGCCCGATTTGACCTGTTTAACACCCAGTTTGTTCGCAATCTAAATCCCAATAATTATTTCTTTGTTTACAACTCTTCTTACAGAGCATTGAATGCCATAGGGAAGCAATACAACACCAACCCTAACTACTATAACAATGATATCGATAGGGATTTAGTCATTGAAAGAGGCACAACTGGATTTACCCGTGATGTCTTATCAGGAAATGCGAGTTTCTTAAAACCATTAGAAAGTGCTGATATAGAAAGTGTAAAAAGCATTGAGGAAAGAAGACTCCGACTTACGGAAAACGATTTTATACTCGCTACAAGTTTTACGTTTTCAAAAACAACAAAGAAAGACTTATTAGACAATGATTTTTATCTCTTTAGAACAAAAATAGAATCAGCGGGAACACTATTGTCAGCTTTTGCAAAAACGACAAATCAAAAAGAAAATGTCACCGGTAATTATGAGATATTTAATTTAGAATACTCTGAATACCTAAAAACAGAATTTGAATACATCAAACATTGGGATTTATCTAAAGAAAAGATCTTTGCCTTTCGATCCTTTTTTGGCATTGCAGTCCCATTTGGGAATTCAAATTACATTCCTTTTTCAAGGAGTTATTTTTCTGGGGGCTCAAATGACAACCGAGCCTGGCAACCATACAGCTTAGGTCCCGGGAGTAGCGGAGCTGTAGATGATTTTAATGAAGCCAACATGAAAATTGCCATTAGTGGTGAATTTAGATTTAAAATATTAGGCAATTTAAAAGGGGCCCTTTTTGCTGATGCCGGGAACATTTGGAACGTATTGGATAATGTGGTGGATGAGAAATCAACATTTACCAGTTTCAGCGACTTAAAAGACATTGCATTAGGCACGGGATTCGGCCTTCGATATGACCTGAGTTTTTTTGTAATTCGTTTTGATTTAGGATTTAAAACCTATAATCCTGCCAACGAAACCCGTAAAAGATGGTTTCAAGAATATAATTTTGGAAACTCTGTTTTAAATTTTGGAATAAATTACCCGTTCTAATGCTAAATAATTCTTATTTTTGCAAAACTAAAAACTAAAAAATAACTAAAAAAAACACAATGGCACATACTATTAAACCGGGCGTAGCTACAGGAGATCAAGTACAAGAAATTTTCAATTACGCAAAAGAAAAAGGATTTGCACTTCCGGCAGTAAACGTTACTGGATCAAATACAATCAATGGTGTCCTTGAAACTGCAGCAAAACTTAATGCTCCTGTTATCATTCAGTTTTCTAATGGAGGAGCACAATTTAATGCAGGTAAAGGACTTTCGGATGTTGGTGAAAAAGCAGCTATCGCTGGTGGAATTGCAGGAGCTTTACACATTCACACCATGGCGGAAGCGTATGGAGCAACTGTAATTTTACATACTGACCATTGTGCGAAAAAATTATTACCTTGGATAGACGGCCTATTAGATGCTTCCGAAGCACATTTTGTTAAAACCGGAAAACCATTGTTTTCGTCTCACATGATTGATTTATCTGAAGAGCCTATCGAAGAAAACATCGAAATTTGCAAAGGCTATTTAGAACGAATGAGTAAAATGGGAATGACATTAGAGATCGAACTTGGAATCACAGGTGGTGAAGAAGATGGTGTAGACAACTCTGATGTAGATAGTTCTAAATTATATACACAACCGGAAGAAGTTGCTTACGCATACGAAGAACTTTCAAAAGTAAGTCCACGATTTACAATTGCTGCTGCTTTTGGAAACGTACATGGAGTGTACAAACCCGGAAATGTAAAATTGACTCCAAAAATCTTGAAAAATTCTCAGGATTTTGTTCAAAATAAATTCAATACAGGATCTAATCCAGTAGATTTCGTTTTCCACGGTGGTTCTGGTTCTACATTAGAAGAAATAAGAGAAGGGATCAGCTACGGGGTAATAAAAATGAATATCGATACTGATTTGCAATTTGCATTTACAGAAGGAATTCGTGATTACATGGTTAAAAATATTGACTATTTGAAAACTCAAATTGGAAACCCAGAAGGCGCTGATGTTCCAAACAAAAAACATTACGACCCAAGAAAATGGTTGCGTGAAAGTGAAGTTACTTTCAACACAAGACTTGAGCAAGCATTTGCTGACTTGAACAATGTGAATACATTATAAAAATAGTGGTCCGTTTTTAGTGTTCAGATCTCAAATGCTGATAATGGAATACTAAAACTGATTACAAAACACTGAATACCTGATTACTGAACACTGAATACTAAAGAAATGGCTTGGTTTAAAAGAAAAGAAAAAGGGATTACTACCGCTACCGAAGACAAAATGGATATTCCAAAAGGACTTTGGTACAAATCTCCAACCGGAAAAATCATTGATGCCGATGAACTAGCTCGCAACTTATTTGTGAGTCCAGAAGATGGTTTTCATGTCAGAATTGGAAGTGCTGAATATTTTCAAATCTTATTTGACAACAATGAATTTGTTGAATTAGACAAGAATATGACTTCTAAAGATCCTTTGCACTTTGTTGATACCAAGAAATATGCAGATCGTTTGAAAGATGTAATGGAAAAAACCAAACTCAAGGATGCAGTACGCACGGGAGTTGGAAAATCAAAAGGTAAAGATTTAGTTATTTGCTGTATGGATTTTGCCTTCATTGGTGGTTCTATGGGTGCAGTTGTAGGTGAAAAAATTGCGAGAGGAATTGATCACGCCATCAAAAACAACATGCCCTTTGTCATGATTTCAAAATCAGGTGGAGCCAGAATGATGGAAGCTGCCTATTCTTTAATGCAATTAGCTAAAACATCTGTTAAGTTAGCACAACTTGCCGAAGCAAAACTGCCTTATATTTCGTTATGTACAGATCCTACAACTGGAGGAACAACTGCTTCATACGCGATGCTAGGTGACATCAACATATCTGAACCAGGCGCATTAATAGGATTTGCTGGCCCAAGGGTAGTACGAGACACAACTGGTAAAGATTTACCAGAAGGTTTTCAGACTGCTGAGTTTTTACTCGAACATGGCTTCTTAGACTTTATCACACCAAGAAAAGAATTGAAAGACAAGATCAACTTGTACATTGATTTGATTCAGAACAATGATATTCGATAAATAAAATCCCAAGCAATTGGGATTTTATATTTGCGCTACATTCTCTTTATACCAAACAAAACAGCTTCCAAAAAAATATTGGAAGCTGTTTTTTGTTATGCCATTATATTTAAAATTAAGTGTTTACAAAAGAGGACTACACAAACCTGAGTTTTTTATATCCCGGTACGAATAGCCTCCACCGGATCTAATTTAGAAGCTGCAATTGCAGGTAGAATTCCGGATATTAGACCAATTATAGCCGCTAATCCTGTTCCTAGGACAATATTACCCATACTTAAGACAAACTCGAAGTCTAAGGCTTTTGTTACAATAAGAGTAATAATCCAAACTAAGAGCAATCCTATCAAACCACCAATAACTGATAATATTATCGCTTCAAATAAAAACTGAAACAATATAAACTTGTTTTTGGCTCCCAATGATTTTTGGATCCCAATCAAATTCGTACGCTCTTTTACAGAAACAAACATAATATTAGCAATTCCAAAACCACCTACAAGCAGAGAAAAGCCACTGATAACCCATCCTACAAGATTCATTTGCCCAAGGATACCATCAATAAGGTCAGTAAATCCAGAAAAAACATTAATGAAAAAATTATCTATTTCACCTGCTTTCAATCCCCTAAAGCTTCTTAATTTTTGTGCTATTTCTTCTTTATAAGCTGCCATGTCAGCTCCATTTTCAGGTTTAAAAATAATAACATTTGTCAAAGCAGTATTATTATCTCCGTATAGTTGTCGCACAAAATTGACTGGAATATAAGCTGAGGTGTCATTACTATCCCCAAACAAACCCGCTCCTTGTTTCTTCAAAACCCCAATGACCGTAAAACGATTTCCATACAACCGCACGTTTTTTCCAATGGGTTCTGCATCATCAAAAAGTGATTTTGCAATTTCATTCCCCAAAACAACAACTGTAGCTCCGGAATTGGCTTCGGATTCATTGTAAAATCGTCCGCTTTCAAACTCAAGGCCCTGAATATCTATAAATTCCTGAGAAACAGGAACTATATTGACATCACTAACTGTTTTTGAATCAAATTTAATAGATTCTCTTCTAATAAATATTTGATAGGCCATTTGATCCGTGTTAGTCATTGCACCTTTCATATAGGTGTATTCATCATACTTCACATTAGGAAACTGTTCTCTTTTCCATTGTGGAATTTCCGAAGGCCCGAAAGAAAATTTCATCAAATAAATCGTATTTTTATCTAAACTACTCAAATCTTTAGTGATTTTTCTGTCCAAAGAATCTACAGCAGCGAGTACCGCTATAATAGAAAAAATCCCAATAGTAACGCCTAACAAAGAAAGCAGCGTTCGTAACTTATTGTTGCGCAATGCATTCATCGCAAAGCTAAAACTCTCTTTTAATAATCGAAGGTAAACTAACATACAATCTATTTAGTGTTAAGTAAAATTCTATAAATATTAATCAGAAACCTAATGAAAAATCGTTTCGTTACATTGTGAAAGCGCTATTTTTATGTTTCCCGTTGCAATAGCCGTAAAAATTACAATTATCTCAATTTCAAATGGCTTAATTTTGACATTAAAAAACTATTTTTGCATTTTATAACTATAACTACATAATGAGCACAACTAAAACAATTCAATCTGCATTAATCTCCGTCTTTTCAAAAGAAGGATTAGAACCTATAGTAAGACAACTAAACAGTCAAAATGTTACACTTTATTCTACTGGAGGGACTGAGGATTTTATAAAAAATTTAGGAATTCCCGTAATACCCGTTGAAGATGTGACCTCTTACCCTTCTATTTTGGGTGGAAGAGTAAAAACATTACACCCAAAAGTCTTTGGTGGAATACTAAATCGCCAAGATAATGAGAGTGATGCACAACAAATGCTAGAATTCAACATTCCACAAATTGACTTAGTCATTGTTGACTTATATCCTTTTGAAAAAACGGTTGCTTCAGGAGCAAGTGAAGCAGACATCATTGAAAAAATAGATATTGGTGGTATTTCTTTAATTCGTGCTGCTGCAAAAAACTTCAAGGATACCGTAATTGTGGCTTCGGTAGATCAATACGGCTTGCTTTTAGATTTAATTATCGATCAAAATGGCGCCACAACATTGGAAGACCGAAAATTATTGGCAACAAAAGCATTTCATGTTTCATCGCATTATGACACTGCAATTTTCAATTATTTTAATACTGACGAAACCATTTACAAAGAAAGTATTCCTAACGGTCAAGTGCTGAGATACGGTGAAAACCCACATCAAAAAGGATTTTTCTTTGGAGATTTTGAGGCCATGTTCAACAAAGTGCACGGAAAAGAATTATCATACAATAATTTGTTGGATGTAGATGCGGCTGTAAATTTGATAGCTGAATTCAACAATGACGGCCCTACATTTGCCATATTAAAACACAACAACGCTTGTGGTTTAGCGACACGAACAACTATTACTGAGGCCTATTTAGCCGCATTAGCTTGTGACCCGACATCTGCATTTGGAGGTGTTTTAATTTCCAATACTAAAATTGATGCAGCGACTGCAACAGAGATAAACAAATTATTTTGTGAGGTGGTCATTGCCCCCGAATATGATACTGAGGCCCTGACTATTTTACAAGAAAAGAAAAACCGAATCCTATTAGTTCAGAACGAGGTTGCGTTACCCCAAAAAACGGTACGAACCTGCTTGAACGGACTTTTAATTCAAGAAAGAAATACGGTAACTGACAATAAAGAAGCCTTAAAAACCGTTACCATAACAGCTCCTACTGAACAGGAAATTCAGGATTTAATTTTTGCTTCCAAAATTTGTAAAAACACCAAATCAAACACGATTGTTCTTGCTAAAAACGGAACACTTATTGCATCCGGTACAGGACAAACATCCAGAGTTGATGCCTTAGTACAGGCGATAGAAAAAGCTAAAAATTTTGGATTTGACTTACATGGAGCCTCAATGGCAAGTGATGCATTTTTCCCTTTCCCAGACTGTGTTGAAATAGCTAAAAAAGCAGGTATTACTGCGGTAATTCAGCCAGGCGGATCCATCAAAGACAATTTGAGCATTGACTATTGCAATGAAAATAAACTTGCAATGGTATTTACGGGAACGCGTCATTTTAAACATTAATTTGTTTAACTTTGTGCGTTTCAAATTTATAACATTTTAACCCCAAAAAATTTATGGGATTTTTTGATTTCATGACTGAGGATATCGCGATAGACCTTGGTACCGCTAATACTTTAATCATACATAATGATAAAGTTGTAATAGACAGTCCATCAATTGTTGCCAGAGACAGAGTTTCTGGTAAAATCATTGCTGTGGGCAAAGAAGCCAACTTGATGCAAGGTAAAACACATGAAAACATTAAGACAATACGCCCTTTGAAAGATGGTGTAATTGCTGATTTTGATGCTTCAGAAAAAATGATAAGTATGTTTATCAAAAGCATACCCGCGCTAAAGAAAAGAATGTTTACTCCTGCGTTAAGAATGGTCGTTTGTATTCCCTCTGGCATTACCGAAGTGGAGATGAGAGCCGTAAAAGAATCATGTGAAAGAGTAAACGGTAAAGAAGTATACCTAATACACGAACCTATGGCAGCAGCAATAGGTATTGGTATTGATATTATGCAACCAAAAGGAAACATGATTGTAGATATAGGTGGTGGAACAACTGAAATTGCCGTAATCGCCTTAGGTGGTATTGTTTGTGACAAATCAGTAAAAATAGCTGGCGATGTATTCACAAATGATATCGTATATTATATGCGTACCCAACACAATCTTTTTGTTGGAGAAAGTACAGCTGAAAAAATAAAAATTCAAATTGGCGCAGCAATAGAAGATTTAGAAACACCTCCTGAAGACATGTCCGTTCAAGGTAGAGATTTACTTACTGGTAAACCAAAACAGGTAGAAGTATCGTACCGAGAAATTGCAAAAGCATTAGACAAATCAATTCAAAGAATTGAAGATGCCGTTATGGAAACGTTATCACAAACTCCCCCAGAACTAGCTGCCGATATATACAACACAGGAATCTACCTTGCCGGTGGAGGCTCCATGTTAAGAGGTCTTGACAAGCGAATTTCACAAAAAACTGATTTACCAGTTTACATTGCAGAAGATCCGTTAAGAGCTGTAGTAAGAGGGACAGGAATGGCACTAAAAAACATTGCTAAATTTAAAAGTATTTTAATCAAGTAATTTGTTATAGCTACTCTTGTCAATTTACAGGACTGAGATAGCATCCAGCAACAACTATTAGATTCCAAAATAAAACAGACAGCTATTTATATTATACCGTTAGAAAATGCAGCAAATATTTAATTTTATTTTTAAAAACAGTAATCGGTTACTGTTTTTGCTGCTTTTGGGTATTTCATTATCCCTTACCATTCAATCCCACTCCTTTCACAGAAGTAAAATAATTAGTTCTGCAAATTTTCTAAGCGGAGGTGTCTATGAAAAGGTAAACAACCTTAATGAATATTTGAATTTAAAAACTGAAAATGAAGCACTCGCGCTTGAAAACGCAAAATTAAAGAGTCTTATATTTAACAAAAAAGATACCACTGCAATAAAAAAACTAGACAGTCTAAAAGGGATCGAATCAGGAGATATATTAGTATCTAAGGTAATACACAATTCTTATAGTACTCACGAAAATTATTTAACCTTAAATTCAGGAGAACTAGAAGGTGTGAAACCAGACATGGGTGTTATAAACAGCTTAGGAATTATAGGAATCATAGAAAATACCTCACCTAATTATGCCACTGTAATCAGCATTTTAAATAAGAAATTTCAAATTAATGCTAAAATCAAAAAATCCAATCATTTTGGATCTTTGATATGGAACGGAAAAAGTACTGGCTTTGTACAATTGATAGATGTTCCTAGATTAGCCGCTATTAGAAAAGGAGATACCATTGTAACAGGGGGGCAATCTGTAATATTTCCAGAAAACATCAACATAGGAACTATTGACAAAATAGAAATAGACAATCAGACTAATTATTACACCATAAATGTTAAATTATTTAACGATATGACAAATCTAGGTCACGTTTATATTATAACGCGTAAAGATCGTGAAGAAATTATTAATTTAGAAAAAAGAAATAAGGATGAATAGCGCACTATTAGTCAATATTTCCCGATTCCTTTTGTTATTAGCAATTCAGATTATCATATTTAATAACATGAATTTTTTTGGGTATATAAGCCCATTTCCTTATGTGTTATTTATCATACTTTATCCCGTAAATGGAAATAAATCAGGACTACTAATTGCTAGTTTTTTACTAGGCCTTATCATGGATATGTTCAGTAATTCTGGAGGAACACATGCGACCGCTTGCTTAGTATTAGCCTACTTTAGACCTTCTGTTTTTAAGTTCTCCTTTGGGTTAAGTTATGAATACCAAACTATAAAACTGAATGATGTATTAACCCCAGAAAGATTTTCTTTTTTATTACTATCGGTTACCATTCATCATTTTACGATGTTTTTGCTGGAAGCTTTTCAATTTAGCTTTATTTTAGATGTCGTATTACGAACTTTATTGAGTACCATATTCACACTCCTTATTTGCATAATTATAATATACCTTATTAAGCCTAATAAAAGATGAGAAAAGCACTATTGCCTTCCCTAATCATTCTTGCTACTTCTTTACTAATATTGCGTATTTTTTATTTGCAAATAGTGGATGACACCTTAAAGTTAAAATCTGAAAATAACGCAATTAAAAAAAAATATGAATATCCTGAAAGAGGCTACATCTATGACCGTAAAGGCGTATTAATGGTTGCGAACCAAGCATCTTATGACATTATGGTCATTCCTAGAGAATTAAAAAACACAGATACTTTAGAACTTTGTCAATTGTTGAAAATTTCAAAAGAAGATTTCATTAAAAGAATTGAAAAAGCTAGAATATATAGTCCGCGGTTACCCTCTGTTTTTTTATCACAATTGAATAAAAGTGAATTTGCAGCTTTTCAAGAAAAAATAAGAAAATATGAAGGTTTTTATTTTCAAAAACGTTCCCTTCGTGATTATGAAGTAAATTTTGGAGCCAATGTTTTTGGGGGCATCACTCAGGTAAATGAAAAACTAGTAGCCAAAAATCCATATTACAATAGCGGTGATTTAATTGGAAGACAGGGAGTTGAAGAAAGTTATGAAGATCTTTTACGCGGGGTAAAAGGGGTTAAATACATTCAAAAAGACAAATACAATAGGGAAATTGGCTCGTATAAAGAAGGGAAATACGACACTATAGCCGTGCAAGGAGAAGATATAAATCTTACTATTGACGCCGAACTTCAAAAATACGGAGAGGAATTGATGATTAATAAAAGAGGCGGAATTGTTGCTATAGAACCTCGCACTGGCGAAATACTAGCACTGGTAACCGCTCCTTCTTATGATCCAGGAATATTGGTAGGAAGACAACGCTCTAAAAACTACACCCAACTATACCATGATTCAATAGCAAAGCCACTGTATGACAGAGGATTACTAGCTGAATATCCGCCAGGATCACCGTTTAAAATTTTAACTGGATTAGTTGCTCTACAAGAAGGTGTAATAGATGAAAACACAAGCGTATCCTGCAATAATGGTTTTAGTTATGCAAGAGGTCGATTTATGAGATGCCATTGTAGAGGAGGTTCTCTTCAGCTGCACAGAGGTATATATGAATCTTGCAATTCCTATTTTGCCACAGCGTATATGAAGACAATAAACAAATATACAAAACCGGCCACAGCTGTTGATGTTTGGAGCAACCACATAAAAAGCTTTGGACTGGGACAATTTATGGGATATGACTTACCAACAGGTAAAAGAGGAAATATTCCGGATTCTAAAACATACAAACGCATCTATCCAAATGGAGGGTGGAGAAGTACCACGATCGTTTCTAATTCAATAGGACAGGGCGAAGTTCTAATGACACCCATACAACTTGCTAACATGATGGCAACTGTTGCAAATGAAGGTTATTATTACACCCCTCACATCATCAAAAAAATTGAAGGCCACAAAATTGATAAAAAATTCACGACAAAACACACCACTACCATCGACAAAAAACACTTCAAACCCATAATTAGCGGTTTGTTTGATGTGTACAACATGGGGACTGCTAGCGCACTTAAAGTCGAAGGAATAGATATTTGTGGTAAAACCGGTACAGCTGAAAATTTTGCTAAAATTGGAGGCAAAAGAATTCAACTTAAAGATCATTCCATATTTGTAGCTTTTGCACCAAAAGACAATCCGAAAATTGCCATTGCTATCATGGTTGAAAATGGGGGCTTTGGATCAACAATAGCGGGACCAATTGCCAGTTTGATGATTGAAAAATACCTAAGACAAAAAATCACAAGGATAGATCTGGAAAAAAGAATACTTGCAACCAGCTTACAAAGTCAATATGCCAAATTAGGTGGACTATCTGACGCAGTCAAATTGCAATTACGCATTAGCGACTCGCTTTTAAATAAAAGAACAATTCCTGCCGTAAGGATTAAAACAGATACCTCAAAAGTAAAAAAACAAGTTATTTAAATGTAATGAAAAACCAAAGTATCACAAATAATATTGATTGGATAAGCATAATCATCTATGCGGTATTAGTTATTTTGGGCTGGTTAAATATCTATTCCTCCTCTATGTCTTCGATGCAAGACACCTATGAAAAACAACTGATCTTCATCGTATTGACCATTCCATTAATATTCATAATACTCTCGGTTGACGGGAAATTTTATGAGAAATATGCGAGTATCATCTTTGGAGTATCACTACTCACATTAGCCGGGCTGTTTTTATTTGGCAAAACAATTGCTGGTCAACGTTGCTGGTATGCTATTGGAAGCTTCACGATCCAGCCTTCTGAATTTGCAAAAGCAGCCACTTCATTAGCATTAGCCAAATATTTGAGTGACACACAAATTAATTTAAAAGAAGTCAATAGACAAATACAGGCTCTTGCCATAATCTTCCTACCTGTGCTACTCATTTTGCCTCAGCCAGACCCTGGAAGCGCATTGATATACAGCATATTCATCATTGTTTTGTATCGTGAAGGACTTCCGGCTTGGTATGTTTGGACTGGATTTATTACAATTCTTTTATTTGTGTTTACCTTATTATTAGAACCAGAATATGTAATACTTATTGGATTAGCAATTATAATATTGGTTCATTTCAAATCAAGACTGGCAGACCGAAATATTGTTTTGAGCAGTATTATCTTTGCCCTGATTTCTGGATTTGTGCTATCTGTAGATTATGTATTTGACAACCTGTTCAAACAACATCACCGAGATCGTTTTAATATTCTTTTAGGAAAAACTGTTGACCTCAAAGGAATTGGATACAACACCAATCAATCCGAAATAGCCATAGGATCTGGAGGCTGGTTTGGAAAGGGATTCCTAGAAGGAACACAAACCAAAGGTGGTTTTGTACCGGAACAACACACGGATTACATCTTCACAACTGTAGGCGAAGAATGGGGATTTCTGGGTTCTCTGGCTGTAATCGCCCTTTTTGCCTGTTTACTTCTTCGAATAATATACCTTGCCGAAAGACAAAAAACAAAGTTTAGCAGAGTATATGGTTACTGTGTTGCAGGCGTACTTTTTACTCATTTCTTTGTAAACATAGCCATGGTAGCCGGTATTTTCCCCACCATAGGCGTACCCTTACCTTTCTTTTCCTACGGAGGTTCCGGTCTTTGGGGTTTTACAATATTGCTTTTTATATTTATAAAAATGGATGCCAATAAAGTAAATGAATGGTAATTTGACAAATTTAAGACAAAAGTAATCCACGAACCTCACTATGGATTATTACTCTTTGTTTTTGAATCAAAGACCTAAACAATAAATATATTTATCTTATTGTTACATTGAATTGAATCCTAAAGTTATACGTCAATACCAAAATTCAGATGGTAATTTGCAATAAATCCGGTCTTTTTCAGTAACATTTTAGCACACTAAATTGATAGATAAACAGCATTGATTTACTTATCTAGTCTCCTTCACTGAGTTACAAAACTCGAAAAAACAATTACCCAAATAGAAAAACCCTGTACGTTCTTAAGAATGTACAGGGTTTTTCTATTATTATTGACTGAAACTTGCTGAAAAACTACCTAAGATTTCGCTAATTTATCTTTTTTAATTTTAACAGGAATGCTTTTTTTAGAAATTGCTTTTGATTGCAAATCTTCTAATACATTCAGTGCTTCCTCAACATAAATATCTTTTGCTAAAGCTTCATGCCATCTTTCTCTTTTTTCTTTTAAAGAAGCGTCTTTATTAATTGCATCTGCTTCATGAGGCAGTGAAGTAAACGTAAGTAGATTTTTGTAATCTACAATTGGTTTGTATTTTTTAGCTTTTTCTTCAATTTCAGATTGTGCGATTTTAAATGTATCAATATTCAAACTATACACATTCTCCTCGCTTCTACTATCAATCCACTTCGCATTCTCTTCAATTAATTGAAACTGTGCATTTTTACTAATACGGTTTTTGCTATTTGTTATCGCCTGATTAAAGTTGTCATTATTAGTCCAAACACTGTAGTCAGCCCGATCAATTTTGTCCCAAGGCATTGCATTATCCATATCGCGCTCTCCCATTTTCAAGTAGGCATAACGATCCGGCATAACGATGTCACTTCGTACCCCATCTAGTTGAGTAGAACCACCGTTGATTCTATAAAATTTTTGTGTGGTGGTCTTAATAGCACCTAAATCCCCAACGGAGCTACTGCGCACAAACTGGTTCAGGTCAATCACATTTTGAACGGTTCCTTTACCGTACGTTTGTTTGCTCCCAATTATAATTCCTCTTTTGTAATCTTGAATTGCAGCTGCTAAGATCTCAGAAGCTGAGGCAGAAAAACTATTCACCATAATTACTAAAGGGCCATCCCATTCTATTTTTTTATCTCGATCGTACAACACTTCTTTTTTTCTTCCTGCTGATTTAATTTGAACAATGGGACCCTGCTCAATAAATAAGCCTGCAATATCTACAACCGTGGATAATGATCCGCCTCCGTCATCGCGAACATCAAGAACAATTCCATCAACACCGGATTGTTTCAGTCGCTCGACTTCAATAGCAACATCTTTACCGGCATCTCTACCGTCTTTATTTTCAAAATCAATATAGAATTTAGGCAAATAAATTATCCCATATTTCATCCCGTTTTTATTCACGATACTTGACTTGGCGTACGTTTCCTCAATTTCAACAATATCTCTGATAATAGAAATAATCTTGATTGTTCCGTCTACTTTTTTAACTGTAAGTCGGACTTCCGAACCTTTTGGTCCTTTAATTTTCTTTACCACATCATCAAGCCGCATCCCAACAACATCAACTGAAACTCCGGAGCCCTGCCCTACTTTCATTATTAAATCTCCTGCTTCCAGTTGTTTCCCTCTCCATGCGGGACCACCGGAAATAAGTTCCGAAATCTCAGTTAAATCATTTTTCTTTTGGAGACGGGCACCAATTCCCTCTAACTTTCCGCTTATACTTACATCAAATCGTTCTTTTTCTTCGGCAGCAAAATAATTCGTGTGCGGATCAAAACGAGCCGTAATAGAATTTATATACACAGAAAACCAATCATTTCTATCCAAATCTTTTATAAACCCAAAATATTCATCTAATGATTTTCCAGAATTTCTTCTGGTTTCTTTTTCTAATTCTTCAAAAGTCTTTGGTTTATCTGGGGTTACCGTGCTGTCCTTTGCTGTTTCTTTAGAAAGTTCTTCTTTTAATTTTTCCTCTTTTTTCAGTATTGCAGCATCCAGTTTTGCCTCATTAGTCTTGTTTTCTTGTAAAGCCAAACGATCTACTAGAGAAGAAAGAGTTGATAATTTAATTTGCTTGCGCCATTTATCCTTTAATTCATTTGCACTCTTAGCATAGGGAGCCTTTTCATAATCTATATTAAAGCTTTCATCGACAGAATAATCAAAAGGCTCACTCAAGACATCCTTATAAATCTTTTTACTCTCTTCCATTCTTTTCATCAAACGATCATAGGTAAGATTAAAAAAAGACAAGTCTTTATTCAACAACTGATCGTCTAACAACAACTCAAATTTCGAAAATTCATCGATATCGGATTGCAGGAAAAAACGTTTAGATGGATCTAAAGCCTCAATATAATCTTTATAGATTCCTTTTGAAAAAGTATCGTTAATATCGGCAGGATTGTAATGTCCTTTCTGGATTACAAAAGTCAACAACTCTAGGAGTAATTTATCTTTTTCTGGGTCGTTCTCTTTTGATGCATTATATTTAAAAGCAAACAATGTTAACGAAAGGCATACAACAACAAGTATGATTTTATAATTTCTTTTCATAAAGCTAAGAATTGTATTCATGAATTTTTAATCTAAATTATGGTAAAAACTATGCCAACCGCAGCAGTAGCCCCATAAATTTTTGTTAAAGATATAAATTGTTTTTATTATTTTAAGTTAAATCAACCAACATAACCTATTTTTATATTTTGTTTAGTGATTTCATTCAGGGGGATTACATATACTCCGAAAATCAAAAATAATCAATCTTTTTACAAACAGGTATAATGAAAAAAACAAGACCTTTAATTCTAATAACGAATGACGACGGAATTTCGGCACCGGGACTTCGAGCCTTAATTGCCGTTATGGCAGAAATAGGCGAAATCGTCGTGGTTGCGCCTGACAATCCACAAAGTGCCATGGGGCATGCCATTACCATAAACAGCATGTTGTATTTGAATAAAATCTCTAAAGATAGTGATCCATTTTTAGAGTACAGCTGCTCCGGAACTCCAGTGGACTGTGTGAAACTGGCTGTAAATGAAATCCTAAAAAGAAAACCAGATTTATGTGTTTCCGGTGTCAATCATGGTTCAAATTCATCCATAAATGTAATTTACTCCGGAACCATGAGTGCGGCAGTCGAGGCAGGAATAGAGGGAATTCCAGCTATAGGCTTCTCTCTTTTAGATTATGACTGGAACGCCAATTTTGAAACGATCAAAACTTTTATACGCAAAATCTCTTTAGAAGTTTTAGAAAATGGACTTCCAGAAGGGGTCGTTTTAAATGTTAATTTCCCAAAATTAAACGAAAAGGACATCAAAGGAATCCGTATTTGTCGTCAAGCCAAAGCACTTTGGGTAGAAAAATTTGATAAAAGAAAAACACCGCAAGGAAGGGATTACTATTGGCTGGCAGGAGAATTTGTCAATCAGGACAAAGGCGAAGACACAGACGAATGGGCGCTCGAAAATGGATACATATCAGTTGTTCCAGTTCAATTTGACTTAACAGCACATCATGCCATACAGCAACTTAATACCTGGAAATGGAATGAATAAGAACGATTTAGTCTGGGGAATTTTGATAGGATTTTTCAGTACACTAGTTGGTTGCTATCTCTTTATTACCTTTTTTACTGACTTCCAGTTTATCATTGGAATTCAGATCATAAAAGCGCAGGGAAATTTAGGAAAAATCATCACACTGGGATCCATCCTTACGTTGATAGCCTTTGGCATTCTGCTAAAAATGAATAAAGAAATGATGGCGCGTGGTGTCGTATTGGCCATCATACTAATGACAGTACTCACTTTGTTTATTTAAGAAGGCTTATTAGTTTACCTTTGTAAATTGACATACCATTTATAACAGACCTGAATTTATAAATTTAAATGCTGAATTTATACCTTTCTAATCCAACAAACATGAAATACTACATTATAGCAGGGGAAGCTTCAGGCGATTTGCATGGTTCCAATTTAATGAAAGCACTTTATAAAAAAGATCCTAAAGCTGACATTCGGTTTTGGGGAGGCGATTTAATGAATACAACAGGCGGAACCTTAGTAAAACATTACCGAGAATTAGCTTTTATGGGCTTTATTGAGGTAATTTTTAATTTGAAAACTATTTTAAGCAACATCAAAGTCTGCAAAAAAGACATTCTTGAATTTCAGCCGGACATTCTTATTTTCATTGATTATCCTGGTTTTAATTTACGGATTGCAAAATGGGCAAAAGCGTTAGGAATGAAAACGCACTACTACATTTCTCCACAAATTTGGGCTTGGAAAGAAAGCAGAATTACAGCTATCAAGCGTGATATTGATAAAATGTATGTGATTTTGCCTTTCGAAAAAAAATTCTATGAAGACAAACACCATTTTCCGGTAGAATTTGTCGGGCATCCACTGATTGATGCCATCCACAACCAACCCGAAGTTGATTCAATCCTTTTTAGAACAGAAAACCAATTAAACGACAAACCGATAATTGCAATTTTACCCGGTAGCCGAAAACAGGAAATAACTAAAATGCTATCAGTCATGCTCAGTGTGGCAAATGATTTTCCAGACTATCAGTTCGTGATTGCAGGGGCGCCAAGTCAGGAATTTTCTTTCTATAAAGAATTCATCACTCAAGAAAACATTAAATTCATTTCTAATAAAACCTATGATTTACTGCGTAATGCAACAGCTGCATTAGTAACCTCAGGAACGGCAACACTGGAAACAGCGCTTTTCAAAGTGCCGGAAGTAGTTTGCTACAAAGGCAGCTGGGCTTCCTACCAAATTGCTAAACGAATTATTACCCTGAAATACATCTCATTAGTCAACTTAATTATGGATGAGGAGGTGGTGACCGAACTAATTCAAGAGCAATGCAATCCAAAACGCATTCGAGAAGAACTCAAAAAAATATTAGAAATCAACCACCGCAATACTCTTTTAGAAAAATATGCGTTATTAGAACAGCAATTAGGTGGCATTGGCGCTAGTGAAAAAACAGCAAAACTCATCGTGTCTGATTTACTGTAGATTATCTCTTATTTATAAATAGCTCCCTTTACAAAAAAATTACACTCTTTTGAAACATTTTCTATTTCTTGTATTGGTTCTTACCTTTTTTACGGCTTGTAAATCAACTTCCCCGATAACCAACTCGAAAAAAGCAGACCCAAAAAAGCAATCCATTCAATCCGAAAAAAGGAAAGCACAACGTCTGGTCGAACAATTAATCGATGCCGCTGCTGAAAATATTGGGGTGAAATACAGGTATGGCGGGACAACAAAATCAGGTTTTGACTGTTCCGGCTTGATGGTCAACATCTTTGATTCAAATGAAATAAGTCTACCTCGCACCTCGATTCAACAATCAAAACACGGTATTATTTTAGATCATGAACAAGAAAAAGCTAAAAAAGGGGATCTGATATTCTTTAAAACCAATAGAAACCGACAAATAAACCACGTAGGAATAGTCATTGAAGTCAATGAAGACGAGATAAAATTCATTCATGCGTCGACCTCAAGAGGCGTTATGATTTCCTCCACAAAAGAAGTGTATTACAAAACCAGATTTGCTCAACTCAACAGGATTTTATAGCTCGAGTTCTTCATTACTAATCCCTGTGTTTCTATTTCTACCTGTTTTTAAAAAAAATAAATTCGTTACGTACTAAAAATATGTACTTTAGAGTCATGAAAGTACTACAATTTCCTTTGGCAAGAATAACAATTGGGTTTGTTTCAGGACTTCTTTTCGCTTTTTACCTGCATCCTCCATTAGCAGCAGTCATTGTTATACTTTTAACCGCTATGAGTCTCTTTGGGGTGTTGTTTTTTTTTATCCAAAAAAAGCAACACCCGTACCGCTTATTTTGGTATTGCCACTTATTTTTTGTCTTTTATCATTGGAACCACTACACAAGTAACCCACACGGATTATTTTCAAAAGGACAACTACACCCACAATACAAATGCTTTTGAGCAGCCTCATTCTATTTCTGTTGTTGTTAGAGAAAAGCTGAAAAGCTCCTTATTTAGCGACCGTTATATAGTCCTTGTCAACCATATTAATGAAAAAGAACAGTCTGGCCGATTGCTCCTTAACGTTCAAAAAAATCATTTAAACCCCGTATTTGCAGCAGGAACCCCTTTGCTAATCAAAGGCACGTTGTCAAGGAATAAACAACCTATGAATCCGAATCAATTTGACTACGGCAAATACCTTGAAAACAAACAAATCTATGCACAACTGTTTGCTGCTGGTGATGAAATAAAAATTGGAAATAAAACAGCGAAAAATATCTGGTACTATTCTTCAAAATTGAGAACGCGAATTATTCGGAATTTAGAAAAAAACAACTTCAATAAAACGGAATTGAATGTTGCCATTGCTCTGATCATGGGGCAACAACAAGATATTTCACCTGATATCATACGGGATTACCAGTATGCGGGAGCCGTACATATTTTATCCGTTTCAGGACTGCATATTGGCTTCATTTTGCTTTTTGTAACTTATATTCTAAAGCCTATTCCAAATACAAAAAAGGGCTCGTTCCTTAAACTACTCCTTATTCTGGCATCTTTGTCTATTTTTGGTATAATTGCAGGTTTAGCACCATCAGTAGTTCGCTCGGTGACTATGTTTTCCTTTGTGGCTATTGGGAATCATCTGCGCAGAAGCGTCAATATTTACCATACTTTATTAGTTTCTGTGTTATTGATTTTGTTTTTTGAGCCTTCGTTTCTATTTGACGTTGGTTTTCAGTTGAGTTACATTGCTTTGTTTTTCATTATTTGGCTGCAACCTCTTTTGGCCTCTGTGTGGCAACCAGAAAACAAAGCTTCAAAATACGTCTGGAACATTCTCACCGTTTCCTTGGCGGCGCAAATAGGTACTTTACCCCTGAGTATTTATTATTTTCATCAGTTTCCGGGTTTATTTTTTGTGACCAATCTAATCATTATTCCAGTACTGAGTTTCATAATGATAGTAGGCGTTTTGGTAATGATTTTGGCCGCATTTGACCTTATTTCGGTTTTTCTCTCCCACCTGCTGGAAACCAGTATTTACTATTTAAACAAGATTATCAACGCAATAGCTTCGATAGAACAGTTTATAATTCAAGATATTCCGCTTAATTTATACCTGTTACTCAGTAGTTATTTAGCTCTAATAAGCCTTATCATTTGGTTTAAAAAACCTACTTTCCTCAAATTAGCAATCGCTTTAACTTGTATTATAGTTGTGCAATTTTCTTGTTTTACAACCCATTGGAACGTGCAAAACGAGCAGGAATTTATTGTTTTCAACAGCCGAAAGAATACCTTGATCACTGAACGAAATGGAGCAAATATCATTGTTTACGCCAATGACAGTCTTTTAAAAACGGCACAAGAAAACAGTCTTATAAAATCCTATCGCATTGGAAACCTGAGCACTTTACGACAGAAAAAAGAACTCCGAAATTTCCTGTATTTTAAAGGCGAAAAAATATTTATTGTAGACCATTCCGGGGTGTATCCCAAAAACATCAATCCGGATGTTATTGTATTGACACAATCCTCTAAAATAAATATGGACCGCCTACTCCAAATAATGAAGCCAAAATTAGTTGTGGCTGATGCGTCCAACTTTAAATCCATACAAAAACAATGGAAAGCCAGTTGCGAGAAACAGAAAATCCCTTTTCACGCAACAGGCGAAAAGGGATTTTATAAATTGAATTAATATTTTATTTTTTCAAAAAACCATTTGCAACTGCTAACCAGGCTGCTGGACCGCCGGCTACATACCCCGTACTGCCAATACCTTCAAAATTGACTTTCCCTTCTTTTGTAGTACCATTTGCGAGTATAATAGTTGGAAACCCTTGTATGCCAAAAATTTGTTGTAATTCATTATTCTGCTTTTTTACCTCTTCAGTCTGTGGTACTCGTCTTGGATAATCTAATTCGACCAAAACGACATTTTCTTTTGCCCAAGCTGCAAATTCAGGAGTCTTCAAGACCTCTTTTTGTAACCGGATGCACCAACCACACCAATCGCTTCCGGTAAAAAACATTAATAATGGTTTTTTAGTTAAGGCTGAAACTTCAAGAGCCTTATTGACATTAGTCTCCCACACTAATTCTTGTGCTTCAGAAGCAAATGAACCAACTAACAATAACAACGTTATTATACCTTTCTTCATATCTATTTTTTTACGGTGGACAAATCAAAAATGATGCCTAAAATTTATCGAACACCATGCATTAATTTCTTAATTATTGGAGTCATCAAAACAGAGAACAAAGCAACTACAATAGAGATAATAGTCAACATCCAAAAGAAGTAACTCAATCCGTGTTCATTGGCGATTTTATCTATATTTTCACCAAACATACCTGCACCTTTCATACCAATTGCTACTGCTAAGTACCAAACTCCAAACATAAAGGCAATCATACGGGCAGGAACTAATTTACTTACATACGACAATCCTACCGGTGAGATACACAGCTCAGCCATTGTATGGAAAAGATAGACTAAAATCAACCATATCATACTTACTGAAGCTGTTTTTGCACCCGCTTCGATTCCGCTTGCCCCAAAAGCGACACAAGCCATACCAAGCGCTAGCAATGCCATTCCGATTCCGTATTTTAAATTTGCAGAAGGATTGTATTTACTTTCCCACCATTTTGAAAACAATGGAGCCAAAGAGATAATGAATAACGAGTTTAAAGTAGAAAACCAAGTGGCAGGAACTTCTGTCAATGCAGTAGTTACTTTATCAATTTTCAAAGCTTGCAATGTTGAATCTGATAAAGTAAGATAACCCGCAGTGTAATAATCTTTAGTCAACATCCATAGTGCTATTCCCCAAATAATTATAAAACTGACACTAAGGATCATATTTGCAACAGCATAAAGTTTAAATGTTTGCTTAAATAATAAAATTAAAACCCCGGTAATAATAACCAACGGTAAAATAGTAATTAACGAATTAATCACTAAAAACACCACACTCCAATTGCCTGTTAAAACACGATCCGTATAATCACTGGCAAAAATGGTCAAACTGTTTGGTGACTGCTCAAAAATTGCCCAAAAGAAAATGGTAAGAAAGGCAAAAAAGGTAACTGCTATTAATTTTTCTTTAGTAATTTTAGAATATTGAGTAAATCTATAGATTAACAATAAAATAAATACAAGTAGAGCTGAAACAATTGCAATCGCATTTCCATTAGGACCTAAGAAAGAAAAAATATTTATTTTGCCCCCGGATATTTTTGAAGCAGGATCATTTATAAGCCATAATAATGCTAATATAGAAGAGAAGGCTATTGCTGCCAATTGTATTGGCGAAAAAGGATTTCTTTTGTCAGTATCTAATGCTTCTGCTTTCGCTTTGCTTTCTTTATTTGGTTTTAAACCAATATCTCCAAAGATATCCTGAGACAGCCAAAACTGCAACATTCCAAAGAACATAAAAATTCCGGCTAAACCAAAACCGTAAGTCCAACCCACTTTTTCTCCTAAATAACCGCAAAGTAAAATCCCAAAGAACGCTCCGGCATTAACTCCCATATAAAACAAAGTATACGCGCCATCTTTCTTTTCAGGACGGTCTTTGTACATTTCAGATACGATAGAGGTCATGTTGGGTTTAAAAAAACCATTCCCAAAAACCAACAATACTAATCCTAAATAAATAGAAAATTCTGTTTCAACAGCCATAGAAGCATGCCCTAAAGTCATTAAGCTTGCCCCAACAACAACAGCCCATCTAAAACCAATTACTTTATCCGCAAAATACCCCCCTAACATTGTGGACAAATAAACCAATCCTACATAGGATCCAAATAAGGCAGAAGCATTTTCGCGAGTCCATTCCCAACCACCATCTGTAAAGGAAGCGGTTAAAAATAATATCAACAAAGAACGCATTCCGTAGAATGAAAATCGTTCCCACATTTCTGTGAAAAACAAAACGAACAATCCCGCAGGATGTCCTAAAACGGTATTCTTAAAAAATTGATCTGTTGTATTTTCACTCATCCTATTAATTGTTTAATTCCTTATCAACTCCGTGCATTAATTTTTTGATTACTGGTGAAAGCAGCAGTAAAACAACCCCAAAACCAAGACCCGTATAAAATAAATATTCAAAAAGCACTAAATAACTCTGCTTTGCTAAATTTAAATCAGGTGCTGTACCATTTGAGGTGTCTACCGAAGCAATATTTGCTAAAATAGACGCAATAAATTCAGAACTGGCTGTTGCCAAAAACCAAACGCCCATCATAAACCCAACGATTTTTACCGGAGATAATTTGGTTACCGCAGAAAGTCCTACTGGTGACAAACTCAATTCTCCACAAGTATGTAAAAAATAAGCCAATATTAGCCAAATCGCTGCTACTTTTCCAGCACCAGAAAGGTTTATTCCCATCACTAATGCTCCAAAGCCTAGTCCTACTAATGCTAATGCTAATGCAAATTTTACAGCTGTATTCGGATTGTATTTCCCTAATTTCGGCCAAATCCAAGCAAAGACAGGCGCTAGCAATATTATAAACAAGGCATTAAAACTTAAGAACTGCCCGGCAGAAACTTCATAACCAAATATAGTTCGGTCTAAAATCCGGTCAGCAAATAAATTCATGGAAGTATACGCTTGTTCAAACAATGCCCAGAAGACAATAGTAAATACGATCAGAATAGTTAACGCAATCAACTGATCACGTGCTTTACCATCGAGTTGTGTAGCTGCGTAATAAACAATATAAATAAAAGAAATTCCACCCGCAATTTTTAAAGCCCATGAAACTGCATCGTGATTTTGGACCATTTGCCAAAACAATACCGTTGACAAAACACTTCCAATATAAATCAACCACTCATTTTTAAATCCAAACAATTTGTTTTCTAGGAAAGAAGGGTTGTTTGATTCTCCTTTTCCCATCAATAATTTTCTGCCGGAAATAAAAGTCACTAATCCAAAAAACATTCCGACACCAGCTGCACCAAAACCATAACTCCAACCGTACGTTTCGCCCAACCAAACACATATTAGCGTAGCCATAAAAGATCCTAAGTTGATTCCCATATAAAACAACGTGAATCCAGAATCTCTTCGTTTATCGCCTTTTTCATATAATTCTCCCACTAATGAAGAGATATTGGCTTTAAGAAAACCAACCCCGACAATGATTAACGACAATGAAAAGTAAAATATTTGCAAGGCGGTTTCGTCCCGTGTAATTGCGCCGGTAATGGATTGTGTGGCAGCATTTCCTTCATAAGCCATTCCTATATGACCCAACACCAACATAATCCCACCAAAAACAATGGCTTTTCTAAATCCCAGATATTTATCAGCAATAAAACCTCCTAACACTGGAACGGCATACACTAAAGCAGCGTAACTACCAATTAATAAATTCCCCGAAGTATCCGAAAACAAATGGTACTTTGTCAGATAAAAAATCAACAAGGCTTTCATTCCATAAAAGGAGAAGCGCTCCCACATTTCGGTAAAAAACAATATAAAAAGCGCTTTTGGATGTCCAAAAAAATCTTTTTTAATCAATGCGTCGTTCGTCATAAAGCGCTGTTATAAATTTTCTTTGATGAAATTAGTCATTTTTGTGTACAATTGAATTCTGGTTTTCCCACCATAAATTCCGTGATTATTGTCTGGATAAATTTGGGAATCAAATTGTTTATTAGCCTGAATCAAAGCTTCCATCATCTGCATGGAGTTTTGAACGTGCACATTATCATCTCCTGAACCGTGTATCAAAAGGAATTTCCCTTTCAATTTATCTACATGATTTATTGGGGAATTATCATCGTATCCGCTAGCATTTTCTTGTGGGGTCTGCATGTAACGTTCCGTGTACACACTGTCATAAAAACGCCAGTTCGTCACCGGAGCTACAGCGATTGCCATTTTGAACGTGTCATTTCCTTTCATGATGCAATTAGACGCCATAAAACCACCATACGACCAGCCAAATATACCAATTCTAGCCTTATCAACAAATGCGTAATTTCCTATTACTTTCGCAGCATCAATTTGATCTTCTACTTCGTATTTCCCTAATTGCAGTTGGGTTACTTTTTTGAAATCAGCTCCTTTAAAGCCAGTTCCTCTCCCGTCAACACAAGCCACAATATACCCTTGTTGCGACAACATCATAAACCAGTATTCATTAGAACTTCCCCATCCGTTCACAACCTGCTGAGAACCTGGACCAGAATACTGAATCATAAAAACAGGATATTTTTTAGTTGAATCAAAATCTTTTGGTTTCATAATCCAAGCATTTAGCTCATGTCCTTTTGCTGTTTTTAAAACAAAAAACTCTTTAGCCGGTAAATTATAGCTTTTTAGTTTCGTAGCCAATGATTCATTGTTTTCAATAACTTGTACTTGTTTTCCAGCCTTGGCCTCGTTCAATGTATACGTCGGAGGTAGAGACGCACTAGAAAACGTGTTGATGTAGTATTGGAAATTCGGACTGAATGTTGCCGCATTAGTTCCTGTATTTTGTGACAAACGGACTTTGTTTTTTCCGTCAAGACCTATTCTATAAACATCTCTGTTAATAGATCCGTTTTCTACCGACTGATAGAAAACTGTATTTGTTTTTTCGTCTAAACCGTAATAATTCGTCACTTCCCATTTTCCTTTGGTCAGTTGGTTTTTCAATTTTCCATTTTTATCATATAAATAAATATGATTGAAACCGTCTTTTTCGCTGGTCCAAATAAAACTGTTGTCTTTCAAGAAAGTCAAGTTATCTGTCACATCAACGTAGGCTTTGTCTTTTTCGTTCAAAACTACTTTTACAGCTCCTGAATTTCCATCGATAAACAACAAATCCAAATTGTTTTGGTGGCGATTCAATACCTGTGCTGATAGTGTATTCTCATCATTTGTCCATTTCATTCTGGCAATATAAAAATCGTTATAATTCCCAAGATTTATGTTTTTTACTGCATTCAAATTTACATCATAAATATGTAAAGAAACTAGAGCATTCTTCTCCCCGGCTTTTGGATATTTGAACGTTTGCATCGTTGGGTACAAGTCTTTTCCAAACATTGACATTGAAAATTCCGGAACCTGACTTTCGTCAAAACGTATGTAGGCTACTTTTTTGCTGTCAGCACTCCAGTCAAAAGCCTTTACAAAAGCAAATTCTTCTTCGTAAACCCAATCCGTAATACCATTAATAATACTGTTTTTTTGTCCGTCTGTAGTTATTGGAGTTGATTTATCAGCAGCTAAATCATGTACATACAGATTATTTTCTTTGGCGTATGCAATCTTTTTCCCATCAGGTGAAAAAGTAGGCTCCTGAACGGGAGAATCGAATAGTTTTCTTAATTTCTTATTGGCAATGTCATATAAATAGTAATCCGCTGTAAAGGAGTGGCGGAAGATTTGATTGGTATTGCAAGCCAATAGAATCATTTTTTCTGAAGCGTCAAACGTATAACTGTCAATCCCTCCTGATAATTCGGCGTACGATTTTGTATCTATTAATGTGGACACTTTTTTTAAAGTTGCAAAATCATACAAATCAATCTGCATGCTTCTGGACTGTCTGTCGGTATTCAAAACCGTATATTGATTTGTGTTTTTCAACGACTGCAATTCATCCATGCCTTGCGCCCGAAAAGTGCCGTTATAAATGGCATCAATGGTGATTTTTTGCTGCCCTGCAACTGCAAAACAAACGAATAAAAATAATGCAATAATTTTTCTTGAATACATGATATTTATTTAAATATAAAAACCGTCAATTTTAGTGAAAAAATTACAATAATTTCACATTATATGTGTTAAATCTTAAAAACAATATTTTAAACCCCCTTTTATTGAGGATAATAGGATTGCTACTAAAACGGCTAAAACCGTATATTTGCATTTAATTATACTATAATCAATTGAAAATGAATAAGGCCATTAGCGGATTTTCTAAACTATCCAAAGAAGAAAAAATTAAATGGATTGCCGATCAATATTTTTCAACACCCACAGAAGCCATCGCCTTGCTGAAAAACTACTGGAATTCTGATGAAAAAATACAGAAATTACACGATGAATTCATCGAAAACACGATAACCAATTTCTACATACCGCTTGGAGTTGCTCCTAATTTCCTGATTAATGGAAAATACAGCACGATTCCCATGGCTATTGAAGAAAGTTCTGTGGTTGCCGCTGCCGCAAAAGCTGCTAAATTTTGGTCCACGCGTGGCGGATTTAAAGCAACCGTAATCAATACTGAAAAAATTGGTCAGGTTCATTTTATTTATAAAGGTGATGTTTCAAAATTGAATTTGTTTTTTGTCCAACACAAAAATAAATTCTTTTCAGAAACCGAGTCGATTACCACAAATATGCAAAAACGTGGTGGCGGAATTTTAGATATTATTTTAAAAGACAAAACCGATTTATTGCCCCATTATTTTCAGCTGCATGCCACTTTTGAAACCAAAGACAGCATGGGCGCTAATTTTATCAATTCGTGTCTGGAACAGTTTGCTAAAACCTTAAAAGAAGAGGTCCAAAACTATAGTCTATTCACCGAATCAGAAAAAGAGATTGAAGTAGTAATGAGTATCCTTTCGAATTACGTTCCTAATTGTATCGTAAGAGCCGAAGTTTCTTGTCCGATTGCTGACTTGGAAGAAAAACACATTTTAAATCCTCAAGAATTTGCAGAGAAATTTGTGCAAGCCGTACAAATCGCCGAAGTCGAGCCGTACAGAGCCGTTACGCATAACAAAGGAATCATGAACGGAGTAGATGCGGTAGTTTTGGCAACTGGGAATGATTTCCGCGCTGTCGAAGCCGGAATTCATGCCTATGCATCGCGAAACGGAAAATACTCCAGTCTTTCCCATGCCAAAATAGAAAATGGTATTTTTACTTTTTGGCTAGAAATCCCTTTAGCAGTAGGAACGGTTGGTGGTTTGACTTCCTTACATCCATTGGTAAAATTATCCTTAGAAATGTTAGAGAAACCATCTGCCAAGGAATTAATGCAGTTTGTAGCCGTAGCCGGTTTAGCCCAAAACTTTGCCGCATTGCGTTCTTTGACTACCACAGGAATTCAGGAAGGACACATGAAAATGCATTTGAACAACATCATCAATCAGCTTAAAGCCACTGATGAAGAGCGCATTTTAATCCTGAAATATTTTAAAAAAAATCCCGTTTCGCATAGCGCTGTGGTCACCTATATTGAAAGTTTAAGAAAATAATTTTATCTTGAAGCAACAAAGAATAAGGTTGCTTCGTTCCTCGCAAAGACAATGAAGAAAACATTTTACAGTAACGGAAAACTTTTAATCACAGGTGAATATCTGGTTCTTGATGGTGCCAAAGCGTTTGCATTACCAACAAAAATGGGGCAAAACCTCATTATAGAAAAGGGAAATAATAAGGAAATCATCTGGAAAAGTTATGATGCAGATGGAAGTATTTGGTTTGAAGACACCCTTTTATTTTCTGATATTTCAAAGGAAGTTCAAACTAAAAATGAATCGGTCAAGGCTACACTTAAGATTATTTTGCACGAGGCATTCAAATTAAATCCGGGTTTCATTTTAAATTCAGAGGGATACACAATCACGACTGAACTTAGCTTTCCCAAAAGCTGGGGTTTGGGCACGTCATCGACTTTGATAAACAACATTGCTCAGTGGTTAGACATCGATGCTTTTACATTACTTAAAAACAGTTTTGGAGGTAGTGGTTATGATATTGCCTGTGCACAAAACGACACCCCTATTGTCTATCATTTGGAAAAAGGTACTCCTATTGTTGAAAAAGTATCTTTTAATCCGGATTTTACTAACAATCTTTACTTTGTCTATCTGAATAAAAAGCAAAGCAGCAAAAGCGCAATAACAGCCTACGATATGAATAAAAAGAATAATCTCCCGAGAACGATTGCTTTAAATGACGTGATAACCTCTGAAGTTTTGAATGCGACTACAATTCAATCTTTTGCTGCAGCACTACAAAAACACGAAGTACAAATGAGTATTGTTCTGGAAACACAAACGATAAAAGAGTCTTTGTTTCCAGATTTCAATGGCGTGATAAAAAGCCTGGGAGCTTGGGGAGGCGATTTTGTAATGGCAATTGCAATTGAAAATCCAACTGACTATTTTATTTCAAAAGGATATGAAACTATCATTTTTTATGATGAAATGATCTTACCATAATTTTTTGTATCAATAATCATAGCTGTAGAAAAAGCTATAGAAAAGCAAAATCCCGATACATTCAGCATGTATCGGGATTTTTTATTTGATTACTTACGCTTTGACTAGTAATTGAATTCCTGTCTGTTGTCTTCAATTTTAGCATTTCCTTTCAAGGCAGGAACTACTCTATTAGCATCTGAAGCGCTTTGTTCTTTTAATTTAGAAACATAAGAAGCATGGCTTTTCAATGCTGGCGCTTTTACAGTGCTATTGTTTTTCACTACATAAACACCTGTGTTTCCTTCAATTGGAGCTGACATTTTATTTGCTGCTAAAGCAAATGCATTTCCTACTACACTTGGCTCTTGACCAACACCTGGCAACATCGTGTTTAGCATTGTCAAGTCAGTAGCTTGTTGTACGGTAGCTCCTACTGCTTTCGCGATTGCTTCCAGCGAAGAACCTGTCATTTTTGCCTTTATCAATGCTGCTTTTTTCTTGTTTTTTAGTATTTGTTCCACATAAGGTCTCGCCACAGAAACAGCTACTAAACCAGAATTGTCAATACTCTTTAATTTTGCAATTACGTGACCTACATTAGCCACTTCAAATCTTTTTACAGCACCTACTTTTACTCCTTTTTCAAAAGCCCAACGAACGATTGATCTTTGATTTCCTAAAGTTCCAAAGTTTTCGTCCATCCCTTTTACAGAAACAGCCGGAGCTACTACAAGCCCCATATCTTTTGCAACTTTGTTAAAATCTTTGTCCACAGCATCCATTTCTAATTTAGTTGCCTGCGTAAACATTTTATCTGAAGTGGCCTCAGATGCTTCTATTTTCTGAGCTACAGTAGCCAAACGAATTCCGTCTTGCTTATCAGTAACTTTGATAATATGAAATCCAAAAGGCGTTTCTACTAACCCTATTTTCCCAATACTGCTATTGAAGACAAAATCATTAAATGGTTTTACCATTTGGTTTGGACCAAAATAACCCAAATCTCCCCCTTGTTGAGAAGACGAATCATCAGAAGCTGTGAAAGCTAACATCAAGAAACTATCCGGACTGGCAGTAACTTGTGCTAAAATACTTTCTGCTTTTGCTTTTGCTTCTTCTTTTGTTCTTTTTTCCTTTTGATTTGGAACTTGAGTCCCTTCATAACTGATCAATATATGACTTGCTTTTGCATTCACACCTGATTTCATTCCCATTGATTTTGAAATACAGAAATATTTCCCGTATATGTAAGGCCCATAAACGGCTCCAGGAGCAAGATTAAATAATTTATCCGCATCAATTGCAGGCAAATCTTTTTTGGCCACATAAGACGAATCATAAGGAACATCTGAATTTGAATTCACAAACTCAATTGTATTAGTTGCTGCTCTTAATCCTGGTAAGGTATCATTTTTTCCGGTAGCTTGATTGTATACTACTGTTCCGGCTAACAATGCATTTATTTTTGATTTTACTTCGGCTTCATCAGCTGGTGAGGCTTTGTCTTCAATCAAGACATATTCTACTTCACGAGATTCGTCTGCTTTGAATTTTTTTTCATTTTTCTTCATATAATCAACAATTTCAGCGTCAGTCACTTTTACTTGACTGTCTTTGATTGTTGAATATAATCCGGCAACATAAGCAAAGTTTACTTTATTTGCTTCCATCTCATACTGCAACTTGCCTTCGCTCTCCGTTGTAAAAACGGCCGCTTTAATCAATGTAGTATAGATTTGATATTTAGCATTAAGATCTGCATCTTTTTCTCTGTCTTTCAAAAACTGAGCTTGGGCAGGATTTGCTTTGAAATATTCTTTAAATTTTGCAATATCAAAAACACCGGCTGCATTCAAAAACAATGGATTCCCACCAATATTTTGATCGCCTTTCAGCACTTCTAATAGGTGTTTTTCACCTACTCGTAATCCTAATTTTTCAAATTCAGCCGTTAGCAAAGCAACCGAAACTTCTTGTTCCCATACTCTGTTAGCCGCTTCAGTTGAAGTAATTCCTTGACCACTTTTTTCAACATTACTCACTTTAACTCTAAAATCTTCAAATGAAATATCTTTCCCGTCAATGCTTCCTACATCTTTTGATGTGCTGCTGAAACCTCCACTGCTAAATATATCACCTATGATAAATGCTAATAAACAAAACCCAATAACTAAGATCAGAAGAAGCGAACGTTGTCTAATTTTTTGTAATAATGCCATTTTATTGTTGTTAATTTTTATATTCAGGTTGCGAAAATACAATTATCTAATTAATAATTATAGTAGTAGCGTTTTATTTTATAAGAAATTTCAATTTTACAAAAAAAACTACTCTAGCACGGTCATATTTACTAATTCTATTTTCTTATTTATTGCTTCTTCAATTACAAAACGATACGCTCCAATGGTGATAACCGCTCCATTTTGAGGAATTTCGGTAGTAAAATTCACAATAAACCCCCCAAGTGTTCCATACGAATCACTTTCCGGAATAGCCAGTTTATAGGTATCATTAAGGTACTCGACGTCTAACCGGGCTGAGAAAACGTATTCGCCATCACCGAGTTCTTTTTCAATCAATTCTTCATCTGAATCGTGTTCATCTTCAATTTCACCAAAAAGCTCTTCCACAATATCCTCTACGGTAATAATTCCGGAGGTGCCGCCGTATTCATCTAATACAATAGCTACACTTTTACGTTTTTTGATCAGCAAACTCATCGCATCTTTGATAAAGATTGTTTCCGGAACAAATTCTACCGGAATCACAATATCCTTGATACTGTCTGGTTTCTTGAACATATCAAAGGAATGCACGTAGCCTACAATGTCATCGAGTGAATTTTGAAACACCACTATTTTAGAATAGCCTGTTTCTATAAACAATTCTCGGAGATCTATGATGGTATCCGACAAGTCAATGGCTATAATTTCAGTACGGGGATTCATCACATCTCTGGCTTTGACTCCTGAAAATTCTAATGCGTTTTGAAACATCAGAATTTCAGAATCCATGGCATCATCATCTTCAACACTGCTCATTTGTTCCGTAATGTAATTCCCCAGCTCAATTTTACTGAAATAAAGCTGTACATTATCGCCTTCGGTTTTGAAGAATTTTATCAAAACAAAATCAGAAACCCAAATAAAAAATGCAGCTATAAAATAGAAAATACTAAAAAAGAAATAGGCGGGAATTGCAAAAAACTTAAATAGAAAATTGGCATAAATTTGAAAAAAAACTTTTGGCAAGAACTCTGCGGTAATCAGCACAATGATAGTAGAAATTATGGTTTGAATTAATAAATCCAAGAAATCCGAAAACTGAAGCCCCAGAGTAACAAACCAGCGCATCAATAATTCGCCCATAAAAAAACCGTAGACCACCATGGTGACATTATTCCCAATGAGCATGGCTACGATAAACTTGGAGGGCTTTTCAGTAAGCTTTGTCAGTATTCTGGAAACAAAACCGCCTTGTTTTTTTTCAATTTCAAGATATATTTTATTTGAAGAGACAAACGCTATCTCCATTCCTGAAAAAAAAGCACTTAGTATTAGACACAGGAAAATAACACTAATCTCCATGAATTAGGATTTTTTGTTTCGGTCTTCAAACTTTTTAGCAAATTTTCTTCTAAAGAAAAACATAAAAACGGCTAATCCGGCAAACATGAAACTCAACCACGGATTTTCTTCCTCGGCATTTAACTTTATGAAGCCATCATAAATAAAATAGGCTCCAAAAACAAGATAAACGTATTGTGTGTATTTTAAATAGTTCATAGGGTGTTGTGTTATTCAGCGGTTTCGAGTTCGCCGGTTATTTTTTGAGAATTAATCACTTTGAAATCCTTGCTAAAATCGATTCCTTGTCCATTTGAAACACCTTTTGGGTCTGTTAATTTAAACCTTCTTTCGGTAAAAAACCACTCATTCCTTTGATCAAAATAAAGTTGCTCTGTTTCTAACAGCTGTCCATTTTCATTAGAGATCCTTACTTTTCCCTGCAGATCAATTACTGCTGTTCCTTTGTAAGAAATGGCATAATTTGATTTGATAAATGTTTTCTTCCCTTTTTTGTCAAATAAAGTAACATCAATCCCTTTTGGGAATTCCGTAAAAGGAAAGCTAACGCTAGAATAATCTAACATTTTAGAGCTGATCAAAATGGATGTAATCCTTCCTGAATCTGTATATTTGAGATTTACCATATCAGCATCACTACTGGGAACAAACTCGGAAAAATTTATTTTTTGTATTTCCTTAAAATTACTTTCGCACCCCAAAAAAAGCGCTCCGGCAAAAACCGCGACCCCTAATTTGATATAATATTTTTTGACTACTGTCATAAGTTGGCCTGGACGAAAAAATTGGAAAAAGTACTTCTTTTTATTCTAGTTGAATTTTCTTCTGATGAACCATTCGTCATTAAGAGAAAAACTCACACTTACATTGGCGTAGTTTTCTTGAACTAAACTAGATGCTGTAGTTCCTTTTTTGCCTAATTCAAATCCAATATTCACATTAGAGAACTGACCTGTTAGTGGCAATCCAATGCCTAGAGTTAATCCCATATCATCAATGGATTCTGAATTGATCACCATTCCGGTTTTTTCAAATTTCAAACCCCCTCGGTACGTAATCCTTTTTGTGTAGCTTGTGAACGAGTTGTAATTAGGAATAAAATACCCTCCAATGCTGTATTTCGAATGCTTTTCGTAGGTAACATTTGGCATTGAATTAAAATTATTTGCCAAGGATCCTGCATCCTGTAGCGTCACACCAACTCCTACGAGCCATTTTCTGGCCTGGCCAAAACCTGCTGCTAATGCTAATTTACTCGGCATTTTCAAATTCACTTGGCCCTTTACATCATCCAGCGCATCTACAACCACCACATCAAAATTTGAACTAAAAACCACTGTCGAAATATTCCTGTTGTTTTTAGACACCAATGTATTTTCCAGCGTATAATTTGCACTACTAAAAAAAGAGATTTTTTTATAGATTTTAGTCTGATACATCATCCCTACATTAAAATTCACGCCAGACAAATCAATCGTATTCAATTCTCTGGTTCCAACAGGAACTCCACTAATGAATTCAAGGTTATTAGATTCAATTTTTCCAAAATTATACTGCACATCGGCACCTACACTAAAATTTGGCGTCACTTTATACCCTACTCCTAAAAAGGCCTTGTTCAAACCACCAGTACCATTGAAACGCTTGCTGTTTTGCGAGGGATCAGTAGCAATAGATTGTATTTTATATCCTACCGATGAATACGGAATCAATCCAAAACCCAACCCAAACTTACCAATAGGCAAACCCACGGCCAGGTAATCCAGAGTCGTTCTTCTTGTATTTGCAGCTTCAGTATCTGTTTTCATTTTTGTGGTCGCATGCGTACCACCCAGGGTAAAAGTAGTTAGTTTAAGACTTGCATAACTGGCTGGATTTTGCAAGTTCATGTGTATACTGTCTTGTTCAATGGCTATTCCTGCCATCGAACGGTTTTCCAACGTTCCTTTGAACCTAACATCTCCTATTCCATAAAAAGAATACGGGGACGCTGTTCCTTCTTGAGCAAAAGATACTAATGATAAAAGCAAACAGGCGCTTATTATAATTTTTTTAATCATTTTTGGTTTTATGTTGAAATGTTTGGTTTAAACTTTCCAGAAGAAAATTTGAATTGGCAAATATGGTATTTTTTAATCGTTTAGCCAAAAAATCTGTGTCTCCACCCGTTAAAATTATTATAAAATTTAAATACCGTGCTTTATATTGATTTATAAACCCGTCAATCTCATAAACTAAACCGTTTACCACTCCGGAATGAATCGATTCTGAAGTTGATTTCCCAATCAAATCTTCCGGAATCCCCAGAGACAATAAAGGTAATTTTGCGGTGTAGTGATGCAATGCTTCATAGCGCAATCGCAGTCCCGGCGAGATCGCTCCCCCTAAATAATTATTTTCCTGATCTATAAAATCATAGGTAATGCAAGTTCCGGCATCAATGACCAGCCGGTTTTGATCCGGATACCGGAGCGTAGCCCCTGCAGCAAGAACCATACGGTCAATTCCCAAAGTTTGTGGCGTTGCGTATTTATTTTGGAACGGAAAAGAATCCTTATTCGAGATAAAATGCACTTTTATCTCTTTATCGAAAGCTAAAAACGGCTGTTTTCCGAGATCTCCAACTGAAGAAACCACCAAATCAGTTGTTTTTTTAAAGTTTTTTAAAATATTTTTAATATTTTTTTCCAATTCAATTTGGCTAAAAACAAAAACCTCCAAAAGCATAGCACCCTCAAAAACAGCGGCTTTAATTCTGGTATTTCCCACATCAACTACTAAAATCATAATTTCTTTTTTGATGGGACAAAGGTACGAATTGATTTTTTTTTAAAATTGTTTTGGATAAACTAAAAATCATACTATATTTGCACCCGCAAACAAGTTCATCGAACTCCTACTAAAATAAGAGCAAAGTGAGATAATAGCGAGGTACCTTAGCTCAGATGGTAGAGCAATGGACTGAAAATCCATGTGTCCCTGGTTCGATCCCTGGAGGTACCACAAAACCCACTCAAACGAGTGGGTTTTTTGTTTTTATACAAAATCAAAAACAACTTTGTTCAAGACTTGATCTAAAACACATTCCTTTCGTCCTTGCTCAAAGCAGTATTGCAAGAAACAAAATACTCGTACAGCAATAAAATTCCCTTCAAAAGACCTCAAAAAGCGCCTTCGTTTCTGGAATCAGTAGTTCCCTCTTGTTCCCAAAAAAATATTTTATTCCGTGTACAAACTCCATAAAAACAGCCCGCACTCTCGTTTAATGCATTGCCTCCATATTCTTTTAATTAAAAACAAATAGGCCTAATTGCAAAAAACACAATCGCACACGAACCCCTTCTTATCTTTTTAATAATTCCCCTACAAAAAGATTACGCTTCTCTGTTTGCAAAAAACACTTTTTAAATAAGTAGGAAAACCAGGCTTATAAAAGGAATAACACATACCCCTGAAAAATAAAGACCGAGTAAAAAGAGGTCCTTTTACAATTTAGCTTTGCATTTTTTTTCCGGCAGCAACATCTCCCTCAGTCGCTTTATCTCCCACATTTGTATTGAAAGAAAAAACAGGTATTCCAATACGGATTTCAAAAATCATACCGAGCATCGCCCAGTGGCCATGATACAACTACAACTGGTCTTGGCGTCTTGTAAAGATTTATTTCTTGCTTTCCTTACAAAAAAGGTTCTCAGAATTATCAAAGAGTAATGACAACAAGAAGAAGAATACTCTTATTTTGATGTTTTTATCGGACTACACTGTTCTTTTTTCCTATATTTACTAAAAACCAAACTTCCTCTTTTGCCGGAACAAGCAAATTATGACCAATTGTAACACCAAGAATTAGTTGCCTGTATGCCTTTTCTCTTGAATTAAATAAAAATTAGCGATACCATTACACTATGAAAAAAATTTCCCTGTTACTGCTTTTTATTGCCACGCTGCAAGCCACTATTGCTCAAAACGGAACAGAACCCGTACACCTTACAGATCTGCTAAAAATTAAAACCATCAACAACGTCACACTAACTAAAGACGGAACAAAAGTGGCCTTTACCCTGACCACTATCGAGCCTGACCAGACTAGTACGCTGGATTATAAGTATCGAACCCAGATATATAGCGCATCCACGGCAAACACAGCCACTCCGTTGCAGTTGACCACTAGCAAAGAAGGTGCTGCAAAACCCGCATGGAGTCCAGACGGAAAGCAGCTTGCTTTTACGCGCTCCGTAGAAGACAAATCTCAAGTTTTTATTTTATCCCTAGATGGAGGAGAATCCATGCAATTGACCAGCCATAAGTACGGCGCAAACAACCCAAAATGGTCTCCAGATGGCAAAAAAATACTTTTTTCATCAAGTCTTTCTCTACAAGAATTAATTGCAGACTCTACCCTAAACAAATCACATGACATACCAACTTGGGCCATGGAAAAACCTGGTTTTACCAATAATGAACATTTGTTACCCAATAGCGACAAACCAAACCCAAATGGGAGCTTATCCCAGATAAGAGCCTATCTTGAAAAAAATGCCGTGGATAAAAAAGCAATCGTCCTAAACAAATTAAACTTTCAAAGTGAGTCGGCTATCTCATCCGAAATGACTTATAACCATTTCTTTGATATCAATGTGACTAAAGATGCTGCGCCACGACTGCTCACAAAAGGATTTTATAGTTTTACCAATGCTGACTATACTCCAGACGGCAAACAACTCATTTTCTCGGGCGATATGGACACCGCAGAAAATCCGGATCGCTCTTTAGAAAGCGAAATTTATTTAGCGGATAGTGATGGGACTAATTTAAAAATGATCTTAGGCGAAAAGGACAAAAGATACAGCAATGCCTCCGTATCGCATTCCGGAAAATGGCTTGCCTTTCTTTTTAGTTCTACTTCTTTCGTCTCAGTCCCTACCTTAGCAATAATGCCAATAAACGGAACCGAAAAAGACATTATAACGATCCCATTTGATCGCAATAAAACAAATCTCATTTGGAGTACTGATGACAAACACCTCTACTTCACTGGACAAAGCAATGGTGGAAATGTCCTGAACAAAGTCACTATTGCCACCAGAAAAGTAGATTCTTTATCGAGCAGTGAGATTGGCATTACCAGTTTTGACATTGCAAACAAAACCCTTGTTTATTCTAAAACAGCGATTTCAAATCCATCCGAACTGTATTTTTCCACTACGGATTTCAAAAAAGAAAGAAAAGCCAGTACTTTTAATGATTGGGTGCAAACTAAAAAATTATCCTTTCCTGAAAAGAAAACGTTTGTCAACGATTTAGGGATGACCATTGAGTATTGGGTAATGAAGCCTGCCAACTACCAAGCAGGAGAAAAATACCCTTTGTTGCTGGAAATTCATGGAGGGCCATCTGCTATGTGGGGACCAGGTGAAGAAAGCATGTGGCACGAATACCAATATTTTTGTAGCAAAGGATATGGTGTAGTGTATAGCAATCCTAGGGGTTCCGGCGGTTATGGTTTAGATTTTTTACGGGGTAACATCAATGACTGGGGCAAAGGTCCTGCAAGCGATGTGCTGACCGCTTTAGATAAAACTATCGATCAAGGCTGGGCTGATCCCGATAAACTATTGATAACCGGAGGTTCTTATGCTGGTTACCTGACGGCTTGGATTATCAGCCATGACAATCGATTCAAAGCCGCCTGCGCACAACGTGGCGTGTACGACCTGAACACCTTTTTTGGCGAAGGGAATGCCTGGAGACTGGTTCCTAATTATTTTGGCGGCTATCCGTGGGAACCCAAAGTGAAAGAAATTCTGGCGAGAGAATCCCCTTTGACATACGTTGAAAACATCAAGACACCATTTATTATTTTTCACGGGGGCAATGACCGTCGTACGGGATTCGTTCAGGGAGAAATGATGTATCGCAGTCTCAAGGTTCTGGGGCGTCCCGTTGAATATGTAGTCCATCCGGGAGCAACACACGAAATCACTCGCAATGGCGACAACAGACAGCGAATGGATCAAATGTTGCGAACCTATGAATTCTTTGAAAGATGGATTGCTAAAAAATAAAAAACTCAATTTTAAAATTACGTAGAATAAAAAAATTAAATTAAGTACGTTTATATAAGTATTAACCCATTGGGTGCAATTATTCAAAACGTCAGTTCGAGTGTTTTTTGTGTAGTAAAACGGAACAAACTTCTCGATACGCTTCGCACTCGAAGTGACGTGTATCGAGAACCGTTTTTAATACTAATTTTCTAGTTCTCGATATAATCCCGCCCAAAAGCGGGATCACTCGAACTGACGAAAATTATCATCAAAAATTAATTGCACCCAACGGGTTAAGTATTAATACTTGTATTTACGTAACAATACTTAATTAATTGGATTATGATTAAAGTAACAGTAGTCGGAAACGGCATGCTAGGATACAAGTTTTGCGAAAAATTTATTGCAAAACCCGGACAGGAAAAACATCAAATTACCGTATTTGGAGAAGAGCCCAGACGCGCGTATGATAGCGTTGACTTATGTAAAAACTTGGTTCAAGGCCAGAAAAACAAGCGGTTTTCCAAGCAATAGAGGCGGTTGCCTCAAATACAAAGACAAGCAAATTGCCATCATCAACTTTGAATGCAAAAAAGAATGGTATGCTTGTCAAAACGCCTGCCCTAATAAAATGAAAATGGCTCTTTCCAGAGGAATGTTGAGTTCTATGGGAGATATTCCCAAAATAGCCTGCCCTTTGCACAAAAAAACTTTTTCACTTGTGGACGGTACCAATTTAAATGGAGACGATCTAAAAATTGCGACTTATCCTGAAAAAATTATAGGTAACGAGGTATTCGTTGGCTTTTTGGATTAATTATGTATCTTTGATTTTAAACCTTTCAAATGACAATCTTACAATTCCAAAATGCCAGCGCATGGATTGATGCAGAAAATGCACAAGATCCAAATCATGAAATAGACCACTCTGTTTCGCAGCCAAAGGAACTATTGTACTCTAATCGAATGTACGAAAGGCTGATGGATTTTTATCCAAATGCATCCGAAGCTGTTCAAATTTCGGCCAAAGCACAACACATTTGCCGATGGAAAATGCCCCGAGAATCCTATCCAATGGATCGAGTGGGCTATTTAAAATGGCGCGAAGATTTGAAAAAATTTCACGCTAAAACCACTGCTGAAATTTTAGAAAAAGCAGGATATTCCACAGCATTTATTGCACGGGTTTCTTTCCTTATCGAAAAAAAATTACTCAAAAAAGATATCGAAACACAACTCCTTGAAGATGTAATTTGTTTGGTGTTTATGGAATTTTATTTGGATCCTTTTGTTCAAAAACACGACCGAGAGAAAATGAAAAATATTATCTTGAAAACCTGGAATAAAATGTCTGAAAAAGGACAACAGGAAGCCCTAAAAATAAAATTTAGCGCTGAAAATTTCGATTTGATAAAAGAAGCGCTTGGTTTGTAAATCGACATGCTTATGAAAAACAGAGCCACAGCATCTGTTGACAAAGACACCTTCAAAAATCTAAGACGATTCTATCTATTTGCCTTATTGACTATTGTGGTTACGGTTCTGTTAAGTAATTGGGCTCTTCCGTAATCTTAAGTGCGTTGTTGATGATTCCAAAATGGATATTACAAACATCCCTGAAGAGCTCGCTCATTCTCTCAAATGACAAGTATTGTCTAGTATGCATATAAGCAATAGTAGCTTGAATATTAGATTCATAACTGGTAGGCGAGTTAACTCGGCTAGGGAACAAAGCTTTGGTATGATAGCCACAAGGACAAGTTTTTTGAAATATACCGTGTTCAGTAAATTCAGGAATAATCGGTGGTATGTCAACAACTTGTCTGCGTAGCATAAATAGTGCTAGTTGATCAAACAAATCATCACCACAATGATTGCAAAATTCTAGTTGGTGCTCAATGACAACATCTGGGTTGGCAATCATTTCCAAAGTATTGCCTTGGTGACCTGGTTGTCTGCCTATTTTTTTTGGTTTTAAAGGTCTATTTAATTTTGGCTTTCGTGATGTGCTTCGCAGTTCGTCTTTTGATGATGAAACTGAACTATTACGACTGTTTTTTGCGATGCGTTAGGTCATCGATTTTATCAAGTAATTTTTCAACTAATGATTCTAATCGGGTAACTTTGACCTCTAATTCAGCAATACGTTTTTTATCTGTGTTCTATTTCTATTTGTTTGACACAAGGGAAACAAACACCTACAAAAAGCAACTAAAATCAGGCGAATACTTGTTAAGAAGTAATAAACAATTACTTAAAATAAAGCTGTTTTTTTAAAAGCAAAAAGTTAAAATTGTTTATAACTATGTTTTTTTTAGAACAGGCTGAATAGTTACGGCTTTTCAATTATTTCATTCAACAACTAGTTGATATTTAAGATTATGTCGCAGTACTACAATAGATTTTACAGATTAGTCAGTGTCAAAATATAATATTTATTACAAATTTCAATTGGGATTTATTTCAAATTAGTATTTTTGATTTGAATATTTAAACATATCTAATCCGCTAATACTTAATTTTTTTTAACACGATAATCTTCACTACTCACATGGCAAAACCTATTTTACTTTTAGAAGACCATAAATTGGTAACGGATTGTTACATTATGGCATTACATAGTTTAAATCTATATACCGATATTATTGTATCTCATTCTTTGCATCATGCTTATACTACTTTAACAGATCCAAATTTTAATATTTTGAGGTTAGCTATTTTAGATTTCAGTATGGCCGAGTATGAGCCTCTTAATTTAAAAAATGGTGAAGATATTGCTTTGATTATACGGTCAAAATTTCCTGATGCGAAAATTATATTTATCTCAGGACAACTTCACAGTTTAGAATTAGAAAGTCTATTAAAAAATATTAAACCTGATGCTATTGTTGAAAAAGCAGATATAAACTATAGTGATCTGAGTATTATTTTCCAAAAGGTGCTTAATGGAGGAGTATTTTACAGTAGTCATATTTTACAAAGAATAAAGCATAATAAATCCAATTATATATTTTTAGATTATCTGAATTTAATGATTATTCAATTGATTTGTAAAGGTATAGCTACCAAGAATTTGCCAATGCATTTACCGATTTCACTAAGTGCTGTTAATAAAAGAAAAGCTAAAATAAAAGTTATTTTGAATATTGAGAATGGTTCTAATGAAGCAATTATAAAGGAAGCCAAAAAACGTGGGTTGATTTAAAGTACAATTGTAAATTTAACATTTTGGGTAGTTTTACTACCCTTTTTTATTTTAGAAGTTTTTTATTTTTGTTCATTTTTAACTAATCAAAATGAATTTTATGAGAAAACACTACATATTAGTAATGCTATTATTTCCACTATTATCATTCGCACAAGATAAAATACTATTCAGTTACGACCAGGCTGGGAATCAAGTTTTGCGGGAAATATGTATTAATTGTAATGCTAGAACTACAGCTAAACCAGTAAAAGAATTAAAAAAAGAGGACTTACAAAAAATTGATCAGATTTCTTATTATCCAAATCCTGTATCAGAGGAACTCTATCTTAATTGGGAATTGGTGCCAGATAAAAAAGTAGTTGAAATTAAATTAATTTCAATAAATGGCACGTTACTACAAAGGTATGTTCCTGCCGACAAACAAATGTCAATCAGTTTTCAAGGTTATCCAAGTGGACTTTATGTAGTTCAGTTTAGTTATAATACTGATGAACAAAAGAGTATTAAAATTATTAAGAAATAGTTACTATCCTTCAGTACCGTTTACTCTTTATATATTTCAAAAAAAACAATTTACAATATTTTACATATCCAATAGAATTTAATATGAAAAAACTTTATTTTTTACTCTTCTTGTTTGGACAATTTTGTTTGGCTCAGAATTTCACAGATACCAAGGGAGAATTACAAATTTCTAATTCTGGAACAGCTTCCTTTAATTTGCCCATCGCAGTACCCCCAAGTATTATGAATGTCGCTCCAGTAATTAATCTTACCTATTCTAGTGGAGCTCGGGGAGGTATTGCTGGACAAGGGTGGAGTATCAATAGTATTTCATCTATAACTCGAATGGCTACAAGAAGAGACATTGATGGATTTGTTGATGGGGTAGATTTTGATAGTGATGATAAATTAGCCTTAGATGGTCAGCGTTTACTTATAAAAACAGGTGCTTATTGGGGAAGCGGATCTACCTATGAAACGGAATACAAAAGCAATACTAAAATTGAGTATGTTGTTCAGGGTAATATGGCTTTCTTTGTCGTTACGGCACCGGATGGCTCTAGGTCATGGTATGGGAGTACTGGAAATGGCACTTATCAAAATGCAGTTTCAGTAACAGCTTGGCATATTGTGCGCTATGAGGATGTGAATGGCAATAGAATTGATTATAACTATATGAATGTGGTGTATAATGCTACTAATCAACTTTACATTTCAAGTATTTCATTTAGCGGGAATCCCAGTGCGGGAATTGCATTTCAAAATTCAATTGTATTCAATTTTAAAAATTCACAACGTGTGGAGCGCGATTTTATTGGTGGAAACCCTTCTTATGCTTCTAAGATTTTAGATAATATTGAAGTACGAACTAACAACACTATTTTTAGAAAATATCAATTGTCTCATATAGAAGATTACTTTTTAGGATACGAAAGGGTACAAAGTATTAAAGAACTTAATGCTCAAAATGAAGAATCAAACCCAGTTGAATTTGAATATGACATTAGCCCTAGATTTTTAGAAAGAAAGGAAAAATCATACGTAAACAACTTAGCTTTTGACAAAATAGATTTAGCAGGTGATTTTGATGGTGATGGTAGACTGGATTTTACGGCAAAAGATAAAATGTACACGAACCTTTTCTTGGGAAACAGTGGAAATACTCCTATTGATATGCCTGCCAAAGATGGCCAAATATTTATAGGAACTACTCTTACAAACAATAAAATGAATCAATTTCAGTCCATTTTTTATGTTAAAGAATCGCTGAATAGTATTGAGTTTAAAGCGTATAATTTAAATGCTACTGGTTTAACTTTGAATTATACAAAAAGTCTAAATTTCAATAACACAATGCTCTTAGATCCAAGTTCAGAGGGTTATTGTGCAGAACAAGCCAATTTACAAAAAATCAATACTTACCTCGAGGGTGATTTTAATGGAGATGGGATAAGTGAATTTCTTATTGAAAGCTTAAGAAATCAGAGAAGCACTACATACGAATATACAGAGTATGACCATAATACTGGTTATCCAATAAATGAATATTGTACAGAAACTTTTGATTATGACGGACTGGATTTTCACCTAGTTAACTTGGACCCTAATGCAAACACGTCAATTGGACAAAAAGATTTTGCTTTAATACCTAATGGAAATCTTTTAGAGGGTGGAAAAAAGTTTGTCATGGATTTTAATTCAGATGGCAAATCGGATATTTTACTTATAGATTATAACAGGAATTATAAAGTAATAGGCTTTAAACAGCTCAATGCTGCGCCATGGGTCGAATTGGAACTGCTAGGTTTTGGTATTATTGACAGTTATTCAGACACAAAACAAATCCTTTTTGGAGATTATAATGGAGATGGGAAAACGGATATTATGATTCCCCATTCAGAAGGAGGAAGTGGGCATACTTTGTGGCATATTTATTACAGTAATCCAAAAACATCTGGTGGTGATTTTTTCACAAAAGAAAGTCACAATATAGTTGAATACTGGCCTAATACAGGAACAACATATAGTACTCAAACTGATTTTAGTAGTTATTATGCAATTGATGTAAATAAAGATGGTAAATCAGACATTGTACGAGTTTGGAGAAAATATTACAAACCAAAATGGACGATAAATGATCATAACACACAATGGCGCGTAACCAGCTATGTAAATAATTTAGGGAAACTAGATTATCCAGGGTTCAATTATGATTATGATTCAGGACTGTTTGATAATGACTCTCCAGATATACCTATTCCAGTAACCTCAAATTTCAGATACAATGGAGCCAATACTGATCTTGTACTTGTAAGAGGACATCATAATAAAATTGAGTATTACCAATTCTATAAAAATGTAGAAAAAGAAAATAGATTAATATCGGTAACTGCAGCTAGTGGAAATATAAAGCAAACTATTGATTATAAACCAATGGAAGCAAGTGATACTAGTTATGGTAATGCGACATCCGATTTTTATTCTTCAAGTGATTCGGTAACCTATCCCAACATTGAAATTATCCGTAACCCTACCAGTTTTTTGGTCTCTAAATTAACTGCTACAATCAATGGGATTTCTAAATATCAGGATTTTAGATATAGAGGGTATGTTTCTAACTTCAATTTCGGAACTGTTGGTTTCATTCGGACTTCTAGAAGCAGCTGGTATTTATCAGATTCGGATTCAAAAATTTGGTCAACACAACACAATGATATAACACTAAAAGGAGCAACTACTCTTTCTTGGTCAAGTACTAATTCCAATACTGTTTTTGATGCAGTACCTACAGATTTATTAAATACCAAAACGAACACTTTTGATACTTATATACATCCAGCCTCAAAAGTTTACAATGTTTTATTGAACAAACAATCGACAATTGATCATTTAACTGGAGTAACAACTGAAGATACTTTTACTTATGACGGCTCAGTCAACTCTAGTTCGTATTATGGACTAGAAACACAACGAGTTTCTAAAAAAAGTATTGGCACTGCCCTGCAGGGAACAGCAACCACCACCTCAACCTATGAAAATAACCCATCAGGTGTAGGGGCAAATTATTATGTAGGACGTCCTAAAACTATTGCTACTTCAACATCAAATAGCACCGGCGATACGAGAACAACTAGTGAAACGTATACCTATTCTGGAACGACATTATCCAAATCTGAAAAAACGGGTCATAATACCGGTTATGCTCTCGTCGAAGATATGACGTATGATACATTAGGGAATTTACTAACAAAAACTATTAGTGCTCCGGGCGCTCCAAGTCCTGTTGCTTCAAGAACAATTACTGATGAATACGACAACTCTAAACGATTCGTTATAAAGAAAACAGATCATCAAGGATTTATTAATCAGTTTACCTATAATACTTTGGGCCAAGTACTATCATCAACAAATTATATGGGTGTAGTTAGTACTAATGGCTATGATAGTTGGGGCAAACTAATTAATTCATCGGTATCAAATGCTTCAGCAACACCCCTTACAACAACAACAGTCTATAACAAATTAAGTTCTGGTGGATATACTACAACCACTACCAATAATTTAAATGGATTATCTGTTGTAGAATATGATGTTTTAGGTCGTGAAGTGCGCAACTCAACAAAAGGATTGGCAGCTGGATCTATGATCTCAACCATGGTTTCTTATGACGCTTTAGGAAGGAAATCATGGGTAAGTGAACCCTATTTTTCATTCCCTAATAGATTTACTAATTATGAATATGATTATTTACAACGTCCCGTAAAAGTAACTGCACCTACTGGTCGTATACAAACATTATCCTATTCAGGATTGACAACTGCAAGTATTGATGATGGAAAAACCACCACTGCAGCGCTTGATGCTTTGGGGAATAAAATAGAAACTACTGATCCAGGTGGTGTAATTGCATTCACGTACTACGCTAACGGTCAATTAAAACAATCTAATTATGAGGGACATAAAGTAACAATTAGTATTGACGGATGGGGTAATAAAATTGCTATGAATGATCCTAATGCTGGAAATTATTCCTATACTTATGACGCTTTTGGTCAATCCTTGACAGAAACGACTCCGAAAGGAAGTACAACCAATACCTATGACGCTTATGGTAAATTGATAAAGAAAAAATTAATTGGCGATGGCACTGATATAGAAACAGATTATGTTTATAATTCATTAAATCAACTTACTAGTGAGACTAGTAAAAAATCTAATGGAGTTAGTATTGATGTGTTCACGTATGGCTATGATAGTTTGCATCGCTTGTTAACAACCAGTGAATCCAACAGCCGATTTACACAATCTAAATCGATCACATTCGATTCGTTTAGCAGACCTGTTACCAGTACCAGTACCACTCAAGAATTGATTACTGGGATGGTGGCTACTGTGGTGACAAAGAATAACTATAACACCTATAATGGCATTATGGACAAAATTACCGATGGTAATGATGCCGTATTGTGGCAGTGGAATACCGCCAATGAAAAAATGCAATCGTTGACAGAGACACTAGGGAATGGTATTGCCATTACCAATGCCTACACAATTGATGGGTATTTTAGTTCACAAAAACACCTGCTATCCAGTACAGCTATTTTGCATAATACGTATGATTTTAATGGAATAAAAGGTACATTAAACAGTCGCCAGAACCTAACACTAGGCACTAGTGAAAGTTTTATCTATGACAACTTGGATCGATTGACGCAATGGACGAATCCATTGAATGGTACTAGCGATTCTAACAGCTATGATAACAAAGGACGTATTACCACCAACAATAAATTAGGTTCAGTAAATTATAACACAGACGTAGCAACTGGTATTTACAGAAAGAGTGCTATTGTCCTTACTCCCGAAGGGAAGAATTATTACAACACATTACCCAAACAAGTAGTGAGTTATACCATGTTCAAAAGCCCGATAAGTATAAATGAGAGTGATAAAGGAAGTACTACTTTTGCTTACAATTCGCATTTGTCCCGTCAAACTATGAATTATGGTTTTACCATTACACCACCAGCTACTACCGGAGTATATACTAAAACTAAGGATTATACTGATGATGGTACGGTAGAGATTATTAAAACCCCTACAACTATTACCATTCGTACCTATATTGCAGGAGATGCCTATGGTGCCCCACTGTATGTAGAAAAAATAAAAAACCTAGCGACAGGAACTATAGTCGATAAAAAGTACTACTTACATCGCGATTATTTAGGCAGTATTATTGCCATTTCTGATGAAAATGGACTAGCCATAGAACGCCGTCATTTTGATGCTTGGGGAAATTTAGCTAAATTGCAACAAAATGGAGTAGCAATAGTTTTACCTACAGATGGTACCGCTGCAAAATTGCTTTTCTTAGATCGTGGTTATACGAGTCATGAACACCTTTCTGAGGTAGGCTTAATTCATATGAACGGTCGTTTATATGATCCTGTTTTACGTTCTTTCTTAATGCCCGATAATTTTATCCAGCAACCGGAGAATACCCAAAACTACAACCGCTATGCGTATGTGTTGAACAACCCACTAATGTATACCGATCCTAGTGGGGAAATAATTCCTTTTTTGGTTGCAGTTGCTATTGGCGCAGCTGTTTCTGCTACCGTTTATACTTTAACTGCTCTAATGAGCGATGTACCTTTTAGTGTTGGTGGCTTGCTAAAAGCCACTTTTAT